>NZ_SUEO01000007.1:35195-38333 GCF_004962925.1 Mesorhizobium sp. | reverse complement strand
CGTCTTGACCGTATGACCGGACGCCGTCAGGCTGTCGCTGTCGGCCGAGACCGAGAAATCCGGCGCCGTGCGCGCGCCGCTCGCCGTCAGCGCGAAATCGACGGCCCCGCCGACGGGTACGCCAACCATGGGCGACAGCACCGAAACGTCACCGAGCGTGCCCTTGATGTCGGCTTGGATGTCGGTGCCCGTCGCGCTGGCGGTGCCGCTGGCGCTGAGCGAGCCCGAAGTGAATTGCAGCGCATTGGCGGCAAATGAGCCTTGCGGGTCGCGGGTCGCTGTCGCCGAGAATGTCACGCGCTCGCCGAGAACCGAGCGGATCTGCGGCGGCAGCGCCGTCGAGACGGCATCGGCATTCATCTTGAGCGTCATCGCCAGATCGGCCAGCGTCACCCTGGACGTCACTGAGGCATTGAGCGCGTCGCTGGCCAGCGTGCCTTGATCGACGACGATCTCGTCCTTGCTGACCGACCCGGCAAGATCCGCGGTCACCCTGCCGGTCACCAGCGGCGCCAGCGTCGCCACGTCGGTGTTCAGGCCACCGGCCGCAAGCTTGATGGTGACCGGTCCGCTGCGGTCCTGGATGTCGAAGCCGTCGGAATGGATTTCAGCCGCCAGATCGTCCACCCGCGTGCCGCCCGCCACCACCGAGACCAGAGACGCGCCGATGTCGACTATCGGCGCCTTGCCGCCGCCGAACGCGCGGGCCGTGGCACCGGTGATCGCGACGGTCACCGGCTGCGCCGCAGTGCCGAGGCTGAGCACGATCGGCGGCCCCTTGGCGGCAAGCTCAACCGAAAGGTCGCTGGCGCCATTGGGGTCGATGATGCCCGCAGCGGTACCATGCACAGCATCGCTGTCGATGTTGGCGCGCTCGACTTCGACGCCGCCCGTCACGATCGCGGTTCCGGCGAGGTCGAAGCTGGTTTTGCCGGTAAACAAGGGTTTTATATTGTCGGGTATGAAGCGCTGGAAGTCGCCATCGCCCTTGGCCTCGACATAGTTGCCCTTGTCGGTGAGTTGGTGGCGGCCGGTGAGCTGGGTGACGATCTGGCCGTCGACGACGAAGGTACCAATGCCACTCCAGTTGGCGACCGGCCCCGTGCCCGTGACGACGATGTCGACCGGCGGCGCATCCGGCAAATTGAGCAGATTGGCGATGATGCCGCCGGCCGGTTCGGATGCCTTCAGGTCGAGGTCGAGCTTGTTGTCGGCGGGTGCGAAATGGATGTTGGCGTCGACTTTGCCTTGCTTGCCGTCGTGGCGGGTGATGTTGAGGTTGGTTTCGAGCGCCAATGGCGCCGCGTTGGCCTTGAACGCACCCTTGGCCGCGAGCTCTGCGATACCGCTGCCGGCCAGGGCCTGCCCGAGCGCGATTTCGGGCAGGTCGATCTGCTTGATGTCGAGCGACACCGGCAGTGTGGTGGCACCACCTTGGCTCGGTTGCGTGCCGGCGACCGGCAATCGCGCCAGCTCGATGCGATCGGCGGCGATGCGGCCGGCGCTGAAGCTTTTCGACAGAAGTTCCAGCGGCGACCAGTCGACGGCCACCTTGCGCGCCACCAGCCAGGCGCCCTGGCGATCTTCCAGCACCACGTGGTCGACGGTCAGCGCGCCGGACCAGATGCCGTCGATGCCTCTGACCGTGACCTTTTGGTCATCGGTCGACGCCATGGTCGAGATGATGCCGGCGAGATTGTCGCGGCCGCGCTCGGTCTTGGTCAGCACGACGAGCGCACCGACCACCGCCGCCACCAAGACGAGCAGCGTGTAAAGGACAATGCGGAGGATGCGCTTGAACATTGTCATCAGAACGCCTGTCCGATGCCGGCATAGATGCCGAAACGCGGGTCGTCGGGACCCCGGTTGAGCGGCACCGCCGCATCGACGCGCAGCGGTCCGAACGGCGTAATATAGCGCAGGCCGACGCCGGCGCCGACCTTCATGTCGGAAAAATCCGGGAACTGCTCGGTCGAGACCGTGCCGGCATCGACGAACGGCACGACGCCGATCGTGTCGGTGACGGCGATGCGCATCTCGAGCGAGGTCTCGAAGTACGAAAGCCCGCCGATCGGTTCTCCGTCGATGTCCTTCGGACCGATGCCCTGATAGGCATAACCGCGCACTGAGCCGCCGCCGCCGGAATAGAAGCGCCGGTCGGCCGGAACATCCTGAAGGCCGGCACCGATGATCGAGCCGATGGCGACGCGTTCAGCCAAGACGAACTTGGAGGCCGCGTCGAGCGACTGATAGGCCGATCCTTCGCCCCTCAGCTTGACGAAGGCCGCACCGTTCAAAATGTCGTAGCTCGGCTCGACAAAGGCCAACGCCCTGAATCCCGTCGTCGGGTTCAGCCGGCTGTCTCTGTTATCGTAGACATATTGCAGCGGAACGCTCGCGATCAGATAGGTGTGCTTGCCGAAAGAATCGGTGATCTTCGAATAGTCGAGCGCGACTTCCGCGGAAACCGTCTGCTGCTTGTCGAGTTCATAGGACAGACCGGTGTTGCCCTTGACCGCGAAATGGTCGTAGGCGTCGGGATGCTCCAATACGGTGTTGACGCCGGCGAAGAATTTCGACGCCGGCCCGACCACGCCCGGCTTTTCGAACATGATGCCGGCATTGTAGTTGAGCTCGGTCAGGTCGTTGCTGCCGATGCCGCTGATTGCGCCCTCGATGCGCAGCTTTTCGGCACGGCCGAACAGATTGCGGTGGCCCCAATAACCTTCGAGGCCGAGCCCTTCGGTGTTGGAGAAAGTGCCGCCAATGCCGAAATAGCGCGGCTTGCGCTCGCTCACTTCGACGCCGATAGGGATGTTGCCGTCGGCGTCGAGACTGTCGGCCTCCTTCAGCGTCACGCTGTTGAAGACTTCCAGCCCGAGCAGCCGGTCGCGCGCCTCGTCGACCTCTTCCGGCGAATATTGGCGGCCGCGCTTCAGGCCGGTCATGTATTCGGTGAAGTCGCGGTCGACCTTTTCGGTGCCCTCGACCGTGGTGTCGCCGTAACCCGCAACCGGCCCGGCCGCAACGGTCAGCGTCACGTCGAGCGTCGAGGTGGCGTGGTCGGCAACGATCTCGCGATCCGTCACCTTGGCCAGCGGCCTGCCCTCCTCTTTGAGCGCCCGCACGATCGACGCC
>NZ_SUEO01000007.1:28564-35185 GCF_004962925.1 Mesorhizobium sp. | reverse complement strand
CCGGCATCGCCGCCGGCGATCAGGCCGAAATCGGGCCCCACCAGTCCCGCCGCATCCCCCTCCAGCCTGATATCGCCAAGCGTGAATTTCGGCCCGGTCGCAATGTTGATCACCACCGGAATCGGCTGCGGCCCCGAAAATTCGGCGTCGGGCGGCAAATCGTCGAGCGGTTTGCCTTCGATGGTGATGGTGACGACACCCTCGTAGCGGGCATCTGCGTAAAGTGCGGCGATAAGCTGATCGCGGTCGCCGCGCGCCTTGCCCAGCAGGCCGAGCGAACCCGAGACCGGGCGTTCTTCGTCGGCCTTCAGTGCCGACGCGTTTTCGAGCTTCTTGACGAGATCCTCGTCGGCGTCGGGCGCCTCGATGGTCACCGCATAGCGCAGCGGATCGACGATGTCGGCATCTTCGTCCTCCGACGACCCCCACAGCTTGATGCCGAAGATCTCGAAAGCGGCCGCATTTCCGCTCGTGGCAACCAGTGCAGTCGAGCACAGCAAGACGAAAAGCAGGGCGTGCGAAAGCACGCGCCGTGGCGCGGTTCCTCCCGACATCTGCCTTTCATACGCCGACATTACAACTCTACACTAGCTCCCAAAGCTAAAATTGGAATGAAGTTCTGAATTGCTCGTAAAGGGGCCACAATCCAATTGTCTGAAATGGACAGGGCTTGGAATTCACACCTTCTGCGTCGCCGCAAGAAAGCGTGATCCCTGTCCTATGGAGGTACTACCGGCCATTGGCCGGAAAGGAAACCGTTGGCAGGCGGAACCTGCCGCGTCCTCGCGTTGACAAGCTGGACTGAAGCTTGAACATGTCTGGACGTTAGAGCGAGGTGCGTCCATTCGGAGGCACAAGGTACGCTCTAGGACTTTGAAGTGACGCATCGTGCTTTCCGAAAATCGATTCCGATTTTCGGGCCGATGCGTAAGCAGTGTCTGGAGGGGTATTATGGCAATGCGCGCGGCTCGTGGTCTGTCGATCCTTTTCCTTCTCTTGTTCGCCTGGGGCGGTATCGCGCAAGCGGCCGAAGCACGCCGGGTGGTGATATCGGGCAATTCCGATTATTTCGGTTTCGATCTCAGATCCGACCAGAATGTCAGCCTCGACCAGTGCAAGACGACATGTCTCGGCGATCCCGCCTGCCGCGCCTTCACCTACAACCCCAAGGCCAAATGGTGTTTTCTCAAATCCGACTATAACACGCTGAAGCCCTTCAACGGCGCCGTCGCCGGTAAAGTCGTCAACATCGATGGCGACCCCGATATCGGCGCGCCGCCGGACCTCGCCTTCTTCCCCGCCTGGATGGCCGACCAGGCCCAGCAATACCGCAACAGGCTCACCGGCCCGGCCTATACCAAGCCTGCCGATGGGCTGGCGGCGCTGAAGCAGGCGGCGGAACAAGCGTCGCAGACCGGCAACCGCCGCTCGGCCATGCAAAAATACGAGGCTTTGGTTTCGGTATTGCCCGACGACGGCCAGCTCTGGCTTGAACTGGCGCGGGAAACGCTCGCCGTGCCGCCGACCGCCAACAGTGCGGAGGCCTCCACGCTGCCCGCGAACGCCACCTCCGCCGCCTTCAACGCCTACAAATTGCTGCGCACTACAAAAACGCGCGCCGAAGCACTGGCACTGCTCGGCGACGGGCTCGATCGCCGCGACCTCTCCCGGCCGGCGCTGCAGGCCTACGAAGCGAGCCTCGCGCTGGTCAATTCGTCTTGGGTCTCGGCTGCCTATCAGGACCTCAAGGCCCGCAAGGGCTTCCGCATCGTCGATCACACGGTCGACGCCGACACCAGCGCGCCGCGCATCTGCGCGCAGTTTTCCGAGGATCTGGTCAAGACCGGCGTCGACTATTCGCAATTCGTCACCGTCGACAACGCCGCCCCCAAGGGTGTCGAGGCCAAAGACAAGCAGATCTGCGTCGATGGGCTCGAACATGGCCAGCATTACAACGTGACCTTCCGCCCTGGCCTGCCGGCCGCCATCGGCGAGGTGATCACCGCACCGGTGGTGCTGTCGATCTATGTGCAGGACCGCGCCCCGTCCGCCCGTTTCACCGGCGACAGCTTCGTGCTGCCTGCCGGCGCGCGCCGCGGCATCCCGGTCGTCACCGTCAACATGAACGCCGCCGAAATGAAGCTCTATCGCATCGGCGACCGTTCGCTGACCCAGCTTCTGTCCGGCTACCAGTTCCTGCGCCAGCTTGACGGCTACGACATCTCCAACATTTCCGATCAGATGGGCGAACCGGTCTGGCAAGGCAAGCTCGACATCGCCAACGACCTGAACAAGGAGGTTATCACCTCCTTCCCGGTCGACGAGGCGCTGCCGCAGCGCAAGCCCGGTGTCTATGTGCTGACTGCACAACCGGTCGACGAGAATGACGACGACTATGATTCCCGCGCCACGCAATGGTTCGTCGTCTCCGATATCGGCCTGTCGACCTACACCGGACAGGATGGATTGAACGTCTTTGCCCGTTCGCTCGGAACCGCCAAGCCGATATCAGGTGCTGAACTGACGCTGCTCGCCAGGAACAATGAAATCCTCGGCACCGCGACCACGGACGCGGAAGGCCGCGCCGTCTTCAACGCCGGCCTGACGCGCGGCGACGGCGGCATGGTGCCTTCTGTGCTGACGGCCAAGCAGGGCGACAGCGACTTCGTCTTCCTCGACATGGGCCGCGCCGGCTTCGACCTGTCAGATCGTGGCGTCACCGGGCGTCCGGCGCCGGGCGCGCTCGACGTCTATGCCTGGACCGAACGCGGCATCTACCGCGCCGGCGAGGACGTCCATGTCGCAGCGCTTGCCCGTGACGGCGCCGCCAAGGCGGTCGAGAACCTGCCGCTGACCTTCATCTTCACGCGCCCCGACGGCGTCGAGAACCGTCGCATCGTCAGCGACGGCGCATCGGCCGGCGGCCATGCCGTCGACCTGCCGCTCGAACCCAATGCCATGCGCGGCACCTGGACGGTGGCGATCCACACCGATCCCAAGCAGGCGGCGGTCGCCAGCCACATGTTCCTGGTCGAGGATTTCGTGCCGGATCGCATCGAGTTCGACCTGTCCTCCGACAAGCAGGAGATCGCGCAGGGCGAAACAGCCAACGTCACCGTCGACGGCCGCTTCCTGTATGGCGCGCCTGCCGCCGGGCTGGCGCTCGAAGGCGAGCTGACGCTGTCGACCACTCGCGACTGGGACCGTTTTAAAGGCTATTCCTTCGGCCTCGCCGACGAGCAGTCGGCGGAACCGTCGGTCACGCCGTTCACAGGTCTCCCGGTGGTCGGCGAGGACGGCAAGGCGACCTTCCCGGTTTCCGTCGACCAGTTGCCCTCGACCACCAAGCTCGTCGATGCCAAGGTGACGGTCAGGATGCGTGAGACCGGCGGCCGCGCCGTCGAGCGCTCCCTCAACATCGGCATCCGGCCGCAAGGCCATATGATCGGAATCCGCCCGGATTTCGACGGCGACGAGGTGCCGCAAGGCGGCACGGCGAAATTCGGCCTGATCGCCGTCGACCCCGACGGCAAGCGTGAGGCGCTGCAGGGTGCGCAATGGTCGCTGGTCAAGGTCGAACGCAGTTACCAATGGTACCGCTCGAGCAATTCCTGGAACTATGAGCCGGTGACCTTCACCAAGTCGGTGGCCAACGGCCAGGTCGACCTGACGGCCGACGGCGAGGCCACCGTCTCGCTGCCGGTCGACTGGGGCCGCTATCGGCTCGAGATCGAGACATCGGATCCGGAAGGCCCGGCGACCAGCTACGAGTTCGACGCCGGCTGGTATGTCAGCTCCACGACCACCGAAACGCCCGACGGCCTCGAGATCGCCCTCGACAAGGACACCTATGCGGCGGGCGAAGTGGCCAAGCTCAAAGTGTCGCCGCATTTTGCCGGCGAGCTGCTCGTCACCATCGGCGCCGACAAGCTCTTGAAGACCGTCACCGCCAGCGTTCCGGCCGGCGGCAGCACGATCGACATCCCGGTCGGCGACGACTGGGGCGCCGGCGCCTATGTCACGGCAACGCTGTTCAGGCCGGGCGATGCGCAGGAAACCCGCATGCCAGCGCGCGCCATCGGCGTCAAATGGCTGAAGGTCGATCCAGGCTCGAAGAAGCTCGCCGTCACCTTGACGCCGCCGGACAAGACCATGCCGCGCCAGCAGCTGTCGATCCCGGTTTCCGTGGCCGGCGTGCAGCCGGGCGCCAACGCCTATGTCATGGTCGCGGCCGTCGATGTCGGCATCCTCAACCTCACCAATTACAAAGTGCCGGATCCGGAGACCTGGTTCTTCGGCCAGCGCATGCTCGGCCTCGAGGTACGCGACCTCTACGGCCGCCTGATCGACGGCTCGCTGGGCACGTCAGGCAAGCTGCGCACCGGCGGCGACGGCGCCAATATGCAGTCGCAGGGCAGTCCGCCGACCGAAAAGCTGGTCGCCTTCTTCTCCGGTCCGGTCCAGCTCGATCCCGACGGCAGGGCGCGGATCGATTTCGACATCCCGCAATTCAACGGCACCGTACGCGTGATGGCCGTCGCCTGGACCAAGGACGGGGTCGGCCATGCCCAGTCCGACGTGATCGTGCGCGATCCGGTGGTGATCACTGCCGGCCTGCCGCGCTTTCTGGCGCCCGGCGATTCGGCCGTCATGCGGCTCGACGTCGCCGACACCGATGGTCCAGAGGGCGACTATGCACTGTCGATAGACACCACCGGCGGTCTGTCGACCGGCACTGCCGCCCTGCCCGAAAAGCTGACGCTCGCCAAGGGCAAGCGGCAGACGCTGACCGTGCCTCTGACGGCTGAGACGCCGGGCAACGCCTCGATCACCATCAAGCTCGCCCATGAAGACGGCACCGCTGTCGAGCAGACGCTCTATGTTCCGGTGCGCCCGGCGCAATTGCCGGTGACCACCCGTATGGTGGTCGACCTCAAGGGCAATGGCGGGTCGCTGCGCATCGACAAGGAGCTGCTGACGGCAAGCCTGCTCGACGGCGCTTCGGTCAGCGTCGGCGTTTCGCAGGCGGCGGCCTTCGACGTGCCGTCGCTGCTGATGACACTTGACCGCTACCCATATGGCTGCGCCGAGCAGACCACCAGCCGCGCCATGCCGCTTCTCTATGTCAATGACATGGCCTCGGGCATCGGCATGGCCAGCGACCCCGATCTGCGCGGCCGCATCCAGGACGCCATCTACAAGGTGCTGAGCTATCAGGCCTCGGCCGGCAGCTTCGGCCTGTGGGGTCCGGGCTCCGGCGATCTGTGGCTCGACGCCTACGTCACCGATTTCCTGACCCGAGCACGCGAGCAGAAATACGACGTGCCGACCCTGGCGATGAACCAGGCGCTGAGCAATCTGCAAAACGCGATCGGCTACGACCAGGACGTCAAGGGTCGCGGCAGCGAGATCGCCTATGCGCTCTATGTGCTGGCCCGCAACAAGAAGGCCTCGATCGGTGATCTGCGCTATTATGCAGACACGCAACTCGAAGCCTTTACGAGCCCGATGGCCGTTGCCCAGTTGGCGGCAGGCCTGGCGCTCTACGGCGATACGCAGCGCTCGGAAGCCACCTTCCAGGCTGCCCTGCAACTGGCCCAGTCGATCTCCGCATATGACTACTACAGGTCCGACTATGGCTCGCCGCTGCGTGACGGCGCGGCGATGCTGGCGCTTGCCGCCGAATCGAAGCCGGTGCCGACGATCGTGCCGGCGCTGATCACGCTGGTGACGAAGGAACGCGCCGCCGTCAGATGGACCAGCACACAGGACGAGTCCTGGATGCTGCTGGCGGCCCGCGCGCTGAAGGCCGGCAATGATGCGATCGCGCTGACCATCAATGGTGCACCGCATGTCGGCGCCTATTCGGACCAGATTGCCGGCAGCGATCTTGTCGACAGTCCGCTGACCATCGCCAACACCGGCAGCAACCTGCTGCAGGCAGTCGTCACCACGGTGGCCTCGCCGATCCAGCCACTGCCGGCCAGCGGCAACGGCTTCACCATCGGCCGCACCTACTACAAGCTCGACGGCACCGAAGCCAATGTCACGGAGGCGACCCAGAACGAACGCTATGTCGTCGTGCTCAAGATCTACGAGCAGAACAAGTGGCCGTCGCGGCTCGTGATCACCGATCTGCTGCCGGCCGGCTTCGAGATCGACAATCCGGGCCTGGTTTCCAGCGCCCAGTTGTCGAACTTCTCCTGGCTCGCCCAGACCGACGCCGCCCATCTCGAATTCCGCGACGACCGTTTCGTCGCGGCCTTCAATCCGAACGACGGCGACGGCGACCGCAACATCACGCTCGCCTATGTCGTGCGCGCGGTGACGCCGGGCACCTATGCTCATTCGGCGGCAACGGTCGAGGACATGTACCGGCCGCAATATTCGGCCCGCACCGCGACCGGGATGATGGAGGTCAAGGCGCCGTAAGGCAGATGGTGGCGAACATGATCATGGCGATTGCGCTGTCCCTCATTGCCCTGCCGGGCATTTCTCCCCGTATGGAGACGGAGAGAAATGAGCTTGCGCCGAAGTTTTCGCCAACCTCGAACGGCGCAGAAAGAGCCCCCTTCTCCCCGTCACTATACGGGGAGAAGGTGCCGGCAGGCGGATGAGGGG
>NZ_SUEO01000007.1:0-28554 GCF_004962925.1 Mesorhizobium sp. | reverse complement strand
ATCCTGCACCGGGCAGCCGTCACAGGTGCCTCCCTCGCCGGCCTTGTGGCAATTGCCACCGCCACCCTTTGGCAGCTCGACCGCGCCTTTCCGCCACCGCTGCCGGCAGCGCTGACGGTGTCGACCGAAGTGCAGGACCGCGACGGCCAGCTGTTGCGGGCCTTCGCCACGCCGGACGGCTATTGGCGGCTCGCCACCCGCCTCGACCAGGTCGACAAGCAGCTCGTCGACATGCTGGTGACTTACGAGGACAAGCGCTTCTGGGATCATCAGGGCGTCGACGTGCTGGCGCTGGCCCGCGCCGCCGGCCAGTTCGCGACCAATGGCCGTATCGTCTCCGGCGGCTCGACGCTGTCGATGCAACTTGCCAGGCTGGCAGAGCCGCGCGACAGCCGCAGCCTCGGCTCGAAGATCAAGCAGATGCTGCGCGCGCTACAGATCGAGCGGCGGCTCACCAAGCGCGAGATCCTCGAACGCTATTTGACGCTGGCGCCCTATGGCGGCAATCTCGAAGGCGTGCGCGCCGCCTCGCTGGCCTATTTCGGCAAAGAGCCAAAGCGGCTGACGGTCTCGGAGGCGGCCCTGCTCGTCGCGCTGCCGCAATTGCCGGAAAAGCGCAGGCCCGACCGCAACCTCGCAATCGCTCACGCTGCCCGCGATCGGGTGCTGGCGCGCATGGTCTCATCAGGCCTGCTTGGCGAGCGCGAGGCCGCACGTGCCGCGCTCGATGACGTTTCAGGCATCCGCCGCACGCTGCCGGCGCTCGCCGCCCATGCCGCCTATGCGGTTCTGCCCAAAGCGGTCGCCGGCCAGCCGTTGCGACTGACGATCCGCAAAAGCGTCCAGGAAGGGCTGGAACAGGTGGCAAACGATGCCGCCACCAGGCTCGGACCCCGCCTGTCGGTCGCCATGGTGCTGGCCGACGCCCGTACCGGCGACATCCTTGGCGAGGTCGGCTCCGCCAACTATTTCGACGCCAGCCGCTCCGGCTGGATCGACATGACCAGGATCGTCCGCTCGCCAGGTTCGACGCTGAAGCCGTTCATCTATGGGCTCGCCTTCGAGCAGGGGCTTGTCGCGCAGGAAACGCTGATCGACGACAGTCCGGCGGATTTCTCCGGCTATAGGCCGAAGAATTTCGACATGGGCTACCAAGGCGACGTCAGCATCCGGCAGGCGCTGCAACTGTCGCTCAATGTGCCGGCGATCAGGGTGCTCGACGCGGTCGGGCCGGCGCGGCTGCTCGCGCGCTTCCGGCAGGCCGGCGTCACGCCGATCCTGCCCGTCAACAAGCCGCCGGGTCTCGCCATCGGTCTTGGCGGCGTCGGCGTGACGCTGCGCGACCTCGTCCAGCTCTATGCCGGGCTTGCCAATGGCGGCAAGGCGCACACGCTGCATGACGGCACCGAGCCGGCGAATGCCGAACGCTCCACGGTTACCATCCTCGACGATCAGGCGAACTGGCAGATCACCGACATATTGTCGGGCGTCAAGCCGCCCGAAGGTGCGGTCCAGCGCGGTATCGCCTACAAGACCGGTACCTCCTACGGCTACCGCGATGCCTGGTCGGTCGGCTTCGACGGGCGCTACGTGCTGGGCGTCTGGGCCGGCCGTCCCGATGCCGGTGCGGTGCCCGGCCTGTCCGGCTATGTCTCGGCCGCACCCATCCTGTTCGAGGGGTTTGTCCGCTCCGGCCTGGCCGCCATGCCGCTACCAAGCCGGCCGGCCGGCGTCGTCAGACCCGGGCGCGACGATCTGCCGGTGACATTGGCGCGTTTCGGTTTTGGCGCCGACGGGCTGGTCCAGGCGACACCGACCGAGCCCGCGCCGACGATCATCTTTCCGCCCGATGGCGCCCGCGTCGATCTCGACACCACTACCGCCGAGGCCTCGCCGCTGGTGCTGAAGCTGCAAGGTGGCCGCGCGCCGTTCCGCTGGCTGGCCAACGGCAAGCCGCTGGTCGGCATCGACCGGCGGCGTAGCGCGACCTGGCAACCGGACGGCGCCGGCTATTCGACCCTGACCGTGATCGACGCGGTAGGGCGCGCGGCAAGCGTGAAAGTGTTCGTTGAATAGAATGCGCCAAGCGATTCAGCGCATTGCGTTTTGCGCCCTGCTGTCGGCTGCCGGTATGTTCCCGGTTTTCGCTGCAGATCTCCCCGCCGGCTTCGTTCGGCTGGCCGACGTCGATCGCACCATCCGGCAGGACATCCGCTATGCCCGCACAGACAATTTCTTGCGTCGCAAGGCGGCCGGCTACGATGCGCCGGTATGCATACTCACCGTGCGAGCGGCAGAAGCGCTGTCCGGCGTCCAGAAAGCGATCGCCGCCGAGGGGCTGACGCTGGTCGTGTTCGATTGCTACCGCCCGGCACGCGCCGTCTCCGACATGGGCGAATGGACTGGGGAAGGCGGACCACCCGACCCACAATGGTATCCGGCGGTCAAGCGCAAGGACCTCATCGCCAAAGGCTATATCGGCGAACTGTCGACCCATTCGCGCGGCTCGACCGTCGATGTCGCAATCGCGCGAGCCGACCGCAACACCGCCCGAAACCGGCCTGCGGTGTATCAGATGCCGACACGCTCGATTTCGGCACCGGCTTCGACTGTTTCGACCCGATGAGCGAAACGGCGCACCGTCCGCTCGCCGAAAAAGCAACGGCAAACCGCAAGAGGCTTGTCGAGGCCATGCGCGCCGGCGGCTTCAGGAATTATCCGCGCGAATGGTGGCACTTCACGCTGGAAAACGAGCCGTTTCCAAAGCAGCGCTTCGACTTTCTCGTCACCGCCGACTGAATCACTGGCAGCCGCGAAAGCAAATCGCGCCCAGGCCTCATCCAGCCATTGCCGAGGCGCGACCTGTCTCTAGATAGATCGCTTCATGAGCCCGGATTCGGTACCCCGGCGTCGAGAGGAAAGAATTTCTTCATGAGGCCAAAAGTCAGCGAAAAATTGCTTCGAAAGCGCAAAAAAAGCAACATTGAGTGCATCTAATTTCTACCAATTCAGTAGATTTGAAGTGATCTCAACGGAGGCGTAAATGACCAATCCTCATTTCAGGAAACTGCTCGGCGCCCTTGTCGCTGCATCGGTCCAATTCGGAACGCTCGGTTTCGCGTTTGCCGATACCACCATCCTCAACGTGTCCTATGATCCGACGCGTGAGCTGTACAAGCAATTCGACGAGGCCTTTGTCGCCCACTGGAAGGCCGAGACCGGTGAGACGGTAACCGTCCAGCAGTCGCATGGCGGGTCGGGCGCGCAGGCCCGCGCCGTGATCGACGGCCTCGACGCCGACGTGGTGACGCTGGCGCTCGAAGGTGACATCAACGCCATCGTCTCGAAATCGCAGAAGATCAATCCCGACTGGCGGACCAAGTTCGAGAACAATTCGGCGCCCTACACTTCGACCATCGTCTTCCTTGTCCGCAAGGGCAATCCGAAGGGCATCCAGGACTGGGGCGATCTGGTCAAGGACGACGTCCAGGTGATCACGCCGAACCCCAAGACTTCGGGCGGCGCGCGCTGGAACTATCTCGCCGCCTGGGCCTATGCCAACGCCAAGGATAGCGGCGACGAGGCCAAGACCAAGGAATTCGTCGGCAATCTTTACGCCCATGTTCCGGTGCTCGACACCGGTGCGCGCGGCGCGACCGTGACCTTCGCACAAAAGGGCCTGGGCGACGTGCTGCTGGCCTGGGAAAACGAGGCCTATCTGGCGCTCGACGAGTTCGGCGCCGACAATTTCGACATCGTCTACCCGCCGACCTCGATCCTGGCCGAGCCGCCGGTCGCCGTAGTCGACGCCAACGTCGATGCCAAGGGCACGCGAAAAGTCGCCGAAGCCTATCTGAGCTATCTATACTCCAAGGAAGGCCAGACGCTCATCGCCAAGAACCACTATCGCCCGTCGAAGCCCGATTTGGTGCCGGCGGAGGACCTCGCCAAACTGCCGGAGATCAAGCTGATCACCATCGACGATCCGCTTTTTGGCGGTTGGAAGAAAGCACAGCCTTACCATTTCGGCGACGGTGGTATATTCGACCAGATCTACAAGCCAGCCCAGTAGGCCCAATAGCTAGACTCTAGATCAGGACGACATGACCACAGCACCCGCAAAAGCGAGGTGGCGGTTCAGACAGCCGAGCGTCATTCCGGGTTTCGGATTGACGCTCGGCTTCTCTCTTGCCTACCTCACGCTCATCATCCTCATCCCCCTATCGGGGCTGATCTGGCGATCGGCCGCGCTCGGCTGGGCCGATTTCTGGGCGATCGCCACCGATCGCCGCACTATCAACGCGCTTGAAATCAGTTTTGGCACCGCCTTCATTGCAGCCGCGGTCAATGTCGTCTTCGGCACGATCGTCGCCTGGGTGCTGGTGCGCTACAACTTTCCTGGCCGCCGCATCGTCGATGCCATGGTCGACCTGCCCTTCGCGCTGCCGACAGCGGTCGCAGGCATTGCGCTGACCACGCTCTACGCGCCGAATGGCTGGCTCGGCAGCCTGCTGGCACCGCTCGGCATCAAGGTCGCCTACACGCCGCTCGGCATCGTCATCGCGCTGATCTTCATCGGCCTGCCCTTCGTCGTGCGCACCGTCCAGCCGATCATGGAGGAGATCGACAAGGAGGTGGAGGAAGTGGCCGCGACGCTCGGCGCCAATCGCTTCCAGACCATCGCCCGGGTTCTGCTTCCGGGCCTCGCGCCCGCCATCGTCACCGGTTTCGCGCTGGCTTTCGCGCGCGGTGTCGGCGAGTACGGCTCCGTCATCTTCATCGCCGGCAACCTGCCCTACAAATCCGAGATCGCGCCGCTTCTGATCGTCATCCGGCTGGAGGAATACAATTATGCGGCGGCGACCGCGATCGCCGCAATCATGCTCGCTTTGTCGTTCGTGATGCTGCTGGTCATCAATCTGGTGCAGACGTGGAGCCGCAAGCGCTATGGCTGATCCGGAGATCAAATCCTACGCACCGCACCACGAAAGCCAGTCGGCGGCAGTGACCGAAAGCCGCCCGGCGAAAGCCGTGCTGATGATCGTGAGCTTCGCCTTCCTCGGCATTTTCCTGCTCTTGCCGCTGATCGTCGTCTTCAACGAAGCCTTCGCAAAAGGTCTCAGCGCTTACACGGAGGCGCTGACCAACCCAGACACGCGCTCGGCGATCCACCTGACACTACTGGTGGCGGCGATCTCGGTGCCACTCAACGTCGTCTTCGGCATCTCCGCCGCTTGGGCGATCGCCAAGTTCGAGTTCAAGGGCAAGGCCTTCCTGACCACGCTCATCGACCTGCCGTTTTCGGTCTCGCCGGTTATCTCCGGCCTGGTCTATGTGCTTTTGTTCGGCGCACAGGGCCTGCTCGGCGCCTGGCTGAAGGCGCATGGCATCGTCATCCTGTTTGCCGTGCCGGGCATCGTGCTCGCCACCATCTTCGTCACCTTCCCCTTCGTCGCCCGCGAACTGATCCCGTTGATGCAGGAACAGGGCAATGGCGACGAGGAGGCAGCGCTGTCGCTCGGCGCCAATGGCTGGCAGGCTTTCTGGTACGTGACACTGCCCAACGTCAAATGGGGGCTGCTCTACGGCGTGTTGTTGTGCAATGCCCGCGCCATGGGCGAGTTCGGCGCGGTGTCGGTGGTGTCAGGCCACATACGCGGGCTGACCAACACCATGCCGCTGCATGTCGAAATCCTCTACAACGAGTACAATGCCGCCGCCGCCTTCGCCGTCGCTTCGCTACTCGCGGGCCTGGCGCTCGTCACGCTGGTCTTGAAAACACTTCTCGAAATGCGCTACGGCGCCGAGATCGCCGCGACGCGCGGACATTAATGCCTGTTGCCCAAAAGTCTGTAGCGGTTTTGGGATAACGACATGCATCGACAAAAAGGGACGGTTGATGGAAGTTCGCGTTGCCAACGTGCGCAAGGAGTTTGAGCGGTTTCCGGCGCTCCAAGACGTATCGCTCGACATCAAGTCCGGCGAGTTGATCGCGTTGCTCGGGCCTTCCGGCTCCGGCAAGACGACATTGCTCAGGCTGATCGCCGGGCTGGAGCGGCCGACGAAGGGAAAGATATTCTTTGGCGAGGAAGACGCGTCGCAAAAGTCGATCCAGGAGCGCAATGTCGGCTTCGTCTTCCAGCATTATGCGCTGTTTCGCCATATGACGGTCGCCGACAATATCGGCTTTGGACTCAAGGTCCGGCACGGGCCGACACGTCCGTCAGCGCAGGAAATCCGCCGCCGGGCCTCCGAGCTTCTCGACCTCGTCCAGCTTTCCGGCTTGGAAAAACGCTATCCGGCGCAGCTTTCGGGCGGTCAGCGCCAGCGTGTGGCGCTGGCCCGCGCCATGGCGATCGAACCGGCCGTGCTTTTGCTGGACGAGCCGTTCGGCGCGCTCGATGCCCAGGTCCGCCGCGAGTTGCGCCGCTGGCTGCGTGACATCCACGACGCCACCGGCCACACCACGGTCTTCGTCACCCATGACCAGGAAGAAGCGTTGGAGCTTGCCGACCGCGTCGTGGTGATGAGCCAGGGCCGCATCGAGCAGGTCGGCACCGCCGATGAAATCTACGACACGCCGAATTCGCCCTTCGTCTACGGCTTCATCGGTGAATCGAGCTCGCTTCCCGTCAAGGTCGAGGACGGCCAGGTCTGGATCGCCGACCGCCCGATCGGCCTCTCCGCGCCACAGGCGCCGCAGGGCGAAGCGACGCTGTTCTTCCGCCCGCACGATGTCGAGCTGGTGGACGAATGCAATGGCTGCATCGCCGGCACGGTCGTCGCCAGTCGTCGCGTCGCCGACACCAGGCGCGTGGAGCTCGAAATCGGCGGCGAGCGTCAGCGGGTCGAGGTCGAGTTGCCCGTCGACCATCCGGCGGCGCAGAAAAGTCGCATTGCGTTTAGGCCGCGGCGCTGGAAGCTTTTTCCGGCCGCTTGATCCTATCCGGCGCTACACCAGCCAGTTCTCGACCTTCAGGCCCTTGATCCGATTGAACTCTCCCGTGTTGGCCGTCACTAGGGTAGTGCCCAGTGCGTAGGCGTGGGCAGCAATAAAAAGGTCGTTTTGGCCAATGGTCTGGCCGATGCGTTCCAGCTCGGCGCGAATCGCGCCGTACTTGGCATCCACCGGCACATCGAGCGGCAAGACAGGGATCTCAGCCAGCAATTCCTCGACCTTCTTGAGCAGCTTGACCGATCCCTTCCTGACGCAGCCATATCGGAGTTCCGAGGCGACCACGATGCTGGTACACACGGCGGCGTCTCCAACGCGCAGGATGGCGCTGGCGGCTCTGCCTGCCGGGTTTCGGATCATGTCGCTGATAATGTTCGTGTCCAGCATGAACCGCATTTAAAAAAAATCCTCGGATTTGACAGGCATATCCTCAATCTCGGGGAAGTCTTCCTCGGGGTCGAGCGGCGGCTCTTTCGCCCATTGCGCAAGCAGAGCCGTGAGGCCAGGTTTGCGGACCGGCTCGATGACCAAGCGGTCGCCTTCACGGCTGATCAAGACCTTTTCGCCGGGGAGCTCGAATTCGACAGGAATGCGCACGGCTTGGCTGCGATTGTTGCGAAACAGCTTCGCCTCCTTCGGTGGCGTTGTTGAATGGCGATGCTGGGGCATAGCGACGGCTCCTTGTATATACCACTTGTATATGCCAAATAGTGCCGTGATGCAACCATCTTGCCAGCGCATTGGCCGGCCGGGAAACATCGTGCACGCGAAACGATCACTCCCAAGCCGCCTGGAAAGACCCCGCTTGGAAGAAAATACTAATACTAGGCCGAAGAGGAAATATTTTTCTCGCAATAACGTGACTGAGCCGTTCTACGTATCTCGTCGCGCATGATGTCTTGCCACTATGGTTCGGCAATAAGCGCGTTGCATTGGAGCCTGTTTTCATGAAGCCATTTTTGCTTGGCGTCGCCACAGCGGCCGGCCTGTTCCTCGCATCCTCCCAAGCCTGGTCGGCCGACAGGCTGCTGAACGCGTCCTACGATGTCGGCCGCGAATTGTTTGCGCAGGTCAACAAGGCCTTCGTCGCTGGGCACCCCGGCGTCGCCATCGATCAGTCGCATGCCGGGACGTCGGCGCAGGCGCGTGCCATCGCCGAGGGTCTCGGCGCCGATGTCGTCACCTTCAACCAGGTCCTCGACATCGACTTTCTGGTCTCGAAGGGTCTTATCTCCGCCGACTGGCAAAAAGACTTCCCCGACAACGCCTCGCCTTTCTATTCGCTGCCGTCCTTTTTGGTGCGCGCCGGCAATCCGAAGAACATCAAGGATTGGAACGATCTCGTGCGCGACGACGTCCAGGTGATCTTCCCCAATCCGAAAACGTCGGGCAATGCGCGCTACACCTATCTCGCGGCCACCGCCTACGCCAAGGAAGCCTTCAAGGGCGACGACGCCAAGGTGAAGGAATTCGTCACCAAACTGTTCAACAACGTGCCGATCTTCGACAGCGGCGGACGCGCCGCCACCACCACCTTCGTGCAGCGCGAAATCGGCGACGTGCTGATCACCTTCGAGTCGGAAACCCGCGGTATCAGCAGGGAGTATGGCGAGGACAAGTTCGAGCAGGTGACGCCCTCGGTCAGCCTGTTGGCGGAGTTTCCGGTGGCGATCGTCGACACGGTCGCCGATGAGCACGGCACACGCGATCTCGCCAAGACCTATCTCGACTTCCTCTATACGCCGGAGGGCCAGGACATCGCCGCCCGCAACGGCCTGCGGGCCCGCGACGCGGCGGTCGCCGCCAAATATAAGGCTGAGTTTCCCGATGTCCGCCTGCTGACGGTGGAGGACGTCTTCGGCGGCTGGGCCAAGATCCAGGCCGAACATTTTGCAGCCGGCGGACTGCTCGACCAGACCTATGGTAGCCGCTGAAGCAAGCGATCTTTGAAACTGATAAGAAAGCCGGTTTTTGCCGGCTTTCTTCGTTTTACGCTCTAGAAAGGAGATTTCCCGCTTTCCGGGCGCCCGCTGTCCAAAACGTTACGAAGAATCAACGCGTTTGCGCGCAATGTGTCAGCAGGCGGCTTGTCTGCGCGAACGGCATCGCGCGGCTCAACCGTCATGATTTGCACACAAACAGCCGCCAAACGCGGGTGGTTGGGGCTTCATGGGTTCACTCGGGCATGCTGACCAAAAAAGGCAAATACGGCCTCAAGGCCCTCGTGCATCTGTCCGGCCTGCCGGTCGGCCAGCTCGCATTCGTCAACGACATTGCGGTCGCCAACAACATCCCGAAGAAATTCCTGGATGCTATTCTGGGCGAATTGCGCAATGCCGGCTTTGTCCAGAGCCGCAAGGGCAAGGAAGGCGGCTATCGCCTCGCCCGGCCGGCCTCCGAGATCAAGATCGGCCATGTCGTGCGTGTTCTCGACGGGCCGCTGGCGCCGATCCCTTGCGCCAGCCGCACCCAATATCAGCGCTGCGAGGATTGCGACGAGGCGACCTGCCAGGTCAGGCACATGATGCTGGAGGTGCGCCAGGCGATCGCCGAGGTGCTGGACAATCGCAGCCTCGCCGCCATGCGCGATGCCGACAATGACGATTTTCCGGTCGAACTGACGTCGCAGATCTGAACAGGCACCCCGAAAGCGAGACCCGCGCCGGCGAGCCGGCTCATGAATTCGCCTCGAACAGGCTCACGGCATCGGCGACAATGTCGGCGATCGGGCGCGTCGCATCCAGCGTCAACGCGTTCTCGTCGGCTGCCGGCGCTTCAAGCGTGGCGAATTGGCTGTCGACCAGGCTTGCCGGCATGAAATGGCCCTGGCGGGAGCCGACACGCTGCTTTGCGGTCGCTGGATCGATTTCCAGATAGAGGAAAACGATATTCTGGCAAAAGCCGCGCAGACGCTCGCGGTAGCTGCGCTTCAGCGCCGAACAGGCGGCGACGACGCCTTGCCCATCGCCGACCGATCCCGCAACGCGCCGGCCGATCGCGTCGAGCCAGCCTTCGCGCAATGCGTCGGTCAGCGGCTCACCGCTTGCCATGCGCGCGACGTTTTCCGGCGGATGCAGCCTGTCGCCCTCAACGAAGGTGGCGCCCAATGCTGCGGCCAGCGCCTCGCCGACGGCCGACTTGCCACAACCGGCGACGCCCATCACCACGACGGCCGGTGCGGACCGAACGGGATCCTGCATTTGTGCTGCCTTTTCGTCCACGATGCGGGTCAGCGGCTGGCCGGCGCGCGGCCGTAAAGCAGGAGCATGGCGACGATGACGACGCCGTAGATGATCTGCCGCCCCGCCTCCGGCATTTGCATGACCGAAAGAATGGACTGCAAAAGCGTGATCAGGATCACGCCAGCGACCGTGCCAAGATAGGAGCCGCGCCCGCCGAGGATCGAGGTGCCGCCAAGCACGACCGCTGCTATCGACGGCAGCAGATAGGCGTCGCCCATAGACTGGGCCGCCTTGGAAGCATAGCCGGCCAGAAGTACGCCGCCGAAAGCCGAGAGACCACCGGACGCGGCGAAGGCGATCAACACCACGCGCCGCGTATCGATGCCGGAGAGATAGGCGGCGCGCTCGCGATTGCCGATGCCGTAGACCGTGCGGCCGAAGCCGGTGCGGGTAAGCACGAAGACCATCGCCGCACCGATCAGCGCCCAGATGATGACGGCGTTGGGCACACCCGGAATGGCAAAGCCGGTCGCCAGATAGCGCATCGCCGGGGTCGCCGAATCCTGCGGCGAGAAGCCGCCCGTATAGACCACCATCAGCCCTTGCGCGACGGCATTGGTGGCGAGCGTGATGATCATCGAGGGAATGCGCAGATAAGCGACACCGATGCCGTTGACGACGCCGATCACCACACCGCAGAAAATGCCGAACGGGATGGCCAGCGCCACGCCGACCGGTCCATAGGCGGCGGCCGCACAGGCCATCATCGCGCCCGCCGCCACGGACCATGGCACCGACAGGTCGATCTGGCCGAGCAGGATGACCAGCATCATGCCGGTGGCGATGACGCCGAGAAACGACGCCACCTTGAGCTGCTGCAGCAGATATTCCGGCGACAGGAAGCTGCGCGAATAGAGGCTGCCGACAAACAGCAGCAGCACGATGCAGGCGAAGGCGGTCAGCACCGCGGGGTCGGCGCGGCGGATGAATTTCGGCATGCGGCCGGCGATACCGCCGATGGTCGTTTCGCTCACAGGAACCACTCCAGCCGGTTGCGGACCCTGAACAGGGCGAAGGCGCCGAGGCTGACCGCGATCAGCAGGATGACGCCCTGGAACAGCGGTTGCCAAAGCGGATCGAAATCGAAGACGAAGAGCAGGTCGCCGATGGTGCGGAAGGCGAGCGCACCGAAGATCGCGCCGATGGCACTTCCCTTACCGCCGAACAGCGAGACGCCGCCAAGCACCACGGCGGCGATCGAGAACAGCGTATAGGCATTGCCGCTGGCATAGGCCGCCTCGCCCGTATAGGTGAAGAAGGTCAGGAACAATCCGCCGATCGCGGCCAGCAGGCCGGCCAGCGCATAGGCGGTGAATTTTCCGCGGCGGATCGGCACGCCGGACATGTAGGCCGCCATCTCCGAAGAGCCCGCGGCATAGGCCGCGCGGCCGAGCACCGAGCGGCTGAACGGCACCCAGACGACGAGCACGACGGCCAGCAGCACCACCAGGCTCGCCGGCACCACGCCGAACAACCGCCCGGTCAGCGCGTCGGCGAGATCCTCGTTGACCGAACCGCCCGGGAACGGTCTCAGCAGCAGCGCGATGCCGAAATAGACCGCACCCGTGGCGATGGTGGTGACGATCGGCTGCAGCCGTCCGTAGATGACGATGGCGCCGTTGATCGCCCCGCACAGCAGCCCGGTGCCAAGCACCGCGACGACACCGAACGCGGTCTCGATGCCGGTGCCGATGACCAGCCATGAGGCCAGGCAGTTGGTCAGCGTGAAGATCATGCCGACGGAAAGGTCGATGCCGGCGGTGATCACCACCAGCGTCTGCGCCATGGCGACGAAGGCGAGCAGCACGCCCTTGTTGGAAGCCGTCTGCACGACATTGGCGGTAAAGCCCGCAGGATGGTTCGAAGTGTAGATGATAAACATCACGATGAAGATGCCGAACGCCAGCAGCGTTCCGCGTTGTTCGGCAAGCCAGTAGCGCCAATCTTTCACGCGTCCGCTCCTCGGGCTGGCGTCTTCGCCATGCCTGTGACAGCCATCTCTTCGCCATGGATGTTGAGCGCGCTTGATATCAGCGCCCGCTCGGTGATCTCGGCGCCGACCAGCTCGCGCTTGACCGCCCCGTCATAGAGCACCAGCACCCGGTCGCAGCAGCCGATCAGCTCGTCATAGTCGGTGGAGTAAAACAGGATCGCAGCGCCTTGGTCGGCAAGCTTGCGCATCAGCTGATAGAGTTCCTGCTTGGTACCGACATCGATGCCGCGCGTCGGGTCGTTGAGCAGGATGATGCGCGGCTTCCGCATCAGCCATTTGGCGATGACGACCTTCTGCTGGTTGCCGCCGGACAGTGCGCCGACCGGAATGTCGAGGCCCGCCGTCTTGATCGCCAGCAAAGCAACCATGTCGTCGATCAGCCGCTGCTCGGCGGCGCGGTCGATGATGCCGGCCCTGGACAGCCGGTCGAGTGCCGCGAAGGAGAGATTTTCGCGCACCGTCATCGGCAGCATCAGGCCTTCCGTCTTGCGATCCTCCGGGATCAGCGCCATGCCTATACGGTCATCGCGCGCGGCGGCCGGACTGGAGATCGCCACCGGTCTGCCATCGATCAATATCTGGCCGCTGAGGCCGCGCAGCACGCCGAAGAACGCGAGCAGCAATTCGCGCTGGCCCTGGCCGTCGAGACCGCCGAGGCCGACGACCTCGCCTGCGCTGACCGTGAGCGAAATATTGTCCAGCCGGTCGGTCCAGGACAGCTTGCGCGCCTCCAGCACGGGCGCGGCGGTGGCCGGCGCGCGCACCGGCTTTGGTGGAAAGATGTGGCTGTATTCGCGGCCGATCATCAGCTCGACGACTTCGTTGTCGCCCTTCGTGCCTGCGGCATAGCTGGCGACATTGCGGCCGTTACGGAACACCGTGCACTGGTCGGCTAGCTCGGCGATCTCGTTCATCCGATGCGAGATGTAGAGCAGCGCCAGCCCTTCCGAGCGCAGTCGCTTCAACACGCCGAAAATCTTGGCGACATCGGCCGCGGTCAGCGCCGAGGTCGCCTCGTCGAGGATCAGGATGCGCGGCTTCCTGGCAAGTGCCTTGGCGATCTCGACCATCTGCCTTCTTGAAAGAGGAAGATCCTTGACCAACGCCAGAGGGTGGATGTCGGCAGCGCCGGCGCGCGCCAGCGCTTCTTCCGCAACGCGTCGCTGCGCCTTGCGGTCGATCATGCCGAAGCGCTTGGGCGGATCGGAAATGACGATGTTATCGGCGACGCTGAGTTCGGGGACGAGCGACAGTTCCTGGAAAATGCAGACGATGCCGGCCTGGTTGGCCGCGGCCGGCGAAGCGAAGGTCACCTCGCTTCCGTCAAGCATCATGCGGCCTTCGTCAGGCGCGACGACGCCGGCCATCACCTTGATCAGCGTCGATTTGCCGGCGCCATTTTCGCCGAGGATGGCGTGAATGCTGCCTGGCGTGACCGAAAGCTCGGCCTTTTCCAGCGCCCGCACACCGCCATAGCGCTTGGATATGCCCTCCATCCGGAAGAGTGGAACCGCACCGTCCATCGGCCCCTCCCAAGGCGCTTGTTCTTCGGGACCGACGCCGCGGGATTATCCCGCGGCGTCGAGCGATCAGTCTATTGGTTTTCCTTGCTCTGGCCCATGATTTCCTGCGCGGTGAAATTGATGCCGCAGGTCGGGAAGGAATTGCCGACGAAGAAATTGTCGGACTGGTCGGGGAAATAGTCCTCGCCTTCCTTGAAGTTCGGATCCTCGACGATCGCCAGCGGCAGCTTCACCGCTTGCGGCACGACCTGACCTTCGAGCGCGGCAATCGCCGTCTTGATGGCGACCGCGACCTGGGCGGGACCGGTTCCGGCCGACGAGCATTTCAGCCCGTCTGCGGCAAACTTGGCGCAGAATTTGCGAAAGCCATTCTCCGTTTCGCCGCCGAACGGCACGAACGGATGCTTGGCATCGATCATCGCCTGGACGATGCCGGTGTCGCCGCCCTGGCCGGTGACGCCGTCGAAGGGACCGTTGGTGGCGATCGCGTCGGCCGAAGCCTTTTGCGCCACGCCATCGTCCCATTTGCCGATGACCTCGGTGACCTCCCACTTCTTGCCGGAAGCATCGAGGACCTCATGGATGCCATTGTGGCGGTCCGTATCGACCGACGTACCGGCAACGCCGCGCACTTCGAGGATCTTGCCGCCATTGGGCACATGCTTGATCAGCCAGTTGGCCCACAACTCGCCAAGGCCTTTCTGGTCGACATTGACGTTGATGGCGTCCTTGGTGTCGAGGATGTTGTCGAATGCGACCAGCACGACGCCGGCTTCCTTGGCGCGCTTGATGACCGGCCCGAACGCCGTCGGATTCTGCGCGTTGACGACGATCGCGTCATAGCCGGAATCGATGAAGTTGTTGATCGCCGAAATCTGCGCCGGTCGAGACGACCTTGAATTCCTTCAGTTTCGCCGCGACCTCCGGCTGCGCCGCATAGGCCTTCGCCGTCTGCACCATCTGGATGCGCCACGTATTTGCGATATAGCCATTGGCGAGCGCAACGCGATATGGGCCTTCCTTCTTGGGGAACTTGAAGAACTGCGTATCGGCGGCCCATGGCGCAAAGCAGTCCGGCTCGGCGGACGGGCCCGTGACGATTTCGGGTTCGGCGAGCGCCGACGAGTTCAACATGACGAATGCAGTGGCGGCAACGATGCCACCAACGAGTGACTTGATCATCGATATTCCTCCCAGTTGCAGTTTTTGATTGTTCTTACGCGTCTCGCGCGTTTGGCCCGGCACCTCCAGCCTTGCCCCTCGCGCTTTTCAGGTGGCCGAATGCCGACCCGATCTCCTCCCTCGCCGCACGGCAATCGAAGTAAAAACTATCATATTATACATAATAAACAAGCACGAGCTGTCGCTTATATATAATAAACAGACTCCGGTCTTTGCCGCGTGTTTCGCCCAGAGGTAGATGGTAGCGCTACCATAACGTAGTGTAAAGCGGCATTTCGCAATGCCTGGAAAGTGCTTTCAGCGGGCCGTGCTTTCGCGGCACTTGAGATCGAAGCCGAGGTCGACGACCGGCTCTTGCGGCCGTTTGCCAGCAATCGCCGCGAGCGCCATGGCTACCGACCGCCGGCCGATCTCGTAACGAGGCGTCCGGACGCTGGTGACGGATGGAAAAGCCACTTCCATCATGTCGAGATCGTTGAAGCCTGTGATGCCGATCGTCTTCGGCACGGCGATCGAGGCGCGGTGGCACTCGAACAGCACGCCGAGCGCGATGTCGTCATTGTTGCAGAAAACGCCGTCGAGCGTCGGCACCTTGGCCAGCGCGTCGCGAAACAATTCGCGCCCGAGCGTAACGCTGGACGGCACCGGCGTGGTGGTGACCAGCCGCGCGTCGAACAGACCGGCCGCCTCCATCGCCGCGCGATAGCCGGCCAGACGCCGCTGCGAGCGCGGGTCCATGCGCGCGCCGATGAAGCCGATGCGGCGATAGCCCATTTCGATCATGTGCTCCGTCGCCGCCTTGCCGCCGTCGAAATGCGAGAAGCCGACCATCATGTCGACCGGATCGGGTCCGGTCTCCATGACCTGCACCACGGGGCAGCCGGCCGTCTCGAGCAGTCTTCGCGATGTCGGCGTCTGGTCGATGCCCGCCACGATCAGCGCCGCCGGGCGCTGGGGGCCGAACACCTGCAGCAGCCGTTCCTCCTCGAGGCCGGAATAATGGGTGTTGCCGAGCTGGATGCGGTAGGAGCTGTCGGACAAGCTGTCATAGATGCCGCGCAGCACTTCGGCAAAGACGCTGTTGGTGAGCGACGGCACCAGCACGCCAAAGACTTCGGCGCGCGCCGAAGCCAGCGCTCGCGCATTCGGGTCGGGCAAATAGCCGAGCTCGTCGACGGCCGCCTGGATCAGCCGGCGCAGATCCTCCGAAACGCGCTCCGGCTCGCGCAAGGCGCGGGAGACGGTGATGGCGCCGACACCTGCCTTGCGCGCGACATCGGCGATGGTCGGACGGCCGCCGCCGCGGCGCGAGCGCGGTTTGGTCACAGCCTTGTCCCGAACGCGGCGCCTTCGCCGAAGCGCGGCCGCGAAATGCTATTCAGTGTCTTTGCCACTGTCGCCATGCCAACCCGTACTTGCCAGAGATTATGGCTGCCGTCTGGCGTCGCGCAGCCTTACCCCGTTGTCAAGTGAACGGCCCAGGACGGCTGCCCGAACTCAGTGTCTCAGTTTCAATTTCGGCTGTGGGTGGATTTGCAGGCGTCTTGTCGTCCATCGCCTCTACGCCGTGCGTCGTCTGCTGCGCCACCTGTCCGCATAGGGCAACGCGAACAAGTACAGACCGCTGAGCATGAGCAAGGCGAGCGGGATCAGCGGCATCAGGTATACCCAGTAGGCGGGCTCCACACCTACGCCCAACGTGATGAAGATGGCGGCGACGACCGCCGTAAAAATGATCGACAGCCAGCGGTGGAATTGCCGAATCCAATTCATGAGGACCTCCCCTGAAGACAAGCCGAAGCGGATCGGGCGACCCGCTTGGCGGCCTTCCTTGCAACCTTGTTTGATTTGATGGACGTCTTGTTGGCCAATGCGTTCACCGCAGATGCCTATTGGTGCCGGCGCGCCTCACTCTATCCGCGCCAGGACCTGCTCTAGGTTCGCAAAGAACCGCTGCCAGCCGTATTTTGCGCCCTGGTAGTACTGCTGCTGATCCGGCCGGAAACCCATCTGCTCCATGCGCAGATGGGTCCCTGTGCTCGTAGGGGTGAGCGTCCACGTGACGACACTTTTGAGATCCTTGGTATCCCACGTGTAGGACAGCGACTTGTTGGGCTCGACTGCCTGGACCTGACAGTCGACCGCCCCCCAGTCCGCGCTAAGATTGAAACGGTGACCCTCGTCTGGCTTGAAATCGTTCTTCATCAGCCACTCCTCGATCAGGTGCGATTGCGTGAGCGCGCGCCAGATCTTTTCCGGCGGAAAAGCGACCTCCCGTTCGACAACGACGGAGCGCGTTTCGGTCGCAGTATTGGTCATTGGTCCATCCTTTTGAGCAGATCTTCGAGGTCGTCGAACCGGCTTTTCCAGAACCCGGTCATTTGGTTTGTCCAGTCGATCAGCGGGGCCAAGGCGCCGAGCTCCGCACTATAGTGCGTGTTGCGGCCTTCGTGGCGGTCGCGCACCAACCCGGCCTGCTTCAGCACCCCCAGATGCTTTGACACGGCCGGCTGCGAGACCCCGGCCCGAGCTGTCAGGGCCGCGACCGTCTGGTCTCCGTCGCGACACAGCCGCTCGAAGATGGCCCGGCGCGTCGGATCGGCAAGCGTTCTGAAAAGGATTTCGTGTGGCTGCGGCATCGCAATCGATAACTCATTGGCTATTGATGAACCAATAACCGTCGAGATATGTGTAGGTCAAGCAGAAATGTGGACCGGCAGCTTCTACTCGGGGTAGCATCAGGTCGTAGCGCGAACGGCAGGTTTGGAGAAGCTCCATGAACGTCAATGGCGCAACCCAAGCCGGCCAAAGCATTCGGCTTCCGTACAGTCGCCGAGCGTTCTACCTTGCCGTTGAGTGGACGGCGGTCCTCCACTGAACGATTTTATGCGCGCTGCTTCCACCATTTGAGCACCCGCATTGCACGGAGGGTCACCCACCTGGACGGCTTACCCGGGCTGGCGTCGACCTCGACCATACCTGCCCTTTAGGAGTCCAGTCGAGGGGCCAAGTGCCATCTGCCAGGCGCTTGGAGCGGAGGCGGGCGATGGCGTCGGCAACCCGCGGATCAGGTTCGGCACCAGTAAGCATGGACGCGGAACGGAAATAGTCCAGCGCACGCAGTATGTCGTAATGCCAGCGGTTGGGGTGATGGAGACACAGAAACTGATCGTCCGCAGGGTTTCCCGAGGTTAGACGTCGGAAGAGGCTGCGTTCCAAAAGGAACGACTCTCCAGATTGGCGAGCTTGTCTGGATTCGGATGTGCCGCCGGTCGCTTTCTCATACTCCAACAGCCCTTCAAGCACATTGATCGTGGTGTGGAACGACGAGCGGATCGAACCATTGGCCCTCTCGCAATTCCAACCGCCGTCATCGAGACGCTCACCAAGCAGCCGAACAACAATGGATGAAATATCGGCTCCAAAATATGCACCGTCAGCAACAGTTCGCCCGTTGATGCACTCCTCGACCTCCCCCTCCCAATAGGGCTGGCCACCCTCATCCCAGCGCGAGTTGAGGCCAACCAACTCGACGATCCGCTTCGCACGATCCGACGATGGATCGAAACCAAACTCGCGAAGCTGCGAGAGCGAAAAGGTTGTTGCCGTCCAAGGCTGGCCGAACTTTTCCCAGTCTTGAGGTTTGAAACCGCGCGGGACAAAAGAGCCTGCCGCCCATTGCCCGTCCTCATCTTGGCAAGCCAGAAGCTTGGCTCCCCAGCCAATGGTTTCGATCTTGGCCCGTTCAGCCGCCCACTCCGGTTCTGGAGTATCGAGGAGGTCGCGCATCACCTGCCAGCGGATCGCTGGGTCGGAATCGAGAAGCCAAGCAATCACATCGCCTGCGGCAGTCATCTGAGCCGTCCTGTTGCCAACTTAAAATCAACATTACAGCGGCATCGCTAGTAGGCACAGCCGACGTCTGCAATGGTGGGCGAAATTCAAACTGAGACACCAACCCGAACTCGCGATCCGTTGCTAAATGACGGCAGATATGCTAGATATTTGGGTATGGTGCTGATTTGCGCCGGCAACCCGTCTTTGAGGCGGGTTTTTTGTATGCCGTGCTCGCCGGCTCTGCCTTCGCCAGGCGCTGCAGGTCTCGGGTCCGTTCTCCGCTTCAGGCAATCGCCGTGGCGCTGCGCCGTGCCTTCCACAGCAGCAGCACCATGGCCGCTATGTTCAGCAGGTTCCAGGCAATGCCGTTGAGGAACGCGGCGGCATAAGAACCGGTCAGATCGTAAATCCAGCCCGACATCCAGCCGCCGATCGCCATGCCGAAGATCGTCGCCATGATGATGATGCCGACGCGCTGGCCGGCCTCTCTGGCCGGCATGTATTCCCGCACGATGATGGCATAGCAAGGCACGATGCCGCCTTGCGACAGGCCGAAGACCAGCGAGACGACGTAAAGCGAGGCGAGCCCGTCGAAGGGGATGTAGAGCAACAACGACAAGGCTTGCAGCACCGAGCCGATCAGCAGGGTTTTCACGCCGCCGATGCGATCGGCAAGGAAGCCGGACGCCAGCCGGCTGACGACGCCCGCCGCCATCATGATCGACAGCATGTCGGCGCCCCGCGCAACGCCATAGCCGAGGTCCATGCAATAGGCGACGATATGGACCTGAGGCATCGACATCGCCACGCAGCAGCTAAGGCCGGCGACGACGAGCAGCACCTGCAGGGCTGCCGGCGACAGCGATATCGGCTGGACGGGCCGGCTGCCGGGTGAACCGGAAATGGCGGCGCGTGGTGCGCCGCGCCTGAGCAGCAGGGTCAGCGGCACCATGGTCGCGAGGCAGACAACGCCGATCGCGGCATAGGTGAAACGCCAGCCTTCGCTCTGCATGATATAGGGCATCACCATCGGCCAGATCGCCCCGGCGAGATAGCTGCCGGCAGCGGCAGCCGACACCGCGACGCCGCGCCGGCGGTTGAACCAGTGCGAGATGTCGGCGATCAACGGCCCGAAGATCGCCGAGGTGCCGACGCCGATCAAAAGCCCCTGGACAAGGGTGAACTGCAGCACCGAGGTGGTCAGCGACGCCAGCAGGAAACCGGCACCGAGCGCCACCGAGGCAATGAGCGCCGGAATCCAGTAGCCCATGCGGTCGATGGCGCGACCGATCACAACATTGCCGACGGCGAAGCCGACCATGGTCGCGGTATAGGGCATCGACGCGGCGGCGCGATCGACGCCGAATTCCGCCTGCATGGCGGGCAGGACCACGACCACCGCCCACATGCCGACGCCGCCGATTGTCGACAGCAGCATCGAGATGCCGAGCCGTATCCAGGCGTAGGCGCTGTCGATGCCGGGGCTGCTTGCCTGGCTGGAGACGGTTGTGGTCAAGGCGTTTCCTGTCCGCGGTTCTGAGAAAATCGACCGGTTCGACACCACTATCGGCGCATTCACGGCGCCGTGCAGCGCCACATCATGCAAATCCGTGGCTCCAGGGATTTAAGCTGAAGTGGAACAGTGGCCGCCGTCCCGGAGTTTTCCATCAACTCACCAATGGAAGGAGTTTTATCATGACCGCGAAAAGGAAATGGTCGGCCGAGGTGACCGAGCACAGCGATGCGCTGGACCTCGAGGAACACGTCTTCGAATCCCACGACCCCAAGACGATCGCGACCTCGCTGAAGCGATCGGCCGAGCACAGCGACCGGCGCAAGGCCGAGCCGTTCCAGTCCGCCATGTCGATGCTGAATTTCTACATCAACCGTGCCGGCAAGAACCTGCCGGCAAAGCAGAAGAAAGTGCTGGAGAACGCCAAGGACGAACTGCGCGCCGCGTTTGGGCGCCCGAGAGAAGATTAGGGCACCGGCAGGAAATTTCGCAGGCGCGACATCCGGCGCGCCTTGTCAGCGTGACTTGATGACGCCGTCGGTGTTTGCCAACAGCTTGCGGACCGCGTTGCGCGCCGCATCCGGCCGCTGCAGGCGGATGCTCTTCTCGATCGCCTCGTGCAGTTTCTGCGCATGCTGCAAATCGTCCAGCTCCCGCGTCGTATAGGCGAACAGATGATCGAAAGCCGATTCGATCAGCACGCCGAGTGGCACCAGGAGATCGTTGCCGGAAGCTCGCAGGATGGCCAGATGAAAACGCGTGTCGGCGCGGGTGCGCTCCTGCAGCGTTGTCGCCTCCCCCATCTCCCGGCAGGCCTGGCTGATCTCGGCCATCTGCTCGTCTGTGCGCCGCATCGCGGCAAAGGCGGTCGCTTCCGGCTCGATGATGTGGCGGAACTCTTGCACGGTTCTGAGGAACACCTCGCGGTCGGGCGATGTCGCGTACCAGGCCAGCACATCGCGATCGAGCAGGTTCCAGCGCTCTTTCGGCTCGACCCAGCTGCCGATCTTGGGGCGTGAGGCCAGCAGGCTCTTGGCCATCAGCATCTTGATCGCTTCGCGCACCGCCGAGCGGCTGACGTCGAAGGTCTCCGACCATTTGGCTTCGTTGGGCAGGATGGTTCCCGGCGGATAGTCGCCGCGCACGATCCTGAGGCCGATCTCATTGGCCAGCGACGCATGCACGCTGGACCCCGGCATACGCGCCGCATCGGCCCGGCGAACGGCGGTCGGGCGCTCGACGGACGCCTCGGCCGCTGTCTTTCCCTTATTCGGCTTCGCGTCCTGCATAGCTCCACAAAGTCCGGATTTGGAGGCGTGTCAAGGAGATGAAATCGACGGCAATATCTCAGTTTGGTTTTCCGCCTCCGTCCCCTCCCCGACACTGCGCCTTGCCGAGCGCTCACGCCGGAGTGGTACGAACGGCTTCTCTTTGTCCCGACTGAATTCCTCGATCAGGAAATCAAGGAAGACGCGGATTTTCGGGGCGAGATGCTGCCGTGCCGGATAGACCGCGTAGAGCGTGGTTTCGACCTTTTCCCAGTCATCCAGGGCCGATTGCAGCCGGCCTGCTTTCAGGTCGCTCTCGACATAGGGATGGGGGATCAGGCTGACGCCGAAGCCGGCGCGCAGTGCATCGCGCACGGCAAGGCTTGACGAGACCGAATATCGTCCCTCGATGGCGATCCGCTCGCTGCGGCCGTCCTTGCGGAACTCCCATATGTCCGCATGCCCCGACAGGCTGAACCGGATGCAATTGGCCGCCTTCAAATCAGCAGGCGTTTTGGGCCGGCCATGCTTCTCGAAATAGGACGGAGCTGCGCAAAGCACGTGCGGCATGACCGCAAGCTTTCTCGCGACCAGGCTGGAATCCTCGAGATTGTCGCTGCCGCGAATGGCTAGGTCAAATCCCTCCCGCACGATATCGACGCGCCTGTCATCAAGATGCAGGTCGAGTTTCAAATCGGGATAGCGCGATAGAAACGCGGGAATGCCAGCCGAAAGCCGTGTCAACGTGACAGTCATCGGCGCGCTGACCCGCAACGTCCCGCTCGGCGCCGTCTTGATCGGGCCGAGGACCTGATCGGCCCTGGCCAGCGCATCGAGCCCCTGCGTGACATGCTCCAGATAGATCCTGCCTTCTTCGGTCAGGGCCATGCGCCGCGTCGTCCGGTTGATGAGCCGCACCCCCAGATGCCCCTCCAGCTCGGCGATGTTCTTGCTGATCGCGGGAGGAGAGAGACCAAGCCGCCGTCCGGCTTCGGCAAAGCTGTTCAGCTCCGCCACATGGCGGAAAACCTGCAACGCGGTAAGGCGATCCATCGCACCATTCTCTACCAGTAAACAATGTCTTTCGATTGTCGCATATTATCGCCCCTTGGTAAATTCTGTATTGCTTCCAAACGATTTTCTCAATTTCGGAATGACATGATGACCAACCCCACAATCTCCCTTATCGAGCGCCGTATGTCGGCCAATCGATTCGATGCCTCGCATGCATTGACGGATGCCGAGGTCGCGGAGCTGGCACGCCTCGCAACGCGCGCGCCAACCGCCTACAACCTTCAGAATTGGCGGTTCATCGCCGTGCGGACGCCGGAAGCAAAGGCACGGTTGCGCAGCGTGGCCCATGGCCAGGCCAAGGTACAGGAAGCAGCGGTTACCTTCATCGTCTGCGGCGTACTGCCCGACCACGCTGCCCTCAATGCAAGGCTGCTTCCTTTCGTCGAAGCCGGCTTCATGCCGGCGGATATGGCTTCGGGCTGGCAGGAAGGCGCCCGCACCCAATATGCCGATCCTCGAGCGGCCCGCGACGAAGCCGTGCGCTCGGCAACGCTTGGCGCGGCAACGCTGATTTTTGCAGCCGAAGCGCTGGGGCTCGTCGCTGGTCCGTTGGGAGGCTTCAATGCCGAAGGCGTGGCCCGCGAGTTTGGCCTTGGACTGAATGAAGTGCCGGTGATGCTCATCGCGGTCGGCCGCGCCGCGCCCGGAAACTGGCCGCAAAAGCCGCGCCGCCCTCTTGCCGAAGTTCTGGAAATCTTATGAAACCGCACCGTTCCGATCTGTTGCTGACGGCCATTGCACCCGCGATATGGGGCAGCACTTATATCGTCACCACGCAGTTCCTGGCGAATTTTTCGCCGATGACGGTTGCGATGCTGCGAGCCCTGCCCGCCGGCTTGCTGCTGCTGGCGATCGTTCGGCAACTGCCAACGGGCATCTGGTGGCTGCGCAGTTTCGTGCTCGGAGCCCTCAACATCTCGATCTTCCTGAGCATGTTGTTTGTCGCCGCCTACCGGCTTCCGGGCGGGGTCGCCGCCACGGTGCTGTCGGTCCAGCCGTTGATGGTGATTTTCCTTGCCGCTGCCCTGCTTGGCAGCCCAGTCCGCCGGTTGTCGATCCTCGCCGCCCTTGTCGGGATCGCCGGTGTTGCGTTGCTGGTGCTGACCCCGAATGCGGCGCTCGATTTAATCGGCGTTGCCGCCGGCCTCGCCGGGGCGGCCTCAATGGCCCTCGGAAGCGTATTGGCCCGCAAGTGGCAACCGCCAGCATCGCTGCTTACCTTCACGGCATGGCAACTGACTGCCGGCGGTCTCCTTCTCGTTCCGGTGGCCCTGCTTTTCGAACCGTCCATCCCGCTCCCGACCGCGGCCAACCTGCTTGGACTGGCGTGGCTCGGGCTGGTCGGTGCGGCGCTGACCTATGTCCTCTGGTTCCGGGGCATTGCGCGATTGGAATCCGCAGTGGTGTCATCGCTGCTTTTCCTCAGCCCGGTGACCGCCGTGCTGCTTGGATGGGTATTCCTGGATCAGACACTGACCTTGCCTCAAATCGCCGGCGTCGTTTTTGTAATCGGCAGTATCTGGCTGGCTCAACGCCCCAATCGCAACGAGTCCTGATGCATGTCGCGCAAAAGTGTGCAGCGGTTTTGCGATAACGACATGCATCAAAACAAGAACCGAAAGCGCGTCGCATGAGGCCGGTCGAACGGACGCGTTTTAGGCCGCTGACTTGTGTCGGCGGATTGTTCGGCACTATGGTCAAGCGGCACAGCCGGAGGATCCGCCGATGCCACAACGCCCCTATGATGAGCGTCTGCTCCGTCAAGCGTTCGAAGTCGCGCGCAGGGCCCGCGATGCTGGTGAACATCCCTTTGGTTCGCTCCTCGCCGACAAAGACGGCAGCGTGTTGCGCGAGCAACCCAACGGTTACAAAGCCGGCGGGGGCGACCGCACCGCTCATGCCGAAAGGCTGCTGGCCTCGTGGGCGGGGATGAATGTCAGTCTCGAAAAGCTGGCCTCTTGCACACTCTACACTTCGGCCGAACCGTGCGCGATGTGCTCCGGGGCAATCTATTGGGCGGGCATCGGACGGGTCGTCTTTGGCCAGAGCGAACACGACCTCAAGCGGGTGACGGGTGCACATGTCGAGAATCCCACACTCGACCTGCCCTGCAGGTTCGTCTTCGAAGCCGGGCAGCGTCCGACTGAAGTCGTCGGCCCGCTGCTTGCCGATGAAGCGGCGCAACTCCAGGCCGAATTCTGGAAAGACAAGTAGGGTCAGGACTCGTTGATTCAGAGGCAGAGGTGACTGCCGACGTGGACTACGACCTGATGCAATTCCAGGAAAAGTGTGAAACGGTTTTCCGTCCGGAATTGCGTCAAAACAAAAAGATAGATCGGTTCGGCGTTTCCGTGAAACGATGAAATCCTTCTAATTTAAAGGCCTGTCAGCAATTTCTTAAGTAGAGCATTAAGAGTTTCCTGCTCCACGGGCGTCAGCACGGAGATTAATTGCTCTTCTAGCGCCGCCATTGGACCGATCAAATCGTCTATCGCGCGCTTGCCGCCAGTCGTCAGCGCAATTTGCTTGCCTCGCCGGTCGTTGGGATCGGGGCATCGTTCAACCAGCCCGGCGCACTCCAGCCGGTCCAGGCGGCTCGTCATGCCGCCCGAGGAGATCATTGCCGATTCGTAGAGCTGAGTAGGTGAGAGCATATAGGGTTCACCCGCGCGCCTGAGCGGCGTGAGCACATCAAACTCGCCTACGTTCAGGCCTGCTTCTTTGAGCAACGGATTCATGTGATCGCGGATAACCCGCGCGGCGGCATCGAGCAGACGACCTACTGTTTCAATAGGTAGCAGCGGAAGATCGGGGCGCTCGCGGGCCCATTCCTTAGCTGCGGCCTCGGCGCGATCCATGTCAAATATTCCCTTGGCAAATGTATCTTGCAATCAAGATACATTGCATCTACTAACATTGCAGCAAGACAATAGCGCAGCGCGCATCCCTGGAGAAGGCGAAATCGACGCCCAAAATGATTTTCGTGAACCTGCCTGTCCGTGACCTGTCGGCGTCGACGGCGTTCTACGTGGCGCTAGGCGGCACTGTGAACCCGCAGTTTTCGGGCGACAAATCCACCTCGCTCATGTTCTCGGACACGATCGGGGTGATGCTGCTGACCCATGACCACTACCGTGAATTCACTACACGCCCAATCGGCGACGCACGGCGCGATAGCCAGGCAATGATCGCCCTCACTGTCGATAACCGCGACGCCGTCGATGCAACACTGACCAGCGCGGTCGCGGCGGGCGGTCGCGCCGACCCCAACCCGGCACAGGATCTTGGCTTCATGTATAACCGCCACATTGAAGACCCAGATGGCTACGTTTGGGAAATCGTATGGATGAACCAGACGGCGAACGCCTGAACGTAGGGCGTGGGCGCATCGGCCGTAGCGGTTCCTGAGCCTGGAGTCAGGACCAGCAATTCGGGCTGGCCCAGTGCCGGCTCCGCGTCAGCTGCCTCCGTCAGGCCGTCCCGACGTATTTCCGCCAGCTATGCTCGGGACGAAACCCGAGCACGTCCCGCGCCTTGCGGTTGGAGAGCAGCGTCTCGTATTCGCCAAGTTCGCCCTTGACCGGCACATCGGGATAAAACCGCTTCAAGAGTTCGGCCGTCGGCAGGTCGGACGAGGTGTCGTCATTGGCGGCGTTGAACACCTGATAGCCGAGCCCGTCCTTCTCGATGGCGCGCAATGTGATCTGGCCAAGGTCGCGCGCGTCGATATAGCTCCAGGCGATCCGCTTGCGGAAACCCGGATCGGCGAACCATTTCGGAAACAGCGAATATTCATGCGGCTCGATGACGTTGCCGATGCGCAAGGCGTAGATGTCGATGCCACTGCGCTGCGCGAAGGCGCGCGCCGTCTTCTCGTTGACGATCTTGGACAGCGCATAGCTGTCCATCGGATCGACATCGTAGTCCTCGTCGAGCGGGAAATGCGTCGGGTTGCGCGGCTCGTTGGCGAAGACCAGCCCGTAGGTCGTCTCGCTGGAGGCAATCACCACCTTGCGGATGCCGAGCTTTACCGCAGCCTCGATGACATTGTAGGTGCCGAGCGCATTGATGCGGAACACCTCGTTGTCGGGCGTGATCATGATGCGCGGGATCGCCGCGAAATGCACCACGGCATCGACCGGCTGCGACCGCAGCGACGGGTCGAACTCATGCAGGCCCATATAGCTCGACAGCGCATTGAACACCTGCCCGCTGTCGGTGATGTCGGTGATCAGCGTGCGCACCTTCGGATTGTCGAGCGGCTTGGTATCGATGTTGAGCACCTGGCAGCCCTGCTCGACCAGATACTGCACGACATGGCGCCCGGCCTTGCCGCTGCCGCCGGTGAACATGATCCGCTTCGTCATTTTGCTCTCCACATTCCCTAGAATTCATGTGTATTGTCAGACAATATGGCGTTCCGCAATCGCCTGCCAACCGTCTGCGGCAAAAACCCGCTTCAACAATTCGCCTGCCAAAGTGCAGCGCCGTCATCGATATCCGCAACACAGGACGACACGACATGAATACGACTGCCGCGAGCGAAAAGATCGGCTTCATCGGCCTTGGCCTGATGGGCCACGGGATCGCGAAGAACATCGTCGACAAGGGCTACGCGCTGACATTCCTCGGCCGCAAGAACCGCGCTCCGGCGGAAGACCTGCTCGCCCGGGGTGCGAAGGAAGCCGCAATCTCGCGCGAGGTGGCAGTGGCATCTGATATCGTCTTCATCTGCGTCACCGGCTCGCGCGAGGTCGAAGCCATCATCCGCGGACCCGGCGGCCTCAAGGAGGGCCTGAAAAAGGGCTCGGTGGTCGTCGATTGCTCGACCTCGGATCCGACCTCGACCGTGGCGCTCGCCGCAGAGCTCAAGGCACTCGGCGTCGACTATGTCGATGCCCCGCTCAGCCGCACGCCGAAGGAGGCCTGGGAAGGCACGCTCGACGCCATGGTCGGCGCGCCCGACGCGGTCTTTGCCCGGCTGAAGCCGGTGCTCGACACTTGGGCCGGGCGCATCGTCCATATCGGCGACACCGGCGATGGCCACCGCATGAAGCTGCTCAACAATTTCATTTCGCTCGGCTACGCGGCAATCTATTCCGAGGCACTGGCGCTGGCGCAGAAGGTCGGCATCTCGCCGCCGCGCTTCGACAGCGTCATCCGCAACGGCCGCATGGATTGCGGCTTCTACCAGACCTTCATGCGCTGGACGCTGGAGGGCGACCGCGACGCGCACAAATTCACCATCGCCAACGCCTTCAAGGACCTCACCTATCTCGAATCGATGGCGGGTGCTGCCGGCATCGCCAACCCGCTCGGCAATGCCACGAAAAACGCTTTCGCCGGCGCCTTCGCCGCCGATCAATATGTGCCGATGCTGGCGACGCATATCGGCAAGGTCAATGGCGTCGACCTGACACCGAGCAAGGACGGCAAGCGGCAAGAGGTTTAAGGAGCGCTCTAGCGCCGCGACCGTCCGATTACGTCGTCAGTGTTGGCGAGCAGTCTGTGCACTGCGGTGCGAGCCGCAGCCGGCCGCTGGAGGCGGATGTTCTTCTCGATGGCCTCATGCAGCGCCTGCGCCCGAGGCTGGTCGCTGGTTTCGCGCGTGACGAAAACGAAGAGGTGGTCGAGCGCCGATTCGATCAGCACGCCGAGCGGCACCAGGAGATCGTTGCCCGAGGCGCGCAGGATGGCCAGATGAAAACGCGTATCGGCGCGGGTGCGCTCCGGCAGCGTCGCCGCCTCCCCCATCTCCCGGCAGGCCTGGCTGATCTCGGCCATCTGCTCGTCTGTGCGCCGCATCGCGGCAAAGGCGCTGGCTTCCGGTTCGATGATGTGACGGAACTCCTGCACCGTGCGCAGGAACATTTCGCGATCGGGCGCCGTCGCGTACCAGGCCAGCACATCGCGATCGAGCAGGTTCCAGCGCTCTTTCGGCTCGACCCAGCTGCCGATCTTGGGGCG
>NZ_SUEO01000079.1:13572-24502 GCF_004962925.1 Mesorhizobium sp. | reverse complement strand
CCCCTTGCTTTCATCCTCCAGCGGGACAGTCACGGTGTAGCCTTTCACCGGGTATACGGGCAGGTCGATGCCGTAGCGGCGGCCGAGCAGGCCACTTTCGGGCCCCATGGAGATGACCACGGCGTCAGCTGTGATCGGGCCGGCCGAGGTCACCACGGCGCGCACCCGGTCGCCCTCGATATCAAGGCCTTCAACCGTCGTGCCAAACAGGAATTTGACGCCGAGCTTGTCGGCCGCATAGGCGGCGAGCTTGTCGACGAACTGCTTGGAATCGCCGGTCTGATCGATCGGCGAATAGATGCCGCCGGCGATCTTGTCCTTCACTCCGGCGAGCCCAGGTTCCAATTCGGCCAGCCGGTCGCGGCCAACGATCTCGATCGGCAGGCCGTGCTCGCCGAGATAACGGTAATTGTCGGTGCCGGTATCAAAACTCTTCTGCGAGCGGAAGAAGTAGAGAATGCCCTTCTTGCGCTCGTCGTAATGGATGCCGGTCGCCTCCGAAAGGGCGTTGATGCAATCGCGCGAATAGAGCGCGAGCCTGAGCTTGACGTCGGTGTTGGCGCGCAGGCGCGTAACCGTGCATTCGCGCAGGAAGCGAAGGCTCCAGGCAAAGAAGTAGGGGTCGAAGCGCAGCCTGACCTTGATGCCGAGATCGTGGTTCCAGAGCCCACGCAGGAACGTCTTCAGCGCAGCGGGCGAGGCCCAGGCGGTGGCGTCGCCTGGCGACACCAGCCCGGCATTCGATTGGCTGGTGCCGCGCGCCGCCGCTGGATGGCGCTCGATCACGGTCACCTCGTGGCCGTCGCTCGCCAGATAATAGGCGGCCGCCGTGCCGACGACGCCAGCTCCGAGCACCAATATTCTCATGCCGCCCCCAAAAGTCACACGCGGCCAAATGCGTCCACGCTTCGAGCCTAAGAACCCGGTCTCAGCCTCGCGCCGAATTCTTGCCGGTCAGGATGCGCTCCCAGGCGAGTGCGTCGGCGACGATCAGGTCGAGGTCGTCGCGCTGCGGCGTCCAACCGAGTTCGCGGCGCGCCAGCTCCGAATTGGCAACCACCGCGGCGGCGTCGCCCGGACGGCGTTCGCCGATCCGCACGTCGAAATCATGGCCAAAGACGCGCCGCACGCTGTCGATCACCTCGAGCACCGAATAGCCGTGGCTGTAGCCGCAATTGGCGACGAGGCTTGTTCCCCCGGCACGCAGCCGTTCCAGCGCCAGCCGATGCGCCGCCGCCAGATCGCTGACATGGATGTAATCGCGCATGCAGGTACCGTCGGGTGTCTGATAGTCGGTGCCGAACACCTGCATGAACGGTCGCTTGCCGAGCGCCGTCTCGGCGGCGACCTTGATCAGATGCGTGGCGCCCGGCGTCGACTGGCCGGTGCGGCCCTTCGGATCGGCGCCGGCGACGTTGAAATAGCGCAGCGCCGTATAGCGCAAGCCATAGGCGATTGCGGCGTCGCGCAGCATCCATTCGCTCATCAGCTTGGACAGGCCGTAGGGCGATTCCGGTGCGAGGCGCGCATCTTCGCGCACCGGCTCCAGCCCGGCGCCGCCATAGACGGCGGCGGTCGAGGAAAAGATGAAATTGGGCACGCCTTCGCGCACTGCGGTCTCGATCAGCGTGCGCGTCTTGCAGGTGTTGTTCTCGTAGTAGCCGAGCGGGTCGGCGACCGATTCGGGAACCACGATCGAGCCGGCAAAATGGATGATGGCGTCGACCTTGTTGTCGCGGATGACCCCGCCGACCAGTTCCTTGTCGGCGACATCGCCGACGACGAGCTTTGCCTCTGGCGCCACCGCCCATTCGAAGCCGGTCGAAAGCCGGTCGAGGACGACGACGCTCTCGCCCGCATCCAGCAGCTCCCAGACCATGTGGCTGCCGATATAGCCGGCGCCGCCTGTCACCAAAACCGTCATCCGCGTCCTCGCTGCTCAAGATTTATCGGAAACTGTCTCAACACCCGCCTTACTGGAAAGCCTGCCACTAGGCCATTAGTACCATTAGTGTCTGCGGTAACCAGTCTCATCGGCGCGTGGCATCGTCTTGAAACAAAATTCATGCACATCAAGGGAATAGGCCATGATCCGTGGTCGTTAGGAACAGGCTTGGGGCGTGGCATTTTGACCAGAAAGGCCAAGTGGACGTCGAATAGGGCAATGATTATGATCCCACGCAAAAATTGGGAAGCCGAAATGAACTATCAGCGTTTCTTCGAAGACGCGATCGACCAGCTCCATGCAGAGCGTCGCTACCGCATCTTCGCCGACCTCGAGCGTATCGTGGGGAAATTCCCGCGCGCCATCTGGCGTGCCAACGGCCGCGCCCAGGAAATCACCGTCTGGTGCTCCAACGATTATCTCGGCATGGGCCAGCATCCAGACGTCATCGCGGCGATGCAGAACGCCGCCGGCAAGATGGGATCTGGTGCCGGTGGCACCCGCAACATTTCCGGCACCAGCAATCCGCTGGTCGAGCTTGAACTGGAACTGGCCGACCTGCACGACAAAGAAGCCGCACTCGTCTTCACCTCCGGCTTCGTCTCCAACGAAGCCTCGATCTCGACCATTGCGCGGCTCCTGCCCAACTGCCTGATCGTCTCGGACGAACTCAACCACGCCTCGATGATCGAAGGCGTGCGGCGTTCGGGCGCCGAGAAGAAGATCTTCCGCCACAACGACGTTGCGCATCTCGAAAGCCTGCTGCAGGCGGCGGGCCGCGAGCGCGCCAAGCTGATCGTCTTCGAGAGCGTCTATTCGATGGACGGCGACATCGCGCCGATCAAGCAGATCGTCGATCTTGCCGAGCGCTACAACGCCATGACCTATATCGACGAGGTCCATGCCGTCGGCATGTACGGACCGCGCGGCGGCGGCATCACCGAGCGCGAAGGACTGGCGGACCGTATCGACATCATCGAAGGCACGCTGGCCAAGGCGTTCGGCACGCTCGGCGGCTATATCACCGGCACAAGTGCCGTGATCGATGCCGTGCGCTCCTACGCGCCGGGCTTCATCTTCACCACGGCGCTGCCGCCAGCCATCGCCGCCGCGGCGACCACGTCGATCCGCCATCTGAAGCGCTCGCAGGCCGAACGCGACGCGCAGCTGCGGCAGGCGTCGCGGACCAAGCAGGTTCTTACCGCCGCCGGCCTGCCGGTGATGGACTCCGCTACCCACATCGTGCCGCTGCTCGTCGGCGATCCCGAGGCCTGCAAAATGGCCAGCGACCGCCTGCTCGGCATCCACGGCATCTACATCCAGCCGATCAATTACCCGACCGTGCCGCGCGGCACCGAACGGCTGCGCATCACGCCGACGCCGTTCCATTCGGATCACTTGATCGCGGAACTTCAGGATGCGCTGGTCGAGACCTGGGATGCTTTGGGCATACCTTATGGCTCGGCGGGCCGGCCGGCCGTGAGGGAAAGCGACCGTGTCATTCCGCTGCTGGTGCCGAAGTCCGGCGGCTGAAGCCTGTTAGAAACCTCTACTCCGACGGCCATCTGAGCCGCCGGATTGAACTCGCTTCAAGCACTCTTCATCCACTTCGCCAGTCGGTGCGCCGCTTCCTCGAGCTGGTCGAGGCGGCGGTGGAAACACAGCCTGAGAAAGGCCTCGCCGCCGGGGCCGAACGCCGTTCCGGGCGCCAGGCCGACATTGGCGCGGTCGACGATGTCGAAGGCGGCGGCACGTGAATCGGTGATGCCGTCGACCGCGAAGAACAGATAGAACGCGCCTTGCGGCACGGTGAAGCGTGCCCTGCCGGTGGCAGCCAGGATGCCGCAGACCAGATCACGCGCCGCCCTCGCCCGCTCCACCTGCTCGACTATGAAGGCGTCACCTTCATCGAGGGCGACGACGGCGCCGCGCTGCATGAACTGGGCGACGCCGGAGGTCGAATACTGGACTAGGTTCTCGAATACCTGCTGCAAGGAAGGATGGGTCTTGATCCAGCCGACGCGCCAGCCGGTCATCGCCCAGTTCTTGGAAAAACTGTTGACGAACAGGATGCGATCCTCGTCGGCCATGATGTCGATGAAGGACGGCGCGCGACTATCGCCGTAGTGGAACAGCGAATAGATCTCGTCGGCGATAATCCACAGGCCCCTTTCGCGGGCAAGGTCGAGGATCGCCTGCAGCGTCTCCCTGTCCGCGGTCCAGCCGGTCGGGTTGGACGGTGTGTTGACGAACAGCGCCTTTGTCCTTGGGGTGATCGCCGCCTCGATCTTGCCGACGTCGCAGGACCAGCCATTGCCGGACTGGTCGAGCGTGACAGCGACCGGGACGGCGCCCGCCAAGCTGGCGGCAGCGGCGAAGTTCGGCCAGGCTGGCGACAGATAGACGACCTCGTCACCATTGCCGGCGACGGCGTCGAGCGCCAGCTGGATGGCATGCATGCCCGAACCGGTGACGATGAATTCTCCCTCGGCGAAACTCTTGCCGAAATGCCTGACGTAATAGCGGGCGAGCGCCTGCCTCAGCTCGGGGATGCCTTTCTGCCAGGTATAGAAGGTCTCACCGCCGGCCAGCGCCCGGGCTGCGGCATCGGTGATGAAGGCGGGCGTCGGCAGGTCACCCTCGCCGGCCCAGAGCGGGATCATGCCGTCGCGGTCGCGGCCGCGGTTCATGACGGCGACAATGCCGCTTTCCGGCGCGGCCCGGGCCTCGGCGCGCAAATTCTCGATCAGGGTCATGGATAGATCCGTTTTCGTGTTCTGGACTGCTAGCGTGTTTTGCGACGGGCGAAAACAGAAAACCCCGGCCGAAAACGACCGGGGTTTTGGTCCAGAGATCTTGCCCCTGCGCTATTTCCTGGCGAGGAGATCGCGAATTTCGGTGAGCAGCGCGACATCGGCCGGCGGCGCGGCAGGGACGGCGGGCTTTTCCCGTTCCAACCGCCGGCGCAGATTGTTCACCGCCTTGACCATCAAGAAGATGATGAAGGCGAGAATGATGAAGTTCAGCACCACGGTGATAAAGCTGCCATAAGCGAAAACGGCACCCTGTTTCTTGGCATCCGCCAGCGACGTGGCATTGACGGCAGAGGACAGGGCGAAGAAGTAATTGTTGAAATCCAGTCCGCCCAAAATCGCGCCCACGATCGGCATGATGATGTCGTTGACCAGCGAATCAACGATTCTGCCGAAGGCAGCGCCGATGATGACGCCGACGGCCAGGTCCATGACATTGCCCCTGGAAATGAACTCCTGGAATTCTTTCAGCATTCGACCCTCCTTGTCATGATGGGCCGTGCTGCCGCCCACCCGCGCCTTTCGGCACCGACCCACAGGCAAGATAGCAAAAACCTGCGGTGCAGCATGGACAAATGACCGGTTTCCACCGGCCAAATTTCCCGAAGCCGCAACCATCCTGCGCCGAAAGCCGCGATGGACTTGATCGCCAAGCTGTGATTGCGTCTCAGCAGGCCGGATGCAAAACCGGTAAGGGAGGATACTCAGGCCGTGCAGGGCTGGTTCATCGTCATCATCGCGATCGCCTATGTGACGTTGCTGTTCGTCATCGCCAGCCTCGGCGACCGGCGCTCGGCGACACCCGGGCCTGGCCAGGCCCGCCCCTTCATCTATGCGCTCAGCCTGGCGATCTACTGCACCTCCTGGACCTTCTTCGGCTCGGTCGGCCTTTCCTCGGAGCGCGGCCTTGAATTCCTCGGCATCTATACCGGACCGGTGCTGGTGTTCGTGTTCGGCTTTCCGCTGCTTCATCGCATCGTCAGGTTGGCCAAGACCGAGAAGATCACCTCGATCGCCGACTTCCTCGGTGCCCGCTACGGCAAGAGCTTTACCGTTGCGGCGATCGCCACGCTGATCGCGACGATCGGCGCGGTGCCCTATATGGCGCTGCAGTTGAAGGCGATTTCCGGCTCGGTCAGCCTGATGGTCGAGCATTATACCGGCTCGCCACCCACCTTCGATCCCTTCGTCAGCGACATCTCGCTGGTCGTTGCCATGCTGCTTGCGCTGTTTGCAGTGCTGTTCGGCACGCGCCACGCCGACGCCACCGAGCATCAGGACGGGCTGGTGCTGGCGGTGGCGGTCGAAACCGTGGTCAAGCTCGCCGCCTTCCTGGCAATCGGGCTGCTGGTGATCTTCCTGATCTTCGGCGGCCCAGGCGATATGGTCGACAAGCTCGCGCAGAATACTCAAGTTCAGCAAGCGATGGGCTACAGGACGTCGCTCGCAACCTGGCTGGTGCTGACATGTTTGAGCGGTTTCGCCATCATCATGCTGCCGCGCCAGTTCTACGTCACCATCGTCGAGAACCGCAGCGAGGCCGAGTTGCGCACCGCGACGTGGGTGTTTCCGCTCTATCTGGTGGCGATCAACCTTTTTGTGCTGCCGATCGCGCTCGCCGGCCTGGCGCTGGTCGGCACCAGGACCAGCAGCGACCTCTACGTCTTGTCGCTGCCGCTGCTCAGCGGTCACGATTTACTGGCGATGGCGGCTTTCATCGGCGGCCTGTCGGCGGCGACCGCGATGGTGATCGTCGAAAGCGTCGCGCTGTCTATCATGATCTCCAACGACCTCGTCATTCCGCTGTTCGTGCGCCGCCTGCTCAGGACCACGACTTCCGAGAACGAGGACTGGTCAACACTCATCCTCAACGTGCGGCGGGCCGCGATCTTCATCATGCTGTTCATCGCCTTCCTCTATTATCGCGAGAGCACCGACAGCGCGCGGCTCTCCTCGATCGGCCTGATGTCCTTCGCTGCGATCGCGCAGTTCGCGCCGGCGTTGATCGGCGGTTTGATCTGGCGCGGCGCCAACGGCAGGGGTGCTGCACTCGGCATGGTCGCCGGCATCGTCGTCTGGGGCTACACGCTGCTGCTTCCGTCGCTCGTCGCCTCCGATACCGGCATCGTCGTGCACGGCCTGTTCGGTTTCGAAGCGTTGCGGCCGCAAGCGCTGTTCGGCACCGTCGCCGAGCCGCTGAACCACGGCGTCTTGTGGAGCCTGTCTATCAACACGCTGTTCTTCGTGCTCGGCTCGCTGTCGCGCGCGTCGGTACCGCTGGAACGCATCCAGGCGTCGATCTTCGTGCCGCGCGAGGCGAGCCCGATGCCGAGCCTGCGCCGCTTCCGCACCACCGTCACCGTCAATGACCTCAAGGACACAATCGCGCGCTATCTTGGCGTCGAACGCACCGAGCGGTCCTTTCAGACGTTCGAAGAGAGCAGTGGCACTTCGTTGCACGGCAACGAGCAGGCCAGCATGGACGTCATCCGCTTCTCCGAGCAGCTTCTGGCGAGTGCGGTCGGCTCCTCCTCGGCGCGGCTGATCCTGTCGCTGCTGCTGCGCCGCAACGACCGCGAATCCAAGGACGCCTTCCGCCTGCTCGACGACGCCACCGAGGCGCTGCAGCACAATCGTGACCTTCTGCAGATCGCGCTCGACCAGATGGAACAGGGCATTACCGTCTTCGACAGGGATTTTCGGCTGATCTGCTGGAACCGCCAGTATCGGGCGCTGTTCGACCTGCCCGACGAGATGGGCCAGGTCGGCGTCTCGCTCGATCGCATCCTGCGCCACCTTGCCGAGCGCGGCGACATTCCGGCCGACCAAAGGGTGGCGATGCTCAACCGCCTCACCAGTTTCGTCAGCCCTTGGCAGATGGAGCTGAAGACCAGCGGCCGCATCCTGGAGTTGCGTTCCAATCCGATGCCGGACGGCGGCATCGTCGCCACCTATGCCGACATCTCCGGACGCGTCGAGCAGGATCTGGCGCTCAAGCGCGCCAATGAATCGCTGGAACAGCGCGTCAAGGACCGCACCGTCGAACTGACCCGCGTCAACGAGGAGCTGGCACAGGCGCAGATGCTGGCCGAGGAAGCCAATCTCGGCAAGACGCGCTTCCTTGCCGCTGCCGGCCACGACATCCTGCAGCCCCTGAACGCCGCCCGCCTCTATTGCTCGTCGCTGATCGAAAAGGCCGGCAAGGGGCGGGCCGGCAAGGCGGCGATCAACATCGAATCCTCGCTGGAATCGGTCGAGACCATTCTCGGCGCGGTGCTCGACATCTCCCGCCTCGATGCCGGCGCGATGAAGCCGGACGACACCGTCTTCAGCCTGGACGAGCTGCTGCGACAGATCGGCAACGACTTCCAGCCGCTTGCCGCCGAGAGGAAGCTCGGCCTGACGATCGTGCCGTCGTCGCTCAGCGTGATGACGGATCGCAATCTCCTACGCCGCCTGATCCAGAACCTCGTATCCAACGCCGTCAAATACACGCGCTGCGGCCACGTCCTGGTCGGGGTGCGGCGGCGCGGCGAACTGGTCGAGATACAGGTGATCGATACCGGCATCGGCATTGCCGGCGACAAGCTGAACACGGTCTTTCGCGAGTTCACCCGCCTCGACGAGGGCGCGCGCGAGGCCGAGGGCCTCGGCCTCGGTCTCTCCATCGTCGACCGCATCGCTCGCGTCTTGCGCCTCGAAATCCGGATCTTCTCGAACCCGGGCAAAGGCACGCGCTTTTCCGTCATCCTGCCGGTCGCGGCAACGCAGGAGCCACGCCGCGAGATCGCGGCGAAAGCGCCGGTCCGCACCGCGGCTTCGCTTGCCGGGCTCCGCGTGCTCTGCATCGACAACGACGCCCGCATCCTCGACGGCATGCGGCTGCTGCTCGAAGGCTGGGGCTGCAGCGTCGACACATTTTCCGGCACGGGGGATATCGAGGGATCGGTCATGCATCGCCCCGACATCGTGCTTGCCGATTACCATCTCGACGGCGAGACCGGTCTCGAAATGATCGCTAAACTGCGCGCGATCCACGGCCAGGACATGCCGGCCGTGCTGGTCACCGCCGACCGCTCCAGCGAGGTGCGCGCCACCGCCGCCAGGCTCGACGTGCCGGTGATCAACAAGCCGCTTAAACCGGCGGTGCTGCGCTCGATGATGGCCAGGGTCAGGCCACTGGCGTCGGCGGCCGAGTAACGGTCACAGCCTTCTGTTGCCCCCCGGTGCCGAGGTCAGCTGGCTGCCGGCAGCGGGTCGCTGCCGATCTTGGACAGCAGGATCACCGCCTGGGTGCGGCTGTCGACGCCAAGCTTCTGCAGAATGGCCGAGACATGCGCCTTGATCGTCGCTTCGGAGACACCGAGTTCGTAAGCGATCTGCTTGTTGAGCAGCCCTTCGGCCAGCATGCCGAGCACGCGCGTCTGCTGCGGCGTCAGCGTCTGCAGCCGCTTGATCAGATCGGAGATCTCGGGATCGCGCTCGACACCGAGATCGATGCCCGTGGGTGCGGCGATGTCGCCGGCAAGCACAGACTGCACGGCGCTGCGGATCTCCTCCATGCTGGCCGATTTGGAGATGAAACCCGAAGCGCCGAGATCGAGCGCGCGCCGGATGGTCACCGGGTCGTCATGCGCCGATACCACCACCAGCGGCACCGTCGGATGGATGCCGCGCAGCGAGATCAGACCGGAAAGGCCGCTCGCGCCCGGCATCGACAGGTCGAGCAGCACCAGATCGACTTCCTCATTGGCCACGACCAGTGCCTTGGCGCTTTCGAAATCGCCGGCCTCGTGAATGCCGGCGACGTTGCCGATGCCGGCAAGCGCCTCTCTCAGCGCGCCGCGAAAAAGCGGATGGTCGTCGGCGATGACGAAAGTGTAGCCTGACGGCACATGGCCCTCCCCGAATCCCATTGATGATTGTCTGCTTCTTACGGGATCAGTCGACGATTATGCGGCGATATCGGCCGTTTTCAAGCGGCAAAGACTATGCACCGGGTTTCTTCCGGTGACCGGTGCTCAGGTTTTTTGCGAATTGGGTTTGGCGCCATCTTCGCCGCTGTCCTTTTCCATGTCCTTGACGATACCCATGAAGCCGCGCAGGAAGCGCTCCATGTAGCTCATCGTCTTGTTGAAATCCTCTTCGCTGGGCAACGTCGACTCAAAGCGGGCGGCAAGCGAGTTCTCGAGCTTGACGACGCGCTCGTCGAGCGCCTTCACCGAATTTTGCAGCCGGTCGATCTCGTCCTGGAAGGCGGCGCGTTCATCGGCCGCCATCTTGCAGACGAGCTGGCCGGCCCGCTCCTCGCAGCTCGACATCGCACCGGTCTGCGTGTCTATGCGGACATAGCCGGTGGCCGACTTTTCCAGCCGGTAGCGGTTGGCTTCCTCGGAAAAGGCCGATGCCGTGACGAGCGAGACGAGCGCTGCCGGGATTAAGACGTGCTGCGGACGCATATTGTCCTCCATGGGCCAGTAGCGCAATTTATCGCATGTTTGCGCCGGAAATGGGGAAGAACTCTGGCGCACCCTTCCCCGCATGGTTGGTTCGGACTATAGCGCAATCATGTCTCAGATTATCTACAAGATAGTACCCGAACCGCTGTGGCGCGAGGCCGAAAGAAATGGCCGCTTCACCGGTGCGCCGATCGACGTCTCCGACGGCTTCATCCATTTTTCCACCGCCGGGCAGGCTAGGGAAACGGCGGCAAAACACTTCGCCGGCCAGACCGGACTGCTACTGGTCGCCATCGATGGAGCCAAGCTGGGTGATGCGCTGAAATACGAGGTCTCGCGCGGCGGCGCGCTGTTCCCGCACCTTTACGGCCCGCTCGACCTGAAGGCCGTCGTCTGGGTGCAACCATTGCCGCTCGGCACTGACGGCCTGCACCAATTCCCGGCGCTGGAGGCCGAATGAGCGTGCTTGACCGCCTCGGCCAGAGGCTCCTGTTCGCATTCGATCCGGAAGCCGCCCACGGCCTGTCGATCGCCGCGTTGAAATGCGGGCTGCCGGTGGCCGGGCGACCGGTGCGCGACGACAGGCTGAAAGTCAGCATCTGCGGCATCGATTTCCCCAATCCGCTCGGCATGGCTGCCGGCTACGACAAGAACGCCGAGGTTGCCGATGCACTGCTTGGCCTCGGCTTCGGTTTTGCCGAGGTCGGCACGAT
>NZ_SUEO01000079.1:0-13562 GCF_004962925.1 Mesorhizobium sp. | reverse complement strand
TTTTCCGGCTGACATCGGACGAAGCGGTGATCAATCGGCTGGGCTTCAACAATGAGGGTCACGAAGCCGCCGAGAAACGGCTTGCCGCCCGCAAGGGCCGCGCCGGCATCGTCGGCGTCAATATCGGCGCCAACAAGGACAGCGCCGACCGCGTCAGTGACTATGAACGCGGCGTTGTCAGGTTTGCGCCATTCGCCACCTATCTGACGGTCAACATCTCCTCGCCGAACACGCCCGGCCTGCGCAACATGCAGGCGCGCCAGCAGCTCGGCGAGCTCTTGTCGCGCGTTATGGCCGCACGGACGGCAGCTTCAGCGCAGCCGCCCATCTTTCTCAAGATCGCGCCGGACCTGGTAGAGGCCGAGCTCGAGGATATCGCCGCCGAGGTCACCGACAAGGCAATAGACGGCGTCATCGTCTCCAACACGACGATTGCGCGACCTGGCCTGCGCAGCGCCGCTGTTGCCGGCGAGACCGGCGGGCTCTCGGGGAAACCCTTGTTCGAACGCTCGACCATCGTGCTGGCAAAGATGCGCAAACTGCTTGGTCCGGACCGCGCCATCATCGGCGTCGGCGGCGTCGATTCCGCTGAGACGGCACTGGAAAAGGTCCGCGCCGGCGCCGATCTCGTCCAGCTCTACACCGGCATGATCTATGCCGGGCCTTCGTTGCCGGGCCGCATTCTTTCCGGGATGATCGGTTTTGCGGATATGCAACGGCTCAAATCGCTGCGTGAGTTGCGCGATACCAGCCTCGATCAATGGGCATCCAAGCCGCTCTAAAACGCCGTCCGCATCCGCAAGCGCAAAATGGCAAGTAGGCTGAAGCCGCGCACCAGCAGGAAGACATGCAGCGCCGCCCACAGGCCGTGATTGCCGAAGGCTGGCGCCAGCGTCAGCAGCGCCGCGCTGAAGACGAGGAAAGAAAAAAGCATCATGTTGCGCATGTCGCGCGACCAGGTTGCGCCGATGAAGACCCCATCCATCTGGAACGCCAGCACGCCGCTGAGCGCGGTGAACGCGGCCCAGGGCAAATAGATGCCGGCAATGGCGCGAACATCTTGTGACGTCGTGATCAGGGCGATCAGATCAGTACCGCCCAGCAAAAGGACAAGCGTCGCCGTGGCCGCCAACCCGAAGCCCCAGAACAGGGTCAGCCGCACCGCCTGTCGGAATTGCATGACGGCACGCGCGCCGATGGCCCGCCCGGCGAGCTGTTCGGCTGCCGTGGCGAACCCGTCGAGGAAATAGCCGGCGATAAGGAAGAAGTTCATCAGCACCGCGTTGGCGGCCAGTGTCACCGTGCCGAATTGTGCGCCTTGGCGGGTGAACAGCGCGAAGGCGGCGAGCAGCGAGAACGACCGGATCATGATGTCACGGTTGAGCGACGCCATGCGCAGGAATGCCGGCAGATCAAAAACGCGATAGCGCGGCAACCGGGGTGCTGCCCAGAAACGCCTGATGACGATTGCCAGGCCAAGCAGCATGGCGACGAATTCACCGGTGACGGTCGCCCAGGCGACGCCGGCAACGCCCCAGCCGAGCTCCAGCCCCAGCAGGATGCAGAGCGCGATGTTGATGCCGTTCAGCACCAATTGCAGCATCAGTCCCAGCCCGCCCTCGCCGCGCCCCAGCACATAGCCGAGGATGGTGTAGTTGATCAGCGAGAACGGTGCAGCCAGCAGCCTGATGCGGATATAGACGGCCATCGCTTCGCTGACGCGCGGCTCAGCATCCATGAACCATTGTCCGGCGATGGCGACCAGTGGCGCCAGGGCGGCAAGCACGATGCCGGCGACGACTGCGATCAGCACGGCACGCCAGAACACCGCCTGTTCCTCCAGCTCGTCGCCACGTCCGAGCGCCTGGGCGACGAGGCCTGTGGTGCCGGAGCGCAGGAAATTGAAGGAGGTGAAGACGACGTCGAAGACCAGGGCACCCGCCGCCAGGCCACCGAGAAGAGCAGCGTCGCCGAACTGCCCGATCACCGCGGTGTCGACGATGCCGAGCAGCGGCGTCGTCAGATAGGCCAGCGTCATCGGCACTGCGATGGCGAGCACCGAGCGGTTGGTGACGACGAAGGGCCGGCTGTTGGCCGTTGCTGACAGCTGATCCAGGACCCGATCCTCATTGCGGCTTGCTCGAATGGCCGATGTGCCCCAGTTTCCCGACGCCGCGCAATCTTTCATCGCGTCATGGTCAACCGAAACCCGCTTCTGGCGCACCGACCGCTCATGCCCCTGCAGATCGTTCATCATCCCGACTACGACGCCGGCTTTGCCGTCAACCATCGCTTCCCGATGAGCAAGTACCCACTGCTGATGGAAGCCCTGAGCGCGCGCGGACTTGCCGGGTCCGAGGCGCTCAACATGCCCGGACCGGCGCCGGCATCATGGCTGAAGCTTGCCCATGCCGCCTCGTATGTCGATGAGGTGCTGGCCTGCGAAGTGCCTGCAAAGATCGAACGCGAGATCGGCTTTCCGGTGGGCCTGCGGGTCTCGCTCAGGGCGCAGCTCGCAACAGGCGGCACGGTGCTGGCGGCGCGGTTGGCGTTGCTGAACGGCATCGCCTGCAACACCGCCGGCGGCAGCCATCATGCGCGGCGGGCGCAAGGCGCCGGCTTCTGCACCTTCAACGATGTTGCCGTGGCTTCACTGGTGCTGCTTGCCGAAGCTGCCGCTCGCAACATCCTGGTCGTCGATCTTGACGTCCATCAAGGCGACGGCACGGCAGACATTCTCGAAGACGAGCCGCGCGTGTTCACCTTTTCCATGCATGGCGACCGTAACTATCCGGCCCGCAAGATCGCTTCCGACCTCGACATCGCGCTACCCGACGGCACCGGCGATGCGGACTATCTCGAAAGGTTGGGCGGCATCCTGCCGGAACTCACCGCCAGGGCGCCCTGGGACATCGTCTTCTACAATGCCGGGGTCGACGTCCATGCCGATGACCGGCTTGGCAGGTTGTCGCTGTCGAACGAGGGACTGCGCGCCCGCGACGACATGGTGATCCGTCATTTCCGCGGGCTCGGCATCCCGGTCTGCGGCGTTATCGGCGGCGGCTATTCGACTGACGTGGCGGCGCTCGCCGCGCGCCATGCCATCCTGTTCGAAGTGGCTTCGGACTACCTTAGGTCGTGGGCACGGATTTGAGCAAGATGAAAGCCTGCGGCGAGAGCGACGAAGGAGGCGAAGTTCCGCTTTGTCTTCTCAGCCCAGGGCCACGTCGATGCCTCAGTGGATGGCTGCCCAGCCGGTCACGACAACAAGAACTAGGGTGACCAGTGCCCCCGAGACGTAGAGAATGGTTCTGACGCTACCACCTTTGGCGGCGTTGCCGCCGCGCAAATAGATGCTGATCTCCGCTCCTTAGGATCACAGTGAGAACGGGACGGAGGCAATTCCGGTGGGTGAAATGTCCCCGTCCTAGGGCATCGCAACGCTCCGCCGTCAGGCCTTGCCGGCCAGCAGATCGGCGAACCGCTTGAGGTACAGCGGCCAGCCCTGATCGCTGGCGACACCATCGCGCTCGCTTTCCCAGCCTTGGCCGTGACGTTCCAGGTTTCGATGCTCGAGCTCGACGCGAGTCCGCCCAGCCGTCTCAGAGGTGAACCGCACCTCCCATTCACTGGTCTTGTCCGGATCGGTCTCGATCTGCCATTGCGGGCTGATATCCCAGCTGAGCAGCACCCGGTTGGGCGGCTCATAGGCCAACACGCGCGCCCAGCGGCACTCGCTGCCGTCGGTGCCACGATCGTAGAGGTAGCCGCCGACCCGACGCTCGAACACAGTCTCGGCTATCGGGACGGCGAGCAGGTTGTGCTCGGGCGGCTTGAAGCTGCCGAACTCCTCGGTGAAAACCTTGAATGCGCGTTCGATCGGCGCCTCGACCACGATGGACTGTTTCACGGACGTGACTGGTACATGAGTGTTCATTGTGACTCCTCTGGCGGTTGCTCGACGGCCACCTTGTAGGCCGACAGGGTCTTGCTCCAGAACCGGTCGAGCCAGGCACGCATCTGGCCAAGCCCAGCCGGATCGATGTGGTAGACGTTGCTGGCACCCTTCGGCTCGGCCCGAACCAGGCGCGATTCGCGCAACACCCTGAGATGCTGAGAGACGGCCGATTGGGAGACCGTCACCTCCCGCGTGATTTCAGCCACCGAACGCGGGCGGGCCGCGATCAGCTCGATGATCGCGCGGCGCGTCGGGTCGCCAAGCGCAGCAAACTGGACACTACCAACAGTCATGACTTATGATTAGTGTAAACTGATGATTATGTCAAACAGCATTGATCAACAGCGCGTATCGTCATTCCGGCCCTGTGCTGCCATTCCTGCAACAGAACCCTTCCTGATGAAGCTGCATCACGGTCCGAAGCACGGGAAATTCATATTGGGATGCTAGGCTATAGGCTAGCTATCGGCTCATTTCCGATAGTTGGCGATCCTCAGCAGAATGAAGGCCGGAATGACGATCGCCGCGCCCAGCAAGATGTAGCCGAGGAAACGGTCAATGGCGCGGAAGCCCAGATTCCAGAGATCGACGAAGAAATTCCGGATGCCGTAGAGCACATCCACCGGCGACCAGCCGAAAGCGTTCATGACAAGGCCGACGAGGAACGATACCACCAGCAGCTTGAGAAGCACCCGGAGCGGCGTATCGCCGAGAAAGCGCGTCAGTGCGGACAAGGCGTGTCTCCAGATTCGGTTAACCCGATTCGGGTACGGGTCCAGAAATACGCACTTGCCGCGCTGGCATCAAGGCGGCTCGCTGAATCCAGTTGCTCCGCACGGCGGTTTTCGGATTGTCTGCTCGCCGACCTTGACCTATGCTGCAGCGCAGCAAAATTGGGGCGACAGAGGGTAACCAGTTGATATCGATCTGCCAGACTCATTCGTATCGCCCTGTTATGGACGGACTGCGCGGTCTCGCCCTGACCTGCGAACACAGGACTTCTTGAATGAAGTACAGGCGCGATATCGATGGCCTTCGGGCTGTTGCGGTACTGCCGGTGGTACTCTTTCATTTCGGAATCTCGGCAATTCCGGGCGGCTTTACCGGCGTCGATATCTTCTTCGTCATATCTGGCTACCTGATCACCGGAAGTCTTCTGGACGACCTTGAACGCGGCCAGTTTTCGATCGTCAGATTCTACTGGCGCCGTGCACGACGCATTCTGCCGGCTCTGATCTTTGTCATGCTTCTCACCTGCGTTGCGGCATTGTTCATTCTTCTGCCGTCAGATCTGCACGAATTCAGTCTCAGCGTCATAGCGGCCTCGACTTTCTGGTCGAACATCTATTTTTGGAAAACGTCAAATTACTTCTCGATCGATGCCGAGCTCCGACCGCTGCTGCACACGTGGTCGCTTTCGGTCGAGGAGCAGTATTATATCTTTGCCCCAATCCTGATGTTCCTGATCTATCGCTATTTTGCGAAGCGCTGGCTGACGATACTCCTGCCGATCATTCTCGGCAGCTTCGTGCTGGCGGTCATGGCGACATGGCTGGCGCCAAACGCCGGATTCTACCTGCTGCCGACACGGGTCTGGGAACTCATGCTGGGGGCCGTGCTCATGCTGAAACGGCCCCCGCCCTTGAGCAACCGATTTCTTATGGAACTGGTCGGGCTGGCCGGATTTGGCCTTCTCGCCATCGGGTTCTTCGCGATTTCGGAGAGCGACCCGTTCCCGGGCTACAACGCTTTGTATCCGTGCCTCGGAACTGCACTCCTCATCTATGTCGGCCAAAATAGCCCCTCGACGATGGCTAGCCGCATACTCGAAGTCCGGCCGCTGGTCTGGATCGGCCTCATCTCGTATTCGCTGTATCTTGTTCACTGGCCGATCAATGCGTTCGCGCACTATCTTTCGTTACAGAAACTCGACCCTTCGATGACCGTTGTGATGACGGTTGCAAGCCTCGCGCTGGCCGCATTCTCCTGGAAATACGTCGAGCAGCCGTTTCGGCAGAAAAGGAGCTTCACCGCACCGGTGCCCATCTTCGCCTTTTCAGCGGGCGCGATCGCTCTTCTCTGTGTTGGCGGGGCGGCCGGGGCGCTCGGCAACGGCTTTCCGCAACGGTTTCCGGACTACGCACAACAGCGGATTCCTGTCGGGGACTGGGGTAATGGCATCTGTTTCAACGAGGGCTCCAGCCGGATCGAAAGCTGGAATATCGAGGACTGCACGCGCACTCGCGGCTTTTCTACAACCGTTTTGCTGTGGGGCGACTCGTTTGCCGCCCACTATGTTTCAGGCCTGGACGCCAACATAAATCAGCTTCAAGCCAACATCGTGGAATACACCTACGCAGGCTGTCCACCGATTCTCTCTTACTTCTCCTACGCACGCCCGGACTGCATGCGGTTCAATCAGCAAGCCTTGAAGGTCATCCAGGACGCCGGCATCAAGACCGTTGTACTCAGCGGCCGGTGGACCGACTACGAGGCCAGGAGTTTCGACGGTCTCCAGCAAACGATCGATACGCTTCGTGGCCTGGGTGTGCGCGTGTTTGTCATCGGCCAGTCTCCGCAGTTCATAACCGACGTTCGGAAAATCGCGTTCTTCGCAAAGCGCGGAAATTTGGATGGTACGTCATGGCCGATGGCCATGGATCCCGACATCAACAACCGTGTGCGCTCATTTACCAAAGGCGCCACCTTCATCGATCCGCTCGAATTCCTCTGTAGCGCAGGACGCTGCTCCTACGCCGACGCAGGCCAGTTTCTCTATTTCGATTATGGCCACTTCTCTTCAATCGGGGCCACGCTGGCAATTTCGAAATACTGGCCGGCTTTTTCCGCAGAAGATGCCCTTGCCACGACGAAGTAGCGGCGGGCGGCGGGCAAAGCTCGAATGCGCGCTTAACGATTGCCCGAACGCAGGCTTGCGTGGTAACGAGGCTGCTGCGCGGGTATGATGTAATGGTAGCTTGTCAGCTTCCCAAGCTGAACGCGCGGGTTCGATTCCCGCTACCCGCTCCAGCCGTCAGCCCACCTCTCTGTCAGCCCACCTCCCGCAAAATAAAGTCGTGCAGCATCTTGGCCGCCGGCGACAGCACCCGATTCTTCACGGTGATCAGGCTGTAGGGCCTGACCTCGATGTCGAACTCGGTCTGGACGACGTCGATGGCGCCGGCCAGCCCCTCGGGGTTCTGGATGAATTTCGCCACCTGGATCGACACCGGCGCGATGGCGTCCGACTGCGCGACCATGACCAGGGTGAGCAGCAGCGAGCTGGTGTTGAGGATGCGGTCCGGCAGCGCGATGTTGCGGTTCAGGAAATTGCTTTCCATCGCCTGGCGCAGCGGCGAGCCGCCCGACTGGAAAACCCAGTCGTAGGCGGCGGTCTCCTCCAGCCGCACCGCCTTGCCCTTGGCGAGCGGGTGGCCGCGGCGCACGATCAGGCAGGCTTTTTCGACACCGATGACGCGGGCCTCGAACAGGCGTGGATTGAGGTCGTCGGGGATGCGCGCGATGATGAAATCGTGACGCGTGGCGATCAGCTCGCGCGCCAGCACATTGGAGGTCTCGACCTGCATGGTGATCTCGATGCGCGGATAGATGCGCCGGATTTCGCGGATCGCCGGCACTGCAAGCTCGATCGCAGGGGCCGTCACCGCGCCCAGGAACACCGAGCCGCCCTTGCCCGCCTTGAGCTCTGATATCTCGCGGTCGACTTCACGCATCTCGAGCAGGATCGAACGCGCACGCCTCGCCAACGCCTTGCCATAGGGCGTCAGCGTGATGCCGCGCGGCAGCCTTTCGCACAGCTTGACGTCGAGCACCGCCTCCATCTCGGCGATCATCCGCGAGGCCGCGGGCTGAGAAATGTTCATGACCTGGGCTGCCGCGCTGACCCGGCCATGATCGTCGAGGGCTGCGATCATGCGCATGTGGCGCAGGCTAAGGCCGCTGCGCAGCAGGATCTCTCCGTCGCGGAGGGGTTCTTCGTAACTGGCTGAAAGTCCATCAGGATTCCGCAGCGCCGCCATGGTCTTTTTTTGTCCCGCTCGTGGCCGACCGGCAATCCGGCCAGGTCTTCGTCGGCTTTCAATATATCAGTTTCGGTATAGCAACCATCAAAGATCGCATTTGACAGTTATGGCAAAGAGCCACACCCTTTGCGCGTCCTGAAGCTTGACCGTCGCCAGCGAGGAAAATCGCATCGACTGGAACCAGAGTCTCAGGGCCGATTGGGAGGATACCGGAGATCGATATGACGGCAGCGGCGCGTTTGGCGCTCCTGCTCGATCGCGCGGCCCACGAAACCCAGGGTGCGCGTCCATCAACCAGGGAGAGTTAATGTGAAGATTATCAAGACACTGGCCGCCGTCGCGGCCCTTGGCATCGCGGCCATGACGGTCCCGGCGCAGGCAGGCGAAGGCCTTGTCGGCGTGCTGATGCCCACCAAGACCTCGCAGCGCTGGATCAACGACGGCGACGCCGTGAAGTCCCAGCTCGAGGCTCTGGGCTACACTGTCGACCTGCAATATGCGCAGGACGATATCCCCAATCAGCTCAGCCAGCTGGAAAACGAAATCACCAAAGGCCCGAAGGCGCTGATCATCGCCTCGATCGACGGCACCACGATGTCGGACGCGCTGCAGAAGGCGGCTGACGCTGGCGTCGTCGTCGTCGCCTATGACCGCCTGATCAAGAAGACCGCGAATGTCGACTACTACACCACCTTCGACAATTTCGGCGTCGGCGTCATCCAGGCCAAATCGCTGCTCAAGGGCCTCGGCTATCCCGAAAACAAGGGTCCGTTCAATGTCGAGCTGTTCGGCGGTTCGCCGGACGACAACAACGCCTTCTTCTTCTACAACGGCGCCATGTCGGTGCTGCAGCCGCTGATCGACGACAAGACACTCGTCGTGAAGTCCGGCCAGATGGGCATGGACAAGGTCGGCACGCTGCGCTGGCTGGCAGCGACCGCCCAGGCCCGCATGGACAATCTGCTCTCCGCCAACTACTCGGATGGCAGCCGCGTCGATGGCGTGCTCTCGCCGTATGACGGCCTGTCGCGCGGCATCATCGCCTCGCTGCGCGCCGTTGGTTACGGCACGACCGACCAGCCTTGGCCTGTTGTCACCGGCCAGGACGCCGAGACCGCTTCGGTCAAGGCGATCATCGCCGGCGAGCAGTACTCGACCGTGTTCAAGGACACCCGCGAACTCGCCAAGGCGACGGTCGAACTTGTCGACAAGGTGCTCTCGGGCGGCAAGCCGGACGGCCTCGACACCACGACCTACAACAACGACGTCAAGGTCGTTCCCTCGATCCTGCTGACGCCGCATGATGTCGACAAGTCGAACTACCAGGCCCTGGTGGTCGACTCCGGCTACATCAAGGCCGACGAGCTGAAGTAACCGCAGTTGTAAAGCCTGGGGTCCTGCGCAACGCAGGACCCCTTTTCGTTAGCGAGCGACCCCGGTATTGTTCCCGGACCTCGGAGGAGTGGTATTCCTGATGGCCTCGACGATTTTGGAGATGCGTGACATCACCAAGACGTTTCCCGGCGTGAAGGCGCTGTCGAATGTCAACCTCAGTGTCGAGGAAGGCGAGATCCATGCCGTGGTCGGCGAGAACGGCGCCGGCAAATCGACGCTGATGAAGGTGCTTTCGGGCGTGTACCCATCCGGCACCTATGATGGCGAAATCATCTATCGCGGCGATGAGTGCCATTTCAAAGGCATCCACGACAGCGAGCGCCGCGGCATTGTCATCATCCACCAAGAACTCGCGCTGGTGCCGATGCTATCGATCGCCGAAAACATCTTTCTCGGCAACGAGCACGCCAGGTATGGTGTCATCGACTGGAACGCCAACGAGACGCGCACCAGCGCTCTGCTCAAGAAGGTTGGCCTCAAGGAAGACCCCAAGACGCTGATCACCAATATCGGCGTCGGCAAGCAGCAACTGGTCGAGATCGCCAAGGCGCTCAGCAAGGAAGTGCAGCTGCTGATCCTCGACGAACCGACGGCGAGCCTGTCCGAAAAGGACAGCCAGGCGCTGCTCGACCTGCTGCTCGAGTTCAAGCGGCAGGGCATCACCTCGATCCTGATCTCGCACAAGCTCAACGAGATCAACCGGGTCGCCGACAAGGTCACGATCATCCGCGACGGGCGCACTATCGAGACGCTGCCCAAGAAAGACATCTCGGAAGACCGCATCATCACCTCGATGGTCGGCCGCTCGCTGGACGACCGCTATCCTTCGCGCGAGCCAGAGATTGGCGAGACCGTGCTCGAGGTGAAGAACTGGTCGGTCTATCACCCGATCCATGCCGAGCGGCAGGTGATCAAGGACATCGATATCAACGTCCGCAAGGGCGAGGTGGTGGGTATCGCCGGGCTGATGGGTGCCGGACGCACCGAGTTCGCGATGAGCCTGTTCGGCCGCTCCTATGGCCGCCGCATTACGGGCGAGGTGCTGCTCAAGGGCAAGCCCATCGATGTCTCCTCTGTCAGCAAGGCGGTGGAACATGGCATTGCTTACGTCACCGAGGACCGCAAGACCTACGGCCTCAACCTGATCGATCATATCAAGCACAACATCACACTGGCCAATCTTCCCGGCGTGTCGCGCCATAGCGTGATCGACGACATGCGCGAGCTCGCCGTAGCCAACGACTACAAGGCCAAGACCACCATCCGCTCGTCCAGCGTCTATCAGATGACCGGCAACCTGTCGGGCGGCAATCAACAGAAGGTGGTGCTGTCGAAGTGGCTGTTCGCCAATCCGGAAGTGCTGATCCTCGACGAGCCGACTCGCGGCATCGACGTCGGCGCCAAGTATGAAATCTATACGATCGTCGCGCGTCTTGCCTCGGAGGGTAAGGCGATCATCGTCATCTCGTCGGAGATGCCCGAGCTGCTCGGCATCACCGACCGCATCTATGTCATGAACGAAGGGCGTATCGTCGGCGAAATGGCGGCGAGCGATGCCAGCCAGGAAAAGATCATGCGCGCCATCGTTCGCGGAGAAGGAAAAGCATCATGAGCACCGAAAGCGCTCCCGTGCCGAAAAGCGGCGTCGCCGAAGATGTGCAGCAGGGGCCGCGCGTTGCCGTCTCGGCGCTGGTCACCAACCTGCGCGAATACGGCCTGATCCTGGCGCTGATTGCCATCATGGTGTTCTTCCAGTTCACGACGTCCGGAACGCTGTTCAAACCGGTGAACCTGAGCAACCTGGTGCAACAGAACAGCTTCATCATCGTGATGGCGCTGGGCATGCTGCTGGTGATCGTCTCCGGCCATATCGATCTCAGCGTCGGCTCCGTCGCCGGTTTCATCGGCGCGTTGGCGGCGATGATGATGGTCATCTGGCCTCTCGGCCCTTTCAGCAATCCGCTGGTGGTGTCGATCATCTGCCTGATCGTCGGTGGCGCAATCGGCGCGGCACAAGGCTACTGGATTGCCTATCACCGAATACCGAGCTTCATCGTCACGCTGGCGGGGATGCTAATCTTCCGCGGCATCTGCCAGGCGCTGCTGGGTGGCGGGTCTTCCGTGGGCCCGCTTCCGGTCGGCTTCAAGGCGCTCAGTTCCGGCTTCATTCCGGACGTGATCGGCTCGTTGACGCTGATCCCGCCGGTCGTGAACGCCGCCGGCAAGACCATCGTCGGCAGCGGCCTGACGCTGCACATGACGACGATCGTGATCGGCATCATCGCCGTGCTCTCCTATGCCTATTTCGGGCTCAGGGCGCGGCGCAGCCGCGAGCGGCATGGCTACGAAGCCGAACCGTTCACGCTGTTCGTGGTCAAGACCCTGGTGACCAGCGCTTTGGCGCTGTTTCTGGTCTATCAATTCGCCACCTACAGAGGTCTGCCAATCGTTCTCGTGGTGATGGGCGTGCTGATCGCGCTGTTCGTCTTCATCACCAAACGCATGACGGTCGGCCGCCGTATCTACGCGATGGGCGGCAATGCCAAGGCGGCGCAGCTATCGGGTATCAAGACCGAGCGGCTGACCCTGATGGTGTTCATCAATATGGGCGTGCTCTCGGCGCTCGGCGGGCTGATCATTGCGGCGCGCCTTGGCCAGGCGGTGCCGGCGGCGGGCCTCGGCAGCGAGCTCGACGTCATCGCCGCTGTGTTCATCGGCGGCGCTTCGGCGATGGGCGGCGTCGGCCAGGTTATTGGCGCGGTGGTCGGCGGCTTCATTATGGGCGTCATGAACAACGGCATGTCGATCATGGGCGTCAATGTCGATTGGCAACAGGTCGTGAAGGGTCTGGTGCTGCTCGGCGCCGTGGTCTTCGACGTTTACAACAAGAACAAGGCGTGAGCCGGGAGAAACCTGGCCGGACGAGGAAACCATACGGGTCACATCGCGGCTGCCGGCAAGAGGCCGGTGCGAAGAAGTCTCCTGAGAGACCAGGCCAGCGAGCGCAATCCGGACGAAGAATTTCACCCGTGGCACGGATTGGTCCCGAGCCGCGCAGGTCAGGGTTTGCCAGATGGGCGGCCGGGCCAAGGCAATAGAGAGGGCACATCATGCTGATTTCCCAGATCCTCGACGACGCGGAAACCATCCGCGTTGTTGCCCGCAACGGCGGCAAGACCCGGATCATCAACGGCGCCCGCAGCGTCTATTCGCTGGCCATGGAGGCCGCGCGCACCGGCAGCGGGCTTGTCGCGCTCATCGAGCGCAAGGGCTTCGGTGAGGCCGTCGACCTCGATGCCGCCTACAAGAAGGGACGGCTGTTGTCGCCCATCAACCATCCGGATCCGGCGCATCTCCACCTCACCGGCACCGGGCTGACGCATCTCGGCTCCGCCGCGACCCGCGATGCCATGCACAAGAAGCTCAGCACCGACGGCGAAGAGCAGCTCACCGATTCCATGAAGATGTTCCGCATGGGGCTGGAGGGCGGTAAGCCGGCCAAGGGCCAGACGGGCGTGCAGCCGGAATGGTTCTACAAGGGCAACGGCACCATGGCGGTAGCACCCGGTGCGGCACTTCTGTCGCCCGCCTTCGCCCAGGATGCCGGCGAGGAACCGGAAATCGCCGGCATTTATGTCATCGGCGATGACGGAGCCCCGTTCCGCGTCGGCTTCACTCTGTCAAACGAGTTTTCCGACCACGTAACCGAGCGTGTGAACTATCTTTTCCTCGCGCATTCCAAGCTGCGCAACGCCTCGTTCGGGCCGGAGATCCTGATCGGCGACCTGCCGTCCGACATCAGGGGTTCCTCGCGCATCGTGCGCGACGGCAAGCTGCTGTGGGAAAAGCCATTCCTGTCAGGCGAGGCGAACATGTCGCACACCATCGCCAATCTCGAACATCACCACTTCAAATATTCGGCTTTCCGCCAGCCGGGCGACGTTCATGTGCACATGTTCGGCACCGCGACGCTGTCCTTCGCCGACGGCGTCAGGACCGAGGCCGGCGACGTGTTCGAGATCGAGGCCAAGGATTTCGGCCTGCCGCTGCGCAACCCGCTTGAGGTCGAGCAACCGGTGAAGGTGTCGGTGAAGGCGCTGTAGGTCGCACTCTCCTTCTCCCCTTGTGGGAGAAGGTGGCCGAGCGAAGCTCGGTCGGATGAGGGG
>NZ_SUEO01000078.1:10626-24785 GCF_004962925.1 Mesorhizobium sp. | reverse complement strand
CCGGACTTCACTTTTTTGTCTCGGGCAGCGCCGCTTTGCTCAATGTCGTGCTGCGTTTCGGTAGGCGCGCCGGCGCCCGAGAAATCGCACAAGCAAGTTCCGTCTGCTCTTACGCTGGACAAGATCGATGTCGCTGACAAGCTTTGCGCCGCCCTCGCGCCGCTCCAATGTGATCTTGCGGCTATGGAAGGCTTCCAGCTCGGCGCGATGCGCTACGCTTATGATGGTGACCTTCGGCAATTCGTGAATGATCATCTCCATCATCTTGTCCTGACTCTTTTCATCGAGTGCTGACGTTGCTTCATCCAGCACGATGATATCGGGGCTGTGCAGCAGAAGACGCGCGAAGGCGAGCCGCTGCTTTTCGCCACCCGACAAGGTCTGGTCCCATGGCGCGTCGTCCTCGATCTTGTCGTTCAGATAATCGAGTCCGACCTTGTTGAGGGCAGCCTTGATCTTGCCCAGCGTCCAGCGATCGGCGGCGCCTGGATAGGCGACTGCGCGGCGAAGCGTCCCGGTGGGGACGTAAGGCCGCTGCGGCAGCATGAACAGCCGTCTGTCGGCGCGGATGTTGACGCTGCCGCCACCCCACGGCCACAGACCTGCGATGGCCCGCACCAACGTACTCTTGCCTGAGCCGGATTCGCCGGCAACGAGCACCCGCTCGCCTGCTTCGATCACGACCCTAGTTTCCTTGACCACGGCGGTGCCGTCGTCGAGCGACACGGACAGATTGTTCAGGCTGAGCATCGCATCGCCTGCAGTTTCGCCGCGCTTTATGCGTCCCAGTGTGTTGCTCTGTTCCGCGCGCTCGAGTCCGTCGAGTGACATCATCAGTGAGGCGATGCGCCGTGCGCAGGCGTTCCAATCGGCGAGACGGGGGTAGTTGTCGACCAGCCATCCGAACGCGCCCTGCACGATGGCAAAGGCAGAGGCAGCCTGCATTACCTGTCCAAGTGTCATGCTGCCTTCGAGAAACTTTGGAGCGCAAAGCAAAACCGGCACCACAGGCGCAAACAAACTTGCCCCCTGCGACACCAGCGCTGTGCGCATGTGCTGGCCTGTAAGAAGCGCCCATTGCTTGAGCACATGGGCGAACGTCTTGTCGATGCCGCTACGCTCCTCCTCCTCGCCACCGAGCAATGCTATACTCTCGCCGTTTTCCCGCACCCGCGTCAGCGTGTAGCGGAATTCGGCTTCCGCCGGATTTTTTTCCTCGGAGAGGCGGACGAAGTGGCGGCCAATGACCGCCATCGAGGTGGATGTGATCGCGGCATAGAATACCGCGGTGATGACGAGAAAGCCGGGAATGGTCACGGTCGAACCTGCGATCGTCAGGGTCAAGGCCCCACCGATCGTCCAGAGCACCACGATGAACGTCGAGGCCGACAGAAACGCGTTGATGACGCCGGCGATGAAATCGACCGGAGATTCGGTGGCAATCCGCAAATCCTCCGTGATGCGGGCTTCGGGGTTCTGATGATCGCCGCCGACGAGGTTCAACTGAAAGTAGCGGCCGCTTGCAAGCCAACGCGCGATGACCGCGGTGGCGAGCCACGAACGCCAGCGGCGCTGAATCGTCATGCGAAGGAAGACTTGTGCAACGACAAGGCTTCCGCTTCCGAGCACGAGCGGCACGAAAACGGCGCTCAGGATATAGACGGTGCGAGCATTACGTTGCTCAAGAGCGTCGAAAATTGCGCGGTTCCAGACATTGATCCCATACTGGAAGCCGACATTGATGACGATCAGGACCAAGAGCCCGATCGTGAACGGCCATGCGAGCCTATCGCCTCCGCGGCTCCAATAGCCGCGCGCGCTCATCCAGAAACGCCTCAGCAAGTATCTCTTGCGCGCCTGCTCAGCCTCTTCACGGGTCAGCTCCGGATCGGGTTCGATAAAATCCGGCGGCGGGGCCGCGCCGGCGACCTCAGACGCGACTTCGACAGTCGATTGCCTCTCCTGGCGCGACTTCTCGGCATCGCGTGATGTGGCGCCATCGACCGATTTCGGCTTGAATTTAGCCTCGGACATACCGGCGATAACGGCTTAGAAATCAGAAGGTTTCATGATGTTCGATCCAATGAGCTTCAGGAGCTAGTCATCTCAGATCGTGCTCACGGCGACGGGGGGATTCGATCGCGAGGCCACGGAACATGACGAGCGACCGGACCCCTCGCTCTGGGGCGCACTGGAGCGGCCACCTGTGGGTCGACGTAGCTCAGGACCGCCGCCACCAGGCCGACGATCATCTGGAGACGCGCCGGAGCGATCGTGTCACTGTCTTTGAAGAATGCGAAACGCAAAAACCGCGCTCCATCGGGAACGCGGCTTTGCCAGATACGCATGGCGCTTCGCTAACAGAACACTTGCGAAACTTACGGGCTCCGGTACGCGAGACCTGATCCGGAGCGCCGGGCGGATGCGATATGCCGCCTCGCATTCCGTTTTACAGGCACATCGTTACCGGGGGGTTATCGAGAGTTTAAGCAAATCTAAATTTGCGGTGTTTCTTTTGCCGGGAAATTGAAAAGCCCCGTCGAGTTCGAGGCTTAAAGCGCATCGGGTCTGAAGGGACTCATGCAAACCGGTGCGCACCCTCGGGTCAAGCCCGACGGCAAGCTTTTGGGCGACATGCATTAGGCCGGGGTTCCGCGCAGGAAATTTATGATGCCGGAAAAATCGGCACCGGCATGTCCCTGGGCGTTGAACAGCGCATAAAGCTGGGCGGCCTCGGCGCCCAGCGGCGTCACCGCACCGGCACTTTGCGCGGCTTCCTGCGACAGTTTCAGGTCCTTCAGCATCAGCGCTGCGGCAAAGCCCGGCCTGTAGCCATTGTTGGCCGGCGATGTCGGCACTGGGCCAGGCACCGGGCAGTAGGTGGTCAGCGACCAGCATTGGCCGGAGGAGGTCGAGGCGACGTCGAACAGCGCCTGATGCGACAGGCCGAGTTTTTCCGCCAGAACGAAGGCTTCTGCGACGCCGATCATAGAAATGCCGAGGATCATGTTGTTGCAGATCTTTGCCGCCTGTCCGGCGCCGTCATCGCCGCAATGGACGATACGGCCGGCCATTGGCTTGAGGATTGGCTCGGCTTTGGCGAAGGCGTCCTTCGAGCCACCGGCCATGAAGGTCAGTGTGCCGGCGGTGGCGCCGCCGGTGCCGCCGGAAACCGGCGCGTCGATCGACAGAAGCTCATGTCTTGCGGCAATAGCGTGGGCTTTCCGTGCCGATTCGACGTCGATGGTCGAGGAATCGATGAACAGCGCGCTTTTCTTCGCCTTGGACGCGATGTCTTCGTAGACCGACAGGACGTGCTTGCCGGCCGGCAGCATGGTGATGACCACATCGGCCCCTTTCACCGCAGCAACGGCATTGGCCATGATGACGACGCCGTGGTCCTTGGCGATGACGAGATTTTCCGGCAAGAGGTCGAAGCCGTGCACGGCATATCCCGCCTTGACGAGGTTGGCGGCCATCGGATTGCCCATATTGCCGAGGCCGATGAAGGCGATGGTGGTCATAATGGCGCTCCGTGATTTAGGTGAGGCAGTAGGCGGTAGGCGGTCTATTTGGGCGCAAGCTTGATAATAAGTTGGCGAAGCATTTTTCCGATGCCCGCGGTTGCTAACAGCATGTGATAGGCTTGATCATGGGTGGCAAGGCCGATGCGTTCAGCGATCTGGAGGTGTGTCTCGAACTCCTTCAGCGAGCCTTGAGCTATCCTGAGAAATTGCTGATAAGAGCCTCTGTTGTCTCGGCCATAACCTTCCGCGATGTTTGCAGGGATAGAGGTCGCTGAGCGGCGGATTTGGCTGGTCAACCCATACAATTCCTCTTTTGGCCATGCCTTGGTCAAGGAGTACGTGGTGACGATCAGATCCATCGCCTGCTGCCATACGATAAGGTCCTTGTACGAATTGATCTTGCCGGTCATCCTACTGCCTACTGCCTACTGCCTATTGCCTTACCGGCCGATCAGGGCGCGTGCGATGATGACGCGCATGATCTCGTTGGTGCCTTCGAGAATCTGGTGGACGCGCAAATCCCGGACCAGCTTCTCGATGCCGTAATCGTGCAGGTAGCCATAGCCGCCATGCAGTTGCAGGGCGTCATTGGCGACGTTGAAGCCGATATCGGTGACGAAGCGCTTGGCCATCGCCGACCATTTCGAGGCATCCGGTGCCTTGCGGTCGAGCTTCGAGGCGGCGGCGTAGAGGAAGATGCGTGCTGCCTGCAGCTCGGTCTCCATGTCGGCGAGCTTGAACTGTAGCGCTTGGAACTGGTTGATCTTGGAGCCGAAGGCCTTGCGCTCGGCCGTGTAGGACAGCGCCTTGTCGAGCGCCGATTGTGCGCCGCCCAGCGAACAGGCGGCGATGTTGAGCCGGCCGCCGTCGAGCCCGGCCATGGCGATGCCAAAGCCGGCGCCTTCGGCCGAGAGCAGGTTTTGCGCCGGCACCTTGCAGTCCTCGAAGACGACCTGGCGGGTCGACTGCATGTGCCAGCCCATCTTGTGCTCGTTGGCGCCAAAGGACAGGCCGGGAGCGTCCTTCTGCACGACGAAGGTGGAAATGCCCTTCGGCCCGTCGGCGCCGGTGCGCGCCATGACGATGTAGATGTCGCTGTCGCCGGCGCCCGAGATGAACTGCTTGATGCCGTTCAGCACATAGTCACCGCCGCTTTTTACAGCGCGCGTCTTCAGCGCCGCCGCATCCGATCCCGATCCCGGCTCGGTCAGGCAATAGCTGGCCAGCCACTCCATCGAGGTCAGCTTCGGTAGGAAGCGCTGGCGCTGCTCGTCGCTGCCGAAGCGGTCGATCATCGACGCCACCATGTTGTGGATCGAGATGAAGGAGGAAAAGGCCGGATCGGCGCGCGAAAGCGCCTCGAAGATCAGCACGGCGTCGAGCCGGCCGAGCGCCGAGCCGCCGACATCGTCACTGACATAGATGCCGCCAAGGCCGAGCGGCCCCGTCTCGCGGATCACGTCGGCCGGAAAATGCTTGTTGCGGTCCCAGTCGAGCGCATTCGGCGCGACCCGGTCGGCGGCGAAGGCCTCGGCCATCTCCTGGATGGCGCGCTGGTCCTCGTTGAGCTCGAACTGGCTGGTGCCCGCATCGACAGCGGCGTCCATGGCGTGCTCCCTGATGTTTCCGGCCTGCTGGCCTGTCGTTTTTGGCTTTGCGCGCCGCTCAATCTAGACCAATGATGCCGCCGCGCAAGCCGACCATCTCCATCCAACCATCTGGGGAGCGGCTGTATGCGAATGCGTGTTTGGAGCAATGCGTGACGACAAATTTCGATCAACTGCTCGAACGTTTCCATGCCACTCTCGAAACGTTTGATGATGCGCTGGTGCGCGATGCCGTCGCCCGGATCGGCTGGGCCATGCCGGTGCGTCGGCTCGAGCCGCATCCGCTCACCTGTCTGCGCCAGCTCGACCGTATCGTCGAGCTCGCTCCGGCAGGCGCCAGGCCGCTGGTCGAGCTGCTTGCGGAGCGTCGCGGCGATCTGCACTGGGGGCAGACCTACAGCGAGGCGGATTTCGGCAAGACGTTCATCGACAATTACGGCTGGCTGGAAGTATTTGGCACGCGCGGCCATTTCGTCAACGACGAGGTTGCGGCCGGCCTGCTGATCCTCGGGCCTGATATCCTCTATCCCGACCATCATCACGTCGCCGAGGAGATCTACATTCCGCTGACCGGCGGCACCGAATGGCGCATGGGCGAAGGCGGCTTTCGCACGCGCGAGGCAGGCGAGGTGATCCAGCACACCTCCAATGTCAGCCATGCCATGCGCACCGGCAAGGAGCCGTTGCTGGCGCTCTATATCTGGCGCGGCGGGCCGCTGGCAGCCAAGTCGACGATCGCCGGAACGACGACGCGGGGCAAGGACTGATGGCCAAGGCAATCATGCTGCAAGGCACGGGCTCCGATGTCGGCAAGACGGTGCTGGTCGCGGGGCTGTGCCGCGCGGCCAGGAAACGTGGTCTGAAAGTGCGGCCGTTCAAGCCGCAGAACATGTCGAACAATGCCGCCGTCGCCGACATTCCGGGCGTCGGCGGCGGCGAGATCGGCCGCGCCCAATGGCTGCAGGCGATCGCCTGTGGCGTTGCGCCCTCCATCCACATGAACCCGGTGCTGCTCAAGCCGCAGACCGATGTCGGCGCGCAAGTGGTGGTGCAGGGCAAGGTGTTCGGCGAGGCGCGGGCACGCGACTACCAGGCGCTGAAGGGCCGGCTGATGGACGCCGTGCTGGAGTCCTGGGCAAAGGTCGGCGAGGGCGCCGATCTCGTCATCGTAGAGGGCGCCGGCTCGCCGGCCGAGATCAATCTCAGGAGCCGCGACATTGCCAATATGGGCTTTGCGACACGTGCCAACGTGCCGGTGATCCTCGTCGGCGACATCGATCGCGGCGGCGTCATCGCCTCGGTCGCCGGCACGCATCTGATCCTGCCGGAAGAGGACCGGCGCATGATTGCCGGCTATCTCATCAACAAGTTCCGCGGCGATGTCTCGCTGTTCGATGACGGCATCAAAGCGATCGAAAGATTCACCGGCTGGCGCTGTTTTGGCGTTGTGCCGTGGCTGAAGGCGGCGGCGCGGTTACCCTCGGAAGATTCCGTTGTGCTCGAACGGCTGGCGTCCGGAGAGAAGCGGGCGCTGAAGGTGGCGGTGCCGATGCTTTCGCGCATCGCCAATTTCGATGATCTCGACCCGCTCAAGGCCGAGCCGCAGGTCGAGGTGGTCTTCGTGCCGCCCGGCCAGCATTTGCCGGAGGACGCAGGGCTGGTGGTCATTCCCGGCTCGAAATCGACGATTGGCGATCTCCTGAGATTTCGCGAGAATGGCTGGGACCGCGACCTTGTCGCCCACAGCAAGCGCGGCGGCCACGTGGTCGGCATCTGTGGCGGCTTCCAGATGCTCGGCCATGTCGTGCGCGATCCCGACGGCATCGAGGGCAGCGTTACCGAGACCAAAGGGCTTGGCCTGCTCGACGTCGAAACGGTGATGGAACCGGAAAAGACAGTGCGCAATGTCAGCGCGCGCTCGGTGCAATTCGACCTGCCGCTCGAGGGCTACGAGATCCATCTCGGCCGCACCACCGGTCCGGACACGCTGCGGCCATCCGCGGTGATCAACGGCGTCGACGACGGCGCCATCTCCGCCGACGGCAAGGTGTCAGGCACCTATCTGCACGGGCTGTTTTCCGCTGACGCTTTTCGGGCGAAATTCCTGGAAAATCTTGGCGTGAAAGGCGGCGGCATCGATTATCGGGCCGAGGTCGAACGGGCGCTGGACGACGTCGCAGCCGAGCTGGAAACGCACCTCGACTGCGACGCTATCTTTGGCCTCGCGCGTTAGCTGGCGGGTTCGTCTGCCTTCGGCCAGTAGGTTCCAAACGACCAGACATTGCCTTCCGGATCGCGGCAGATGAACTCGCGGCTGCCATAATCGCGGTCGGTTAGCTCTTCCAGTATTTCGGCGCCGGCCTTTTTGGCTCTGGCATAGGCGGCATCGGCGTCGTCCACGGCGACATAGATCGATCTGCCACCACCTGAGCTCGGTGCACCGATCATCTGGCCAAACTTGTCCTCGCGTGCGGTGCCGAGCATGACCATCGAGGAGCCGAAGGTCAGTTCAGCGTGATGGACAATGTCGCCGTCGCCATAGCGGGCGCGGACGCTGAGGCCGAAGGCCTCGCCCAGCCAGTCGATCATCTTGGCGGCATTGCGGTAGCGCAGCGCCGGATAAAGCCGCGGCGCTTCGGTGGTGTTTGGCATGACGATCTCCTTCGTTTGGGTTGGTGATAACCCAGTCTGGGCGAAGGCCGTTCCGGCGTCTTGAAGAAATGTTACCTGAGCGTCCTGCAAGGACGCTGGGCGTCTAAGCCTGGGCGGCAAGCGTCGTCGGCGTTTCGCCGGCAAGATCGCGGAATTCGCGAACCAGATGCGCCTGGTCGGCATAGCCGCAATCGGCTGCGATATCGGCCCAATCGGATTTGTCCTGCCTTGACAGCCCGAGCGCCCGGTTGAAGCGGACGATGCGCGACAGCGTCTTGGGGCCGACGCCGATCGCGTTGGAGAATTTTCCTGCGAGATGCTTGCGGCTCCAGCCTATCCTGTCGGCGAGCGACGACACGCGAACGCGGCCGCCCGAGACGATGATCCGTTCATAGGCCCAGGCGATTTCGGACTGCGTTTCACGGGTCTCAGTCAGCCGTGTCGCGACGAACGTCTCGACGATGGCAAAGCGTGCGCTCCAGTCGCGCGCATTGCCAAGTCTTTCGCGCAGTGCGATCCCTTCGAGGCCAAGCACATCGTCCAGGCCGACCATGCGGTCGGTCAGTTCGCTCATCGGAAGGCCGAAGAAGCGGCGGGCGCCGAGCGGCGTGAAATTGACCTGGACGCAGCAGGCGCCGCCGAAGGATTCGATCACCACTGGACCGGCGTAGAGGCCGGCGGCGAAACTGGCGAAGCGGTCATTGTCGCCCGGCTCCTTGCCGAGCCCGATGGCGAAGGGTTCGGCAAAGCTGATGACCAGTGGGACGATCAGCGATGCATATTCGACGTTGCGGAAACGGCCCGGTGCCGTTTCGCGATAACCGCAGATGTCGGTAACTGCGCCGTGAAGCCCAGGGCCAGGCGCACGCCGCACCATCTCGAACCGGTCGGCAACCGAGCGGTCCTGTTGGCCATGGCTCTGCATCTCGACCGACATCGGCGATCCTTCCGCCCGAAGGAATCTAACAGACCCTGCGTCAAAATCAAAAGCGCCCGGCTTGTGGCCGGGCGCTCCGAGTTGCCTGAGATCTGAGTGCTTAAAGCGCGTCGCGTCCGCAAAAAATCTATGCAACGCGCTTTAAGCTTTTGTTTTTATGCATGTCGTCGACCCAAAACCGCTGCGCACTTTTGGGCGACATGCACTAAGCGCCGCGCATCAAGCAGCCACCGGCAAGCACGATATAAGCGATGAGGGCAATCCAAACCGCGGGTATGGGAATGAACGCAAGGACGCCAAAAGCGGCAAGAAGGCCGAGAATGGCGATAACAAGGGATATGATGAAAATAAGCTGCGTAGGCGCACTGAGATTCATGTGTGGCTCCTCCAACATGATTCGTACAACCGCATACTATCAGGCGCGCCGTCACACACCAATCAGCGTGCGCAGCGGGTTCGCCGGGTCAGCCAGCAGCTTTACGGCCAGCGCCAGACAGACGACCACCAGCAGTGGCTTGATCAGTTTTGCGCCATTGCGGATGGCGAGGCTGGCGCCGACGCGGGCGCCGAGGAACTGGGCGACACCCATCATCAGGCCGATTTTCCAGTAGACGACCCCGGCAGCAGCGAAGACGATGAAGCCGCCGATGTTGGAGGCGAAGTTGAGCAGCTTGGTATGCGCTGTCGCCTTGAGCACGCCGTAGCCGGCAAGGGTGACGAAGGCCAGCATGTAGAAGGAACCGGCCCCCGGCCCGAACAGTCCGTCATAGAAGCCGACAATTGGCACCAGGATCAGTCCGAACAGGAACGGCGACAGCCGCCGGGCGCGGTCGACATCGCCCATGTTTGGCTTCAGGGCGAAGAAAAGGGCGATGGCGATCAGCAGGACCGGCAGAAGAGCCCGCAACAGATCGCCCGGGACGAATGTCGCCAGCAAGGCGCCGAGAGCACTGCCGGCAAGCGCCAACAGGGCCGAAGGAAATTGCCGGCGCAAATCGACATGGCCCTTCGCGGCGTAGTGGATGGTCGCCGAGCCTGAGCCGAACATGCCCTGCAGCTTGTTGGTTCCCAGCGCCTCGACTGGCGAGAAGCCCGCCAGCAGCAGTGCTGGAATGGTGATCAAGCCACCGCCGCCGGCAATCGAATCGACGAAGCCGGCAGCGAAGGCGGCGGCGCCGAGGATGACGACGGTCTGGGTGGCGAGATCGAACATCGGATGGTTGCGGGAAGGGCTCTGGGCCAGCGGGAAGATGTGGCGCGTTCGAACCACAGCCGACCGGTTTGCGCAAGGCCGATTCCGCGCTACCTATGCCAAGCGCGCCGCGACGCGCTTGGCTCTTTGTTTTATGCATGTCGTTATCTCAAAACCGCTGCGCACTTTTGAGCGACATGCATTTGACGAATCGGAAAGGGACGCTGATGGCATTCGCTTTGCTGGACCAGATACGCTCGATCTTCGACGGCGACCCCGGCGTGCGCAAGGTTGCGGACGATCCTGTGCTGTCGGCGGAACTGCTCATGCTGTTTCGCATGATCCTGGCCGACGGCACGGTCAGCGAGAGCGAAATGGTCGCGCTCAGGCGCATCTGCCGGGAAGCCTTCGGCATTCCGGAAGCCAGCATCGACAGCGTCATCGAATATCTCAACGAGTTCGGCTACGAGACCAACAGCTCGCAAGCCATCGCGCAGTTCCGTGACCTCGACGTCGAGCGGCGCAAGCTGCTTGCCCGCCACATGGCCGAGATCGCCAAGGCCGATTCGCAGCTTGCCGGAAACGAGATGCAGCTCTTGCGCCGCACGCTCGACCTGCTCGACATCAGCCCTGCCGATGTGGTGAAGCCGCAAGCGTAAGCCTCTAACGGCCCGCGCTTCACCCTTGCTCCTGTAGCCGGCGCGCTATTGCCCGGTGCAGGTCCGGAGCCGCAGCGACGAGCGCCTTGGCGGCTTCGGATTGCGGATGGTCGAGAACCTCGCTCGTCTTGCCGCGCTCGACGATCTTGCCGTCATGCATGACCATCACCGCGTCGGTAATGGCGCGGGCGACGGTCAGATCGTGGGTGATGAAGAGGTAGGCGATGCCGAGCTTCTGGTTGAGCTCGGCGAACAGGTCGAGCACCTGGGCGCGGATCGAGACGTCGAGCGCCGAGACCGGCTCGTCGGCGACGACCAGTTTGGGGCGGGTTATGATGGCGCGGGCGATCGACAGGCGCTGGCGCTGGCCACCTGAAAATTCGTGCGGATATTTGTCCATGTCGCGTGGGCTGAGGCCGACCTCGTGCAAGGCCTTTGCCACCATCTCGCGCCGCTCCCCATTCGTCGGCTTCTTCTCCAGGACATGCAGTGGCTCGGCGACCAGTTTTTCGACCTTCTGGCGCGGGTCGAAGGAGCCGTAAGGGTCCTGGAACACCACCTGCATGTCGCGGCGCGCCGGCTTGAGCTCCGCCTCGCTCTTGCCAACGATGTCTTGCCCACGAAACCGGATCGTTCCCGATGTCGGCCCGTCCAGCGCCAGGACCATGCGGGCAAGCGTGGACTTGCCGCAGCCCGAGCGCCCGACCAGCGCCACCGATTGACCGGGATCGATCGAGAACGAGACATCGTCGACGGCGCGGATCGGGGCCGCCCGCTTCAACAGCGATTTGCGACGTCCCGGATAGTCCCGCGTTACACTGTCTACCTGAAGCAGGGGTTTGGCACCCAGGGGGTTGTCCAGGCCGACCTCATGCGTCCTGGCGCGCGCCGGGACATGCATAGAGGCCTGCGCCAACTGCCGGGTGTAGGGATGAAGCTGCTCGGACAAAGTGCGCGCCGTGTCACCGGTCTCCATCACTTCGCCGTGGCGCACGATGGTGATGCGATCCGCCATCTCGGTCACCACCGCGAGATCATGCGAGATCAAGAGCAGGCCCATGCGATTTTCCGCGACCAGGTCGCGCAACAGATCGAGGATCTGCGCCTGCAGCACGACATCGAGCGCCGTCGTCGGCTCGTCGGCGATCAGCAGCTTGGGTTTCAGTGCGCAGGCAATGGCGATGACGACGCGCTGGCGCTGGCCGCCGGAAAGCTCGTGCGGATAGCGCGACAAAGGAAACTGCGCCGCCGGCAGGCCGACCCGGTCGAGCATTTTTCGCGCGCGGTCCTCGGCGTCGGCTCGGCTTGCCCTGGTGTGCCAGCGGATGCCTTCGGCGACCTGTTCGCCAATAGTCTTGACCGGATTGAGTGCCGTCATCGGCTCCTGGAAAACCATGCCGATATCGTCGCCGCGCAACGCGCACATCTGGTCTTCGCTGGCCGCAAGAATGTCAATGCCGTCGAAGGTCACGCGCCCAGTGGCGCGTGCCGCCCAGGGCAGAAGCTGCATCACCGTCAGCGCCGTTATCGACTTGCCCGAGCCGGATTCGCCGACCAGCCCCATCACCTCGCCGGGAGCGACGGAGAGTTCGACATCCCTGAGGATCGGCGTGTCGCCGATGCTCAGCGACAGTTTCTCGATTTCGAGCAGGCTCATCGCTGCCGCCGCGATTTGGGGTCGAGGATGTCAGCAATACCGTCGCCGAGCAGGTTCAGTCCAAGCACGGTGACGACGATCGCCATGCCCGGAAAAATCGCCATCCACGGCGCCGCCACCATGCGGGTCTGCGCATCGAACAGCATCCGGCCCCAGCTCGGCATTGGTGGTTGTGTGCCCAGCCCGACATAGGAAAGCCCGGCTTCGGCCAGAATACCCAGGGCGAATTGGATGGTGCCTTGCACCAGGAGCAAGGTGACGATGTTGGGCAGCACATGTTCCAGCGTGATCAGCGTCCTGCCTTTGCCGGCGGCGCGCGCGGCGAGGATGAATTCGCGCGGCCAGATCGCCAGCGCGCCGGCCCGGGCGACGCGGGCGAAGACCGGGATGTTGAAGATGCCGATGGCGATGATGGCGTTGAGCGCGCCCGGCCCGAAGATGGCGGTGATCATGATCGCCGAGAGCAGGGCAGGGAAGGCGAAGACGAGATCGTTCAGCCGCATCACCGCTTCGTCGACGATGCCGCCGCGCGCCGCGGCAAAGGCGCCGAGCGGCACGCCGATGCCCATGCCAATGCCGACCGCCACCAGCGCCACGGCGATCGAGTTGCGGGCGCCGACCATGATCATCGACAGAATGTCGCGGCCGAAATGGTCGGTGCCGAACCAGTGCGCCGGCGAGGGTGCCTGGGTCTTGTCGGCGATGATCAGCCTGGTGACGTCAAAAGGCGTCCAGAAGAACGAGACGATGGCGACCGCTGCCACCAGTACGGTGATGACGAAGCCGGCGAGGAACGAGCGGTTGGTGAAGGCCTTGACGAGGATGTCGGCAAAGTTTTCCCGTGGAATGTCGAAGCGCAGCGTCATTGGCGGCTTCTCAGGCGCGGATCGACGACCGCATAGGAGAGATCGACAAGCAGGTTGACGGCGATGACGGCGGCGACCAGCAGCATGACGACGCTTTCGACGACGATCAGGTCGCGCTGGGTGATCGCCTGGAACACCAGCCGGCCAAGGCCGGGCAGGTAAAAGACATTCTCGATGATAATGGTGCCGGCGAGCAGGAAGGCGAACTGCAGGCCGAGAATGGTCAGCACAGGGATCATGGCGTTGCGCAGCGCGTGCCGCCACAGCACCGCGCGATAGGGCAGGCCCTTGGCGCGGGCGGTGCGGATATAATCTTCGTTCAGCACTTCGATCAGCGCCGAGCGGGTGACGCGGGCGAGGATCGCCGCTTGCGGCAGGGCGAGCGCGATCGCCGGCAGGACCAGCGATTTCAGCGCCGGCCAGACGCCCGCGCTCCACCCCGGAAAGCCGCCCGCAGGCACCAGCCGCAGCCAGACGGCAAACAGGTAGATCAGCATCAGCGCAAACCAGAAGTTCGGTACGGCGACGCCAAGTTGTGCGGCGCCCATCGCAATCGTGTCGCCGGCCCGTCCGTGGCGGCCGGCGGAAAACAGCCCGACCGGAATGGCAATGATGGTGGACAGCGCCAGCGCGATCAGCGCGAGCGGCAGCGAGACGACGACGCGCTCGCGGACAAGCTCGATGACCGGCACCGAATAGGTGTAGGAGCGGCCGAAATCGAGGCTCAGCAAGCCGCCGGCCCAGTGCAGATAGCGCGCGGCAAGGGGAGCGTTGAGGCCCATCTGGTTGCGCAGCAACTCGACCTGGTCGGCACTGGCGTTCAGGCCAAGCATCAGCCGCGCCGGGTCACCGGGAATGATCTCCAGCACGGCAAAGACCACCATCGAGGCCAGAACCAGGGTGATGAGGGCAATGGCGAGACGTTTGAGGAGATAGACGGTCATGAAGGGAGGACCGCTGCGCTGCCTGACGCAAAGACCGGGCAAGGGTCGCGTTCCCGCCCACCCTCCTCTGTCCTGCCGGACATCTCCCCCGCAAGCGGGGAGATTGGCAGTTTCCAAG
>NZ_SUEO01000078.1:0-10616 GCF_004962925.1 Mesorhizobium sp. | reverse complement strand
GTTCTTGCAACGCTAGTGGTTAGCGAAAGCAGCGATGGGGGCGCAATCTCCCCCCTTGCGGGGGAGATGCCCGGCAGGGCAGAGGGGGGTGGGAAGGATCGCAAGCTTCGCCCCTTTGGCCAGCAGTCCCTCACTCCGTCCACTTCACCTTGGTCAGGTCGTTGGCCTGGATCGGTGCATTCTCCCAAAAACCCTCGAGCTTGGCGTCCCAGACGCCGGCTTTCGGCAGTTCGTAGAGGAAGCCGACCACCGCATCGTCGGCCAGTATCTTCTGCGCTTCGCCGAGCAGCGTCATGCGCTTGGCCTCATCGGAGGTGAGGTTCAGATCGGCGATGATCGTGTCAAAGGTCGGATTGTCGTAGTTGAAGTAATAATCCTTGCGCGAATAGATATCGATGTCGTTGGGCTCGGTGTGGGAGACGATGGTCAGGTCGTAGTCCTTCTTGGTGAAGACCTGATCCAGCCACTGCGCCCATTCCACGGGCACGATCTGCAGATCAATGCCGACGTCACGAAGCTGCGAGGCTATGATCTCGCCGCCAAGCCGCGCATAGGGGGGCGGCGGCAGCTTCAGCGTCGCCTTGAAGCCGTTCTCCAGGCCGGCTTCCTTCAGCAGTTCCCTGGCCTTCTCGACATTGTGCGGATAGAGGCCGGTGAGGTCGACATAGGCCTTGCTCGCGGGCGACATATGCGAGCCGATCGGCACGCCGAGGCCGGCCGAGGCGCCGTCGATGATCGCCTTGCGGTCGAGCGCAAACGAAATCGCTTGCCTGACCTCAAGCTTGTCGAGAGGCGGCTTCTTGTTGTTCATCGAAAGGATGGTTTCGCCCTCGGTCGCGCCGATCACCACTTTGAAGCGTGGGTCGCCCTGAACCTGGGCGACGCCGTCGAGATCGGGGAAGAAGGGAAAGGCCTGGACGTCGCCGGAAAGCAATGCCGGCACAGCGGCAGCGGCATCGGGAACGATGCGGAACTCTGCCTTGTCGAGGGACACTGGAGCACCCCAGTAAGTGTCCGACTTGATCAGCGTGATCGACGAGCCCTTGGCCCAACTCTGGAACTTGAACGGGCCGGTGCCAACCGGCTTTTCCTTGTTGGTGTCGGCTGTCTCAGGTGCGACGATGACCGCGTCGCCCCAGCCCATATTGTAGAGGAAAGAACTTTGCGGGTTCTTCAGCGTGACCTTGACCGTCGCCGGATCGACCACCTCGACCGTATCGATGGCGGCGAACAGGCCCTTTTGTGCATTGACGGAGTTGTCGGCACGGGCGCGGTCGAGCGAGAATTTCACGTCGTCGGCGTTGAAGTCGGTGCCGTCATGGAATTTCACGCCGGTATGCAGCTTGAACGTGTAGGCCTTGCCGTCATCGGAAATGGACCAGCTTTCGGCGAGATCCGGCAGCACCTCGCCGTTCGGGCCGATGCGGGTCAGCCCCTCGAACACGTTGGCGTAAAGCACTTCGTCGATCGCCGCCGCCGCACCCGCGGTCGGATCGAGATGCGGAGGCTCGAGCGTAATGCCGATGACCAGATCGGTCCGCGCCGCAAATGCCGATGTCCCGGCAGCCAGCACCAGGGCCGCGGCGGCGAGAATGGTTTTCCACAATTTCATCGTGCAGCTCCCGATATGCTCAAAAAAATGCTCAAAACCCGGTTGATAGAAGCGTGATTTCGCCGAGGAGTAAATTGCGTTTCGTGCTTTCCGGCAGCGCCGGCAGGAATGTTTTTCCGTTGCCCGCCGACTCAGGCGATTGAAGCTTGCCCCGTAGCTGCCGGATTACCGTGCGCCCGCGCCCCTGAGCAGTATGTTCAGCCCGATCGCCATCACCTTGGTCGATTCGACCATGTCTGATATCCCGACCCATTCGTCGGGCCTATGGGCGAGGTCGAGGATGCCCGGCCCATAGGCAATGCAGTCGTAGATGTGGCCGATGCGGGCAATGTGCTTCTGGTCGTAAGTGCCGGGCGAAATCACATAGTCCGGCTCGCGGTCGAATATCTCCATGATGCCTTGCGCCACCGCCCTCACCACCGGCGCGTCGCGCTCGGTCATCAGCGGCAGCACCTCCATCAGGTCGCGGATTTCGTAGTCGAATTTTTTGCGCTCGCGTTTCAGCCGGTCGAGGATATCAGTCACCTCGCTTTTGACCGTGCCGAGATCCTCTTCGAGCAGGAAGCGGCGGTCGATGGTCAGCCGGCAGGAATCGGGCACGTTGGGCGAGGGCAGGCCGGGCCGGAAATCCTCCGTCTGGCCGCCATGGATCGAGTTGATATTCATGGTCGAGCGCTTTGCGCCGTCGGGCACGACCGGCATGCTTGTCACCTTGCGGTCGAGCGCCGGGAACAATTCGTCCTCGAAAGCCCTTAGCACGGCGCCCATATGGCGCACCGCATTGTCGCCGAGGAACGGCATCGAGCCGTGCGCGATCTCGCCCTTGGTCTCGATCTCCGCCCACCACACGCCGCGATGGCCAAGGCAGATGCGGTCCTTGTTCAGCGGCTCGGGGATGATGACATGGTCGACCTTCGGCTTGGAGAAGTAGCTGAGCTTTGCCAGATGGGCGACGCCGCCAAAGCCGCCGGACTCCTCGTCGACCGTGCCTGATATCTCGATGGCGCCGGGAAAGTCGGGGAAGACCTCCATGAAGGCCTCAGTGGCGATGATCGAGGCGGCCAAGCCCCCCTTCATGTCGCAGGCGCCGCGGCCATAGACCTTGCCATCCCTGACGATGCCGGCGAAGGGATCGAGGCTCCAGCCGTCACCGGCTTCGACCACGTCGATATGCGAGTTGAAATGCACGCAGGCGCCGGGCGAGCGGCCATCGAAGCGGGCGACGACATTGACGCGCGGGTAGCGGTCGGTGTCGCCGGGCGTGCCTTCGGCGCGGATGAATTCGACTTCGAAACCGTGCTTCTTCAACCGTGCTCCAACGTATTCGGCGCATGGCCGGTAGGCTTCGCCGGGCGGATTGATAGTCGGAAAGCGGATCAGGTCAGCGGTCAGTGCGACCAGGTCGTCGACCCGATCATCGACCGCTTTCAGGAGAAGTTCGTTCATTCGGTGAATTGAGCAGCCAATGACGCGCTTTGGCAAGTCTGTTGGCAGGTCGCGCCTTGGTTGCGTGTCGTTGCGGCAACTATTGCGGGAAATCGTTCAAATTCGCTGCTTTGGATTGGTGAATTCGTCAGAGGTGTGAGGTTACCTCATTTCACTTGCGATTAAAAAGATGAAGAATTGCGTGAAGGCAGGCAAGGGCAGTCAAAGGGGTTTGATCGCATGAAAAAAACAGTTCTCATGGCAGCTGCACTGGCAACGATGCTGTTCGGTTCTTCGGTGGAGGGCTGGGCAGCCAAGCTGGTTGCAAGGATCGACGTGTCATCGCAGACGATGACTGTAAGATACGGTCAGGCGGTTTACCGCTGGCGCGTGTCCACGGCGCGCCAAGGTTACATCACGCCGCGCGGCAGCTACCGGCCGCAACGGACCGCACGGATGTGGTATTCGCGCAAATACGACATGTCACCGATGCCTCATTCGGTGTTCTACCGCGGCGGCTACGCCATCCATGGCACGGGCGCGGTGAAGTCTCTCGGGCGCCCGGCGTCGCATGGCTGCGTGCGGCTGCACCCGGCCAATGCCGCCGCCTTCTATTCGATGGTGCGGCAAGCCGGCTTCGGCAACACACGGATCGTCGTGACCAACTAACTGTGGTTGGCTGCAAGCGAGCCGGAAAACCGAGGGTTCGCGGCTCCTACAAGAAGTCAGAGCGGGCGCTCGTGTGAAGCGACGACGGCTTTCCGCTCTGAACATCGGTGAAAGTGGGAGCACTATTTACGTGGGCGGGCTTTGGGCAGAATATGAGGCGTGGGAGGAAGCATTCGGAATCCCTGAATAAATGCGCCCGAACGGCTTCCGACCGTTGGTTGCAAGGGAGGAAAATCATGAAACGCATTTTCTCGCTCGCGGCGTGTGCCGCGGCGTTATCGCTCGGCGTATCGAACGCCTACGCACAATCGGGCGGCGTCGATAAGGCGGTCGGCGGCTACAGCTTCGAAGAAGCCGCAAAGGAGGCCCCCGGTACCAAGGACTTCCATTCGGCCGATGGTCACCTCACTTTCGCTATCGTGACACACACTGCCGGCAATGGCTTCTTCGATCCGGTCTACGTCGGCGCGACCGTCGCCGGCAACCTGATCGGCGCCAAGATCCTGCTGCTCGGCTCGGAATCGCCGACCGACGACCCTGCCCGCGAGATCGAAATCCTGAACCAGATCGTGCAGGATCCGACGATCGACGGGCTGATCATGACAACGCCCCAGGTCGGCGCCTATAACGACATCGTCAAGGCCGCCGAGGCGAAGGGCATACCAGTCGCCACGACCAATTCCTTTGACGGCACGATCCTCAACCGCAGCGGCATCGGCCACACCGGCCAGGACGCCTCCGCTGCCGCAATCGCCGGCGAGGCGCTCGTCAAGTGCCTCGCCGACAAGGGTATCGAGAAGGGTTCGATCGTCCTGCCGTCGTCGACCGCAATGGGCAACATCGAGGTGAACAATCGCGTCACTTCGGCTTTCAACGCCATCGTCAAGGGCTTGAAGGATGCCGGCAAGCTTGATGCCTTCAAGGTCGACGCGGGTCCGGAGAACACCGGTATCGACACCAATCCGAATGATCCGGTGAACGGCATCGTGACGCTGTTCGAATCGCGCGGCGACGTCGTTGGCGCGTTCGCCGGCAACAACGTGTTCACGCCGGCGCTTGCCAAGGCTGTCGCTCAGACCGGAATGACCGGCAAGATCTGCGCCTACGGTTTCGACCTCGGCCCGGCCCAGCAGGATGCGATGAAGAGCGGCGATCTGACCGGCGCGCTTGGGCAGCAGCCCTTCTTGCAGGGCTTCTGGCCGGTCATGCAGCTCTATCTGGAGATCGACCGCGGCATCGCGGCGGCCAACCTCGACACACGCGCCCAACTCGTGACGAAGGAGACCGTCGAGGACGTCGGCAAGCGCTTCGAGAACTGAGTCCGCTCGGAACGTCTGAAATCACTGCGGGAGGGCGCATGCTCTCCCGCAATGCAGCAGCAGGAAATCGACCAGAAGAGACCATGGCGCTTACCGCGACCACATCGCTCGGCCGTGCGCCGTCCCAGATTGTCGGCGGCTGGGAGGTGGGGCTCGTTGCCTTGCTTTTGCTGCTCTATCTCGGCGGCGCTCTCGTCAATCCCGCGTTCTTCGGGTCAACAGGGGCGTTTCACTCGCTGCTCCGCGACACCTCGCGGGTTGCCATCATCGCGGTCGGAGTGACCTTCGTCATCGTCAACAAGGACCTCGATCTTTCGGTCGGTTCAACTTACGGCCTAGTCGCCGTCGTCTTCGCCAGGCTGTTCGCGCCGAACTTCCTTGACCTCGGCGTCGTCACGTCGGTAATCCTCTGCGTCCTTCTCGGCACGCTGATCGGGCTGGTCAACGGCGTGCTCGTCACCATCTTGAAAGTGCCGGCGTTCATCGCCACTCTGACCGTCCTCTTCATCGGCCGCGGCTTCGTGCTGGCGCTCACTCACGGCCAGGCGATCTACTACCCTGCCAAGGCGACCGGCTATCCGGTTTTTTTTCACCTCGGCGAGACTAACCTCCTCGGCTTCAACAACCAGATCGTGATCTTCCTCGTTGTCGCCGTGATTGGCGCCTATGTGCTTGCCAAGACGCGCTGGGGCTACGAGACCTTCGCCACCGGCGGCAACGAGCAGGCGGCGTCCTATGCCGGCATCCCGACCAACTGGGTGCGCATCCGAGCCTACCTGATCTCCTCGCTCTGCGCGGCGCTTGCCGGACTGCTGTCGGCGGCCCAGGACAAGGGCGTGACGCCCCTCTACGGCGTCAGCGGTGAGCTGATCGTCATTGCCGCCGTGATCATCGGCGGTGCCTCGATCCTCGGCGGCCGCGGCCGGGTCGCTGGATCCTGCCTTGGCGCCCTGCTGGTGGTGCTGCTCGACAAGGTGTTGCGCGAGGGCTGGCCGATCACGCGCATCATCAAGATCGGCGACGAGGAGATCACGGTCAACGCCGTTTTCTCGCTACCGGTCGGCGCGGTGCCGGTGTTCCTCGGGCTGCTGCTCGTCGTTGCGGTGCTCATCGAGCCCTATCTCATCCGCCGCCAGGTGGCAGGGCGCCTCTGGGCCTGGCTCCGCAGCCGGCCGCCGCCACCGGCCTACGAGATCGGCGGCATCGCGATCGAGGGGGTGCAGACCAAGGGGGCGATGGCGGCCGACATGGCGCTGTCGGCCACCGGGTTCGGCAAGTTCCTCGCCCGGCGCGACGCGCTCGCCATCATCCTGACCGCGCTCCTGTGGCTGACCGGGCTCGCGCTCCGGCCGGACTACTGGTGGAACCTGTCCAACAGCTTCGCGATCTTGCTCAACTACACCGAGCTTGCGCTGATCACCATCGGGCTCACCTACGTCATCGCCGCCGGCGATATCGACCTCTCCGTCGGGGCGGTGCTCGCCCTCGCCGGCAGCACCGCCGCCTATTTCCTCAAGGTCCTTGGCGCCGACCCCGTGACCGCCGTGGCGATGGGCTTGCTCGCGGGCATGTGCGCCGGCCTTGTCAACGCGATCGTCACCGTCGGCTTCAAGCTGCCGGCCTTCATCGCCACGCTCGGCATGTTCTACATCGCCCGCGGCCTCGCCGCCTGGTTCGTCGCCGGGCAGCAGCTCACCGGCTGGCCCGAGGGCTACAACCTGCTTGGCCGCAAGGTGAACGACATCCTGCTGCACTACCGCATCTCACTGCCGGACGGGCTCCCGCGCTCGATCGCCGAGGTGGTGAGCGTCCAGACCATCTGGATGCTGTTCGTCGCCCTCATTGCCGGCGTCGTGCTCGCCTACATGCCGTTCGGGCAGAAGGTCTATGCGACCGGCGGCAACATTCGCGCCGCCGCTTATGCCGGGATCAACACCAACCGGGTGCGGTTCCTCGCGCTCATGCTGGCGGCGCTCTGCGCGACAATGGCCGGGATCATCAACGTCGCCTACTTCCGCAGCTTCAACCCGGTGGCTGGCCAGTTCCGCGAGCTCGACGCCATCGCATCGGTAATCATCGGCGGCGGTTCGATCTTCGGCGGCTACGGCACCGTGATCGGGGCGCTCGCAGGGGCGGCGGTGATCACCCTGATCCGGGCGCTGCTGCAGCTCAACGTCCAGGGCTTCGCCATGCCGCAGCACTGGATCAACGTCTTCATCGGCGGCATCCTGATCGTGGCGGTGCTGATTGACATCTGGGTGCGCCAGGCCAACATCTTCGGCCGCCTGCGGGCGCGCCTCGCGCGGCGCACAAGAACGGCGGAAACCACCCATGCGTGACGCGACGAGGCCTGCACCGATCGTAGAAATGCGGGGCATCGAAAAAGCCTTCGGTGCGGTGCAGGCGCTCCGCAACGTCGACCTCGTGCTCTATCCCGGCGAGATCCTGGGCCTCGTCGGCGACAACTCGGCCGGCAAGTCGACGCTGATGAAGATCCTGACCGGCGCCTACCAGCGCGACGCCGGCGGCGAGGTCTTCGTCGCCGGGCAGCCGGTGCACTTCAAGAGCCCGCACGAAAGCCGCGACGCCGGCATCGAGATGATCTACCAGGATTTCGCTCTTTGCGGGAATATGGATGTCGGTCAGAATATCTTTCTTGGCCGTTGGCCGCGCAGGGGCCTTTTCGTCAATCGGCGGAAAATGTACGCGGAAGCCGACAGCGTGCTGAAGCGGCTCAAGGTCGACGTGAACTCCGTCTATCAAAAGGTCGAGAGTCTGTCGGGCGGCCGCCAGCAATCTGTGGCGATTGCCCGCGCTATCTCCTTCCAGCCGCGCGTGGTGATCCTCGACGAGCCGACCGCCAATCTCTCGGTGATGGCGACCGAGCGGCTGCTCGAGACCATGCTGGAGCTGAAAAAGCAGGGCGTTGCCCAGATCATCATCTCCCACCGCCTCGTCGACATCTTCGCTGTGGGCGATCGCGTGATGGTGCTGAAGCGCGGCGAGAACGTCGGCGATCGCTACGTCAGGAACACCGACGAGCATGAGGTCCTGGAGATCATCGTCTCCGGCACGCGAGAGCACGCACTTACGGCCGATGAGGCGATCAAAACTTGAAACGAGCTGTCAGGCGACCAACGAGCGGTCGATGGCCAAAACAAAAAACCCGCCTCGGGAGCCGGGCGGGTCGCTGGCGCAAATCAGCACCATGCTCAAATCCGTCACAAAGCAATGTTGCGGCTTCTGCTCAGGCGGCTTTTCCGCGCTGTCTCGCTTGTTGACGCTTTCGGCGCCGGCCGCTGATCTCCCACCTTTTGTGGAACCACATCCACTGGCCGGGATCCTCGCGCACCCAGCGCTCGACCACGTCGTTGAGCAGCTGGGTGGTGCCGTGGACGTCGACGCTGCCGCCGGCAGTGCGTGGCAAGGTCAGTCTGTCCTCGATCTCGAGCCGGAAGCGGTTGCCCGGCAGGCGCACGCAGCGCGCCGGATAGACATCGCAGTCATAGTGGCGCGCCAGAGTGCCCAGAACCCGGTTGCTCTCGCAGGGGCGGCCGAAGAATGTCGTTTCGAGCCCGCCCGAGAATTTCTGGTCGACCAGCACGCCGATATTGCCGCCTTTCTCCAGGATGGCGGCAAGCGCGAAAGAAGCGCCGGTCGAGGAGGGCAGAAGCGATCCCATGGTCGAGCGGCGCGTCGAGAGGATGTAGTCGGCAAGGTAAGGGTTGTTGGGCGGGCGAAACAGCGCCGTGATGTTCATGCCGAAAGTGGCTGCAGCCACCGGAAGCAGCTCGAAATTGCCGAGATGCCCGGTGAAGATGATATGCGGTTTTTGCTCGCCAGCGATCTCGACGAAATGATCGACGCCGCGGACCTCGACGCGGCCCGGCTTCGTCGCTTTCGGGTCGTAATCGAAGAGCGCATCGAGAAAGATGTATTCCGCAGCGAGGCGAGCCATGTTGCCCCACATGTCGGACGCGATGGCCTGGATCTCGCTGTCGCTCTTTTCCGGATATGCCTTGCGCAGATTGGCGATGGCGACGTTGTGGCGCCCCACCCAGGGCCCAACGCGGCGGGCGACGCGGTCGGCGAAATTGAGCGCGCTGTCGACCGGCAGCAGACGTAGCACCCAGATCATCGTCATCGCGGCGCGCGCGAGCAGCCAATAGTTGAACTGGCGCAGACGCCTGCCATGGCGGAACGCCAGGTCCCTGCGGAGCTTCCTGAAGGCGTCGCCGATCATTCCTACGCCATGTCTTTAGGCAGCAACATCAGGGTCTAACCGACGCGCAGGATGATCTTGCCGAACACGTCGCGGCCTTCCATGCGCTTCAGCGCGGCCTCGATGTCGCCGAAGCCGACTTCGGTGTCGATAACCGGAGAAACCAGCCCCGCCGCCATTTTCTGCATGGCGTCGGCCATGTTTTCCATGCGGCAGCCGAAGGAGCCGAGCAGCTTCAGCTGCTGCTGGAACAATTGCATCAGATTGATCTGTGTCGACACGCCCGAGGTCGAGCCGCAGGTCACCAGGCGTCCGCCACGCTTCAGGCACAGCATCGAGGCGGCAAAGGTGTCGGCGCCGACATGCTCGAAGACGACATCGACGCCCTTCTTCTTCGTCAGCTTGCGCACCACGCCTTCGAAACGGTCCTCGCGATAATTGATGACATGGTCGGCGCCAAGCGCCTTGGCCTTGTCGATCTTATCGTTCGAGCCGACCGTGGTGATCACGGTGCAGCCCATTTTCTTCGCCAGCTGGATGGCGGCGGAGCCGATGCCCGAGCCGCCGGCATGGATGAGGATGGTTTCGCCGGGCTGCAGCCGGGCATTGTCGAACAGCATGTGCTCGACCGTGCCGAAGGTGACGGGCGCGACGGCCGCGCCGATATCCGTCACGCCGGGCGGGGCAGGGACCAGCAGGCGCGCCGGCAGGTTTATCTTCTCTTGCGCAAAGCCGTCGAGATGGAAGCCGTGAACGCCCGAGACATGCTCGCAGAGATTGTCGCGGCCTTCGCGGCAGGCGCGGCAAAGCCCGCAGGTGCGCGCGCCATAGATCGACACCAGCTGCCCCGGCACAAGGCTGGAGACGCCGGGGCCGACGGCCTCGACCTCGCCGGAGGCTTCGGCGCCGACGACAAGCGGCAGCTTGCGCTTGGCGAAGGCCATGCCGCGCCAGCCCCAGACGTCGATATGGTTGAGCGCCACGGCCTTGATGCGCAGTGTCACTTCGCCCAGCGCAGGCTGCGGCGGAGGCGGCAGGTCCACTGTTTCAAGGCGGCGGTCCTCGATAAGTTGCAATGCGCGCATTGGGCCTGTCGGTTCTGTTGAGCGGAAAGCGCTCGCTTAGACCGGTTCCCGCGCCATGACAAGGCAGGTGTTCTGGCCGCCGAAGCCGAAGGAGTTCGACAGCACCGTGCCAACCTCGGCGTTGCGCTTCGTGTTCGGCACCACGTCGAGCACGATCGCCGGATCGGGATTATCGTAATTGATGGTCGGCGGAATGGCGCTTTCGCGCATGGTCATCAGCGAAAACGCGGCCTCGACGGCGCCGGCAGCCGACAGCGTGTGCCCGATCATCGACTTGTTCGACG
>NZ_SUEO01000077.1 GCF_004962925.1 Mesorhizobium sp. | reverse complement strand
CTGCCGGACCTCGTCGTGTCGCTCGGTTCGGATGGCAGCCGGACGCTGGAGCAGACGGAAATCTATCAGGCCGTTTCGGTCGCCTACCGCGACATCGACGCCTCGGCATTGGGCTTCGAGAAGGGCGCGACGCCGTTTCTCGATTTGCCGGTGACCGTGCCGCTGCCGTTCAGGATTCCCGGCATAAGAGAGGCGACACTGTCGACCGGTGCGGCGATCATTTCCGGCAGCGCCTACGATGCGATTACCGAGGACATGGTCGACATGGAGACCTTCGCCTGCCTGCGTGCCTGCCAGCTGTTCGGCGTGCCGCTCGTCGGCCTGCGCGGCATTTCCGACGGGGCTGCCGATCTCAGGCATGTCGGCGACTGGAAGGAGTATCTCCATGTCATCGACGAGAAGCTGGCGGATGCGGTCATGCGGCTGGAACAGGCGATCGGGTCCGGCGCGCTGGAATTTGGACAATCCCATGAAGATGCGGAATCGGATTGAGGGAGACACCTCGCAACCCATTGCGCCGACTCGTTTCTTTCTCTAAACGCTCGCCATGAAGATAGCCAATCATCCCGACACCGTCCTGATTGTCGATTTCGGCAGCCAGTTCACGCAGCTCATCGCCAGGCGTATCCGCGAGGCCGGCGTCTTTTCCGAGATCGTGCCGTTCCAGTCGGCCGAAGCGGCGTTCAAGCGCATCAAGCCGAAGGCGGTGATCCTGTCCGGCGGGCCGGCCTCGACCGGCGACATCGGCAGCCCGCGCGCGCCGCAGATCGTCTTCGACGCCGGCGTGCCGGTGCTCGGCATCTGCTATGGCCAGATGGCCATGTGCGTGCAGATGGGCGGCGTCGCCGAAAGCTCCGACCATCGCGAATTCGGCCGCGCCTTCGTCGAGATCCAGAAGGACAGCCCGCTATTCGAGGGCCTGTGGGCGCCCGGCCAGCGGCATCAGGTGTGGATGAGCCACGGCGACCGCGTCATCTCCTTGCCCGACGGATTTGAGGTGTTCGGAAAATCGGAGGGCTCGCCCTTCGCCATCTTCGGCAATGTCGAGCGCAAGATGTACGGCATCATGTTCCACCCCGAAGTGGTGCACACGCCGGACGGCGCCCGGCTGCTCCAAAACTTCGTCCACAAGATCGCCGGCATCGAAGGTGACTGGACCATGCGCGCCTACCGCGAGCACGCGGTCGAGACGATCCGCAAGCAGGTCGGCAAGGGCAAGGTCATCTGCGCGCTTTCGGGCGGCGTCGATTCCTCGGTCGCGGCGCTATTGATCCACGAGGCGGTCGGCGACCAGCTCACCTGCATCCTCGTCGACCACGGGCTGATGCGCAAGGACGAGGCATCAGGCGTGGTGGAGATGTTTCGCCAGCACTACAATCTGCCGCTCATCCTTGTCGACGCTTCGGACCGTTTTATCGGCGCGCTCGAAGGCGAGTCGGACCCGGAAAAGAAGCGCAAAACCATCGGCCGGCTGTTCATCGAGGTATTCGAGGAAGAGGCCGAGAAACTCGGCGGCGCCGATTTCCTGGCGCAGGGCACGCTCTATCCCGATGTCATCGAAAGCGTCTCCTTCACCGGCGGCCCGTCGGTGACGATCAAGTCGCACCACAATGTCGGCGGCCTGCCCGAGCGCATGAACATGCAACTGGTCGAGCCGCTGCGCGAACTGTTCAAGGACGAGGTGAGGGCGCTCGGCAAGGAACTCGGCCTGCCCGAAAGCTTCATCGGCCGGCATCCGTTTCCTGGTCCCGGTCTCGCCATCCGCTGCCCGGGCGGCATCTCTCGCGAAAAGCTGGAGATCCTGCGCGAGGCCGATGCCATCTATCTCGACGAGATCCGCAAGGCCGGCCTCTATGATGCCATCTGGCAAGCCTTCGCCGTGCTGCTGCCGGTGCAGACAGTCGGTGTGATGGGCGATGGCCGCACCTATGAATTCGTCTGCGCGCTGCGCGCCGTCACCTCGGTCGACGGCATGACGGCCGATTTCTACCACTACGACATGGCGTTCCTGGGCGCCGCCGCCACCCGCATCATCAACGAGGTGCGCGGCATCAACCGCGTCGTCTACGATGTGACCAGCAAGCCGCCCGGCACCATCGAGTGGGAATAAAGCTCGGTCGTTCGCCAGCATTTAGTGGCTATCGGCGGCATACAGTTAACTTGTTGAACCGAAATCATTTTCCTCTCTTTGCCTATCGCTGACTATTGCCTACAAGCGGAATCATTTGGCGGTAAGCCTGACGGCATCCCTTCTCTCATCACCCTCCCTTGAAGCTAGTACCGTCACGACCTCGCTTCCTAGTACGTTAGCTAATCTCTAGGTAAGCCATTGAATTTTCGACGATAGGGTTGGGACTTGACGGTAAAATCGATGACGGTAAAATCTGGCGCTGGATATGTGGAAACCCGCTTAGATTGTCCTCGCCATGCTCACTGACATTGCACTTAAGAAGCTGAAACCAAAAGACAAACTATACAAGGTCGCTGATCGTGACGGTATGTACGCCACGGTGTCCCCCGCAGGGCAGATCTCGTTCCGATACGACTACCGAATGAACGGTCGGCGAGAGACAGTCACGCTGGGCCGCTATGGTGAGGGTGGCATCTCGCTAGCAGAGGCGCGCGACCGCTGCATTGCCGCTCGAAAAATGGTGGCAGCCGGACAATCGCCGGCGCATGAAAAGCAGCGTGAAAAGCGGCGCCTGTCTGCAATGGCCACCTTCGGCGATGCCGGCGGGGGCTGGTTTAAGGAGGCCAAGATGGCGGATAGCACGCGCTCAATGCGCAAAGCCATCTTCGATCGAGACATCTTGCCGATTTGGGACAAAAGACTCCTCACAGAAATAACAGCTGACGACTTGCGGGCGCTCTGCGCAAAGGTGCGCGACCGCGGCGCGCCGGCAACAGCCATTCATGTCCGGGATATTGTTAAGCAGATCTATGGTCATGCAATTCTGCACGGCGAGAAGATTCCCAATCCAGCGGACGAGGTAGGACCGGCCTCGATTGCCACGTTCGAGGCAAAAGACCGAGCATTGTCCCCCGCAGAAATCCGAATCATGCTGAACGAGTTGGAAAATGTGCCAACGTTGCCGACGATACGGCTCGGCCTAAAGCTGATCCTGCTCACGATGGTTCGGAAGGGTGAGCTGCTGGACGCGACGTGGGACGAGGTCGATTTTGAGAACGCTGTTTGGAGCATTCCCAAAGAGCGAATGAAACGGAAAAAGCCGCATAACGTCTACCTGTCCCGCCAATCCCTCGATATCCTAATTGCGCTCAAGACTTGCGCAGCGAACTCGCGATACGTGCTGCCATCTCGCTATGACGCCGACGAACCCATGTCGCGCGCCACCTTCAATCGGGTCACCATGGCCATTGTCGACCGCGCAAAAAAACAAGAATTGCCGCTTGCGCCCTTTACAGTGCACGACCTACGGCGGACCGGCTCGACACTCCTAAACGAGATCGGATTCAATCGCGACTGGATCGAAAAATGCCTTGCCCACGAAGACAGCCGTACCTCGCGCGGTGTTTATAACAAGGCTGAATATGAGCCGCAGCGTCGTCATATGCTGCAGGAATGGGCGAACATAGTTGATGCATGGGCGGCGGGCAAGAAGCACACCCCCGTACTCCAGCCGGCTGCTGGGGCGGCGATCATCCTTGATCCGATTTGACAGGTCTCGTCTTCCGCGACCGCACGTCTGGACCTGGGGCAATTTCGATCGCGCCGGCAGACGATGCGTTTCGCCTTGCCTGAACCCAGGCTTCGACCTCCGCCAGATCCCAAACAACACAGCGGGGGGTCAGATTGAAGCGTCGTGGGAACTCGCCACGCTGTTCCATCTCATAAATGGTCGTGTCCGATAAGGGGATGATTTCTCGCAATTGTGACCGGCGGACAGTTCGCACGACTTGTCGCGCCTGAATGTGCGGCAAAACGGGGAGGGACCCGTCTTCTGGTATGCTTTGGCAGCTTTCGGGTGGAATAGGCTTCTGCCATTTGACCATGTGTATGACCGGGAAGACTCCTTGGGAGCGAATGATCGCGTGTCTGCCCCAATTCCGATACAGCTCTCAATTACGACCACATCGTCGTCTTTGACCAGCAGGCGGACCTCATCAAAAAGGGAGCATTCCCTAGCGGAACCTCAGGCCTGGTTCTCATTTTGGGAAGGCGGAAATTTCCGGTCAGTGGGTCAGGGTTCGTCGGCGCGCAGACATTCGAGTCTCTTGCTCCTCCGGCAAATGCTGGAGTATTCGACTTAGAGAGCGTCTTTACGACTTGACGGCTATACAACTGAAAAATGAGCTTTTCGCGCCATTTGTTACACAGCTTGTTACACAGCTTGTTACACGGCTTACAACGATGATTTAAGCTCTCTGCTTCTGAGCTTACCCGCCCGAGCGAGATGGAACACGCTATCGTCGGCCTCGTCCTGCTGTTGACGGTCATGGTCTACTCGCTTCAACGAAGGCGGACGTAGGCGTCCCAGCGATCGGGCGCTCTTTTCATCCGCGCGACGTGCGCGCTATACATTCCGCGCCGCAGTGTGCCGCCTCTCGATCTCGCCGAGCCTTGACCTCTCGCCTATCCTCAAATGCTGGGAATGCGCTATGGATGCCGTCATGAGACAGTCGCCTGGCAAACTGAGTACCGAAGCGCGTATCTACGCAAAAAATCTCGCTTACGAGATTGCTCGACGAGAGAGGATAGGCGCGCCTATGCTCGATCCCGGCGGCAAGGCGACGACGTGGCGCGATGCGCAAGTAGCGCTGCGTCACGCGTTCATGGATGAAGGATCGCCGCCGCGACGGGTAAAGCTTCTTGATGCCGCCGCTACTCGTATGGAGCGCCTCTCTCCCTATGATCGTGGTTTTCGCATCGCGCTATTTTTGGAAGACAGCCGGCAGGCATCGATATTCGATCTGCGCATGCTGGTGCATGGCAGCCATCCGCTTGAAGGGCTGGAGCACGAAAGAGGAGTAACTGCGCTATGCGCCACCTTCACAACGAAGCGCAGCAAGCGCGACGCTTGTGATGTCGTCCCATCTGTTTACCTTTCCGATCACACCATCGGGCGCCTACGCGAGCGTTCTGAGCAATGGAGTACCCCCGAGGCTGGGTTAGCTGCTCTGCATATCGCGACCGTTGCTGCCGATCTTGCGCGTCCTGACCATCGGTTGAGTTTCTTGAAGATGTCTTCGCTGTCCTGCGCTATCGATGGAGGTATCCTTACGGGAGCGATGCGACGCTTCCCCGTCGACCATGGGACCGTTCCCCTATGGGACGTGCGCACGCTGCTCGATGACGATTTCAAACTTGATCCGGCGACTGTTCAGCAGGCCAGTCAGGTCGCCGAGCTTGTCACTCGCGTCCTAGTAGGTGGCGAGAACTGGATGACGATCAGCCTTCAATCGAGGAATAGTGACGCGATCGATTTCGTTGAGCCGCACGAGGATCATGTCACAGCGACGCTGCGCGCTCGAATGGGAATCAAGCACTGACGCGCGGTGGGCGGCGAATGAAAGACCATCCTCGGTTTTCCGGATGACAATGCTAGCCGCGCCAGCAGCGTAGAGGGCATGGGTGGCCTGTCGACAGCTGGCCAGGAGCGATGGGCCTCTGCTCGGCCAGGCGTCTATAACACGCTCGTCAAATCTATTGCCCGCGCCTATCGCTGGCAGCAGATGCTGAAGCAGGGCGCCTACGGAAGCGCCGAGGATATCGCCAAGGCAGAGAAAATCAGCGCCTCATACGTCAATCGTCTCTTGCAACTGACGCAATCGTCGAGACGGTCCTTGAAGGGCACCAACTAGCCACGATGACCACCGCTGATCTACTTCAGCCCGTGCCGGCGCAATGGCACGCACAAAGGGCGCTGCTATGTTAGGTCCGCTTTGCGCAGCATATCGGTCTTCGAGGCCATTTAGGCCGTTCCCAGAACCCCGACATTCCGAAAATGTTGGGTGAGATTGCCATCGGGATTTCGTCACTAGTGACAAGCTCTGCTGGTCTCAGTGGGACGACCTTGCCTTCAATGTCGAAAATGACCGACTCCCTTCGCTTGCGCCGGATATCGAATAATTTCGATTCGGCTTTCCCACAGGATCTCTCGAAGTTGAGGTACTAGCTCAAATCAAGTAACCAACGTATCTCATTTCACAATGCTCGGACCGCACGCTGCCAACAGTATTATCGAGATGCGGATAGTTTTTTTGTTGCGGCCACCGCTGGGCAGGATCTAAGTGTTCGGCTCTGGGAGTGGGGGCATAGTTGGCAGAATCCGAAAAGTCAGTCTTCCAAAGCGATCTACCGCTAAAGGAGAAGCTCGAGCGCGCCAGGATGGAGTTGCTCGACCTCTCCGCACGTAATCGCCTTTTGAACGTGCCCCGATTTTCCAAAAGTGCGAAAACGATCGACATCGTCGATGAAAGGTCGTCCGAGATTTATCGACTCCTTGTGAACGAAGGGAAGGCATTTACCTTCCTCGCAGGCAAGCCTGACAGGCCGAAGGCGGGCCAGGAAAGCAAAGCTGGGGACGACGAGGTTGACTACTCCCCCATCTCACTTGCTCAGCCAGAGGACAACGAGATCGATGATAGGGGGGTGTCTGCGCGACATTCTGACACCAAGGCCCAGACGCGAATGACCCCAACCGGTCTGCAACGTCGGCTCCTTGACCTCTACCACGATGCCAGGACGCTAGAAGAGGAGCAGGGCGTCAACATCCTCTTTCTAGCTCTGGGAATGCTCAGGTGGATCGACCCGAACAACAAAGAAAACATCCGTCAAGCTCCGCTCATTTTGGTGCCGGTCCGACTCGAACGAGGAGCGGCCGGAGAGAAGTTCCGGTTGCGCGCCAGGCCGGAGGATCTGAGCGCGAATCTATCGCTCGAGCTCTATTTGGATCGCTTGCACAAGCTCGCCATGCCGAGCTTCGATGCGGGAGACGACTTCGACGTCTCAAAGTATCTCGATGCCGTGGCCGAGGCGGTATCAACCAAAGAGGGTTGGGAGGTGCTCCGGGACGACATGGTGCTGGGCTTCTTCTCGTTCGCGAAATTCTTGATGTACCGGGATCTTGATCCCGAGATCTGGCCCGAGGGCTCCAAGATCATCGAGCAGCCGAAGATCCGCTCGCTCCTTTCAGATGGCTTTGAAGCACGCGAGCCGTTGATGTCGGATGATATCGCGATTGATCCGCACATTGCGCCTGCGGAGATGTTGCATATCGTCGACAGCGACAGTTCCCAGACGCTCGCGATCCACGACGTAAGAAAGGGACGCGACCTTGTGATCCAAGGTCCCCCCGGCACAGGAAAATCGCAGACAATTGCAAACGTTATCGCGTCGGCCGTGGCCGACGGAAAGACCGTGCTTTTCGTTGCCGAAAAAATGGCCGCGCTGGAGGTCGTGAAGCGCCGCCTCGACAATGCCGGGGTAGGGGACGCGTGTCTGGAACTCCACAGCAACAAGGCGAACAAGCGCATGATGCTGGAGGAGCTGCGTCGTACCTGGCAACTCGGATCGCCTCGAGGACAATTCCCGTCTGCGCTCACCGATCAGTTGTCGCAGGCGCGCGACAAGCTCAATGCGCATGCCGACCGGATGCATGTTCCGTTCGGCGCGTCCGCCCTGACGCCCTACCAGGTTTTCGGCCAGCTAACCCGACTGAGGCAGAACGGGCAAAAACCCGTAGATATCGAGCTAGAAGGTGCCACCGATTGGACGAGTGAAGGCGTTTCGTCACGCCGGAAGCTGCTCGACGATGTCTCTCAACGGATCAACGAAATCGGGCTACCCATCCACCATCCTTGGAGAGGGGTAGGCCTGGATGTCGTGCTGCCAACCACCGTCGAGCGGCTCGTCCCGCGCGTCGGGTCGTTGCTCGATCAAGCGAAAGCTGTACAGGCAAAACTGATCGACATTGCCGCGCGGATCGAGGCCGAGCCTCCGCGAATTCTATGCGACAGCGGCGACATAGAAGATCGCGCAGAACTGCTCGCGTCCGCACCAGAGCTCCCCGCCGACGCGTTGGTCTCGCCGGTGTGGGATGACCATCCTAAGGAGATCTCATCGCTTCTTTGGACAGGATCGGATTTCGCCCGCAAATTCGAAGACGTTTCGCAGCATTTGGCGGCGACGGCGATCGACACCCCAATTGAAGATCTCGAGCCAGAGCTTGCAAAGCTGCCATCAGAATTCCCGAAAGACGGTTTTGTCCGTGCGCACCAGCTGACCGTTCTGCTCCCGCGCTTGCGGGATGAAGCGGAGCGGTTGAACCAGGAGCTGGGATCAACGGTTGTACCGGACACGCTGGCAGGGCTGGTTAGATTGATCGTGACGGGGGAGAGGGTTGCGGCTGCCCCTCACGCAAGCCCCGAAGCGTTTGCCGCGACCGTTTGGGACTCAGGACTTGAACAAGCGGCGGACCTTGCCGAGAGCGTCGCGACGCTTGAGGCGGTCCAAGCAGAGCTGAAGGGCAAGGTTATCGATGCTGCCTGGAATACGGACGTAGCACCGACAAGGCTAGCCCTGGCCACTCATACGGGCCTGTTGAAGGCATTGAGCGGCGACTACCGTCGCGCCAAAGCCCTTCTGCGGTTCCTTCTAGCCGATTCTAACGCGCCGTCGACGGAGACAGTGCGTCTCCTAGACCTGTTGATGAAGGGGCAAGCGGCGGCCACCAGGGTTCGTGATGGTGACGCCTTTGGTCGTTGCGCCTTCGGAGCAGATTGGCGCCGGGAGAAATCCTCGTCGGCACCGCTCTTAGCCCTAGTGGAATGGATGCGCACGCTGAGGGGACTTGGCTCGGAACCGCGACTTATTGCTGGTCGGATGGCCGAGCGCTCCGAAGCGGGCGCGCGGGCGCTCCGGGTTCGCAAGGTGATCGATATCGGCCGGCCGATGATCGAGGGTTTCTGGAACGATCTCGGCCACCTCGCGCCGTCCATGCTGGGTGACGTGGCCTCCGCCGAAAGGGCTTCACTGCAGCTGATGGAAGTGAAGGCGCGATCCGTGGCTCAAGCGGACGAATCGTCTCGAGAGGTTCTAGCCGGCGTGCCTGATCAGTTATCCGGTCGGGTGGAGCTCGTGCGACGACTGGGCGCCCTACAGAAGCTTGCTCAACAGATCGATGCCGCTCACGGCCTCGGCCTGACCGCATTTGGCTCGTCTTGGGTCGGGCGAGGATCCGACTGGGCAGCGCTTACGCAGGCCGAGCTCTGGTTGAAAAACAATAGCGCACTCCGACATCTGGTCGCGCGTCTACCTGACAGGGTCGAGATCGCAAAATTGGCTCGTGCAACGCGAGAAGCGGCCCAGGCCGCGGCGCTGCAGTTGAAGGCGCTTGCGGAGGATTTGAAAGCTGATGCTTCGTCTTTGTTCGGAGTAGGCGATTTCTCTGAGGTCGTGATTGCCGAGTTGATTGCCCGATTAGAGGGCTGGCTCGAGCATCAGGAACAGCTCTCGAAATGGGTTGCCTACGAAGAACGATCTGAGAGCGCCCATAAGGCGGGACTAGGACAGTTGATCGGCGGCCTGGCCAACGGCCAGGTTCCAACCGCATCGGCGCGATCGGTCTTCGACATTGGCTTTTACGAGAAAATGCTGACGGCGATGGCGAATAAGGAGCCGGAGCTCGGGAGGTTTGACGGCGAGCTACATTCGAGGGCTGTCCGCGACTTTGCGGATTTGGACCGGCAGAGGATCAAGGCTAGCGCCATCGAGGTCGTAACCGCGCATCATCGCAAGATCCCATCAAGGGATGGCGGAGCTGGGCCTGTCGGTTTGCTTCGATCTGAGATTGCGCGCAAAAGAGGCCATATGCCTATCCGGCAGTTGATGCTGAGGGCAGGGCCCGCTGTCCAGGCGTTGAAGCCGGTATTCATGATGAGCCCACTTTCGGTGGCGCAGTTCTTGTCGCCCGGTCGAATGTCGTTCGACCTCCTGGTTATGGACGAAGCGTCTCAAATCCAGCCGGTGGACGCACTCGGCGCAATTGCCAGGGCGAACCAGGTGGTCGTCGTTGGTGATGAACGCCAGCTGCCGCCGACAACATTCTTTGCGAAGATGACGGGCTCGCAATCAGAAGATGACGACGGCGAGGGTGCGCAGGTCGCTGACATCGAGAGCATTCTCGGGCTCTTCACGGCCCGTGGTTTACCACAGCGCATGCTTCGCTGGCACTACCGCAGCCGACATCAATCGCTCATCGCCGTGTCGAATAGCCAGTTCTACGAGAACCGGCTCTTCATCATTCCAAGTCCGTATACCCAAGAGGCCGGCATGGGGCTGCGATTCCATCACGTGCCGGACGGAGTGTTCGATTCAGGCGGGACAGGGACGAACCCGATCGAGGCGCGGGCTGTAGCAGAAGCGATCATCCGTCATGCGAAGTCGAATCCGCAAGAGTCTCTTGGTGTTGCGACTTTTTCGGTCAGCCAGCGTCGTGCGATCCAAGACGAACTTGAGGCGCTGCGGCGGTTGAATCCGGATACGGAGAACTTCTTCCACGCCCATCCGAGTGAGCCGTTTTTCGTCAAGAATCTGGAGAACGTTCAAGGCGACGAGCGGGACGTGATCATGATCTCGGTAGGGTACGCGAAGAATGCCCAGGGCTATATGGCCATGCGCTTCGGCCCACTCGGTTCGGAAGGCGGTGAGCGTCGCCTCAATGTCCTCATAAGCCGGGCCAAGCGTGCCTGTGAGGTGTACGCGTCGATAACAGATGAGGACATCGACCTTGAACGCGGAAAGGGCAAGGGGGTGTTCGCCTTCAAGCTCTTTTTGCACTACGCGAGGACTGGGCGTATCTCGCTCGCCCAGACGACGACTCGGGAGATGGATTCAATCTTTGAAGAACAGGTAGCCAACGCATTGATTGAACGAGGCTATCAGGTCCATGCGCAAGTCGGTATCGCGGGCTTCTTCATCGATCTGGCGGTCGCGGATCCGGAGCGGCCAGGACGCTATCTGCTCGGTATCGAATGCGACGGAGCGGAGTATCATTCTTCGCGCTCCGCCAGAGATCGGGATCGGCTTCGCCAGGCTGTGCTCGAAGACCATGGCTGGATAATTCATCGCATCTGGAGTGCTGACTGGTTCCAGCGTCCGCGTGAACAGCTCGAGCGGACGGTGGCTGCGATAGAGGCTGCAACAAGAGAACTCGCTGAACGTGCAGAGTTGGGGAACCAGCGACGCCGTGCCGCGGCCGTACAGGTCGTGACGGTCGACAGAGGTAATGTCACAGAAATCGGCTTGGAAACCACGAACGGAGCCGAGACACCAGATCGGGCCTACGCGGAAGCCAGTGTACAGAGACCGCCCGGGCAGTTTGAACTTCACGAGACGCCCACCGGTCTTCTGGCTGGGCTGGTCGAGCAAGTCGTGGCTGCGGAGGCGCCGATCCATATCGACGAGGTGGTATCGCGTATCCGGGATGCGTGGGGCCTACAGCGGGCCGGCGGTAGGGTTCAGGACGCAATTGAGCGTGGACTTGTTGTCGCCGAAGCGCGGGGAGCTGTGGCACGTCGAGGCGACTTCTGCTTCAAGCCCGGCGCTCCTATTCAGCTACGCGACCGCAGCGGTGTCATGTCACCTGGATTGCGTAAGCCTGAAATGATCTCGTCGGAGGAAGTTGCTGAAGGAGCAATCGAGGTGGTGAGATCCAATCTCGGCGCGACGGAGGACGAAATCGCAACGGGCGTTTCGAGGATGTTAGGCTTCAAAGCCACAAGCGCTCAATTGAGGCAATTGATTTCATCGGCAGTCGCCGGTTCTGTCGCCGAAGGATCGTTGCGGTACCAAGACGGACTGCTGATCGACGGCGCAAGCGGTCAGTGAGACATCAGCGACGATGCGAGGGTGGGTGGGCAGCCGTCCTCGCTAGATCTGACGAATCCGGGACGAGGTCTGTATCCTTGGCTGGAGGCTGAATGGCGTTTCGATTTGTTCACACGGCCGACATTCATCTGGATTCACCGCTTCGTTCGCTAGCGTTGCGAAATCTTGAGCTTGCGGAGCTTGTGGGTGACGCCAGCCGCCAAGCCTTCATTTCGATAGTGGATTTGTGCCTCGAGGAACGCGTGGATGCGCTGGTCATTGCTGGCGACCTTTACGATGGCGATCAAACATCGATGAAGACCGCGCGGTTCGTGGCAACACAAATCGGACGGCTGCACCAGGCGGGTATCAGGGTCTTCAAGATCCGCGGCAATCATGATGCGCTCTCACGCATCTCTAAACAGCTCGTGTTTCCGGATAGCGTGACCGTTTTCGGCGGTCGCGCCCAATCAGTATTGCAGACTTCGGGTGGTCTGGACGTCGTATTCCATGGCCTGAGTTTTACGCATTCCAGGGCGCCAGAAAGTCTGTTGCCGAAGTACCCAACAGCTCGTGGCGGCGCGGTCAATATCGGTATCATGCATACTAGCCTAGCCGGCTCGCCCGGTCACGACGTGTACGCGCCCTGCAGTGTGGCCGACTTGCACAGTCATGGGTTCGACTACTGGGCGCTCGGGCACATCCATGTTCGCCAAGTCTATCCAGGGGCACGCGCGACGGTCGTGATGCCGGGTATTCCGCAGGGCAGGGACATCAATGAGGCCGGCGAGAAATCGACAACGCTTGTGACGATACGTGATGACGGTGCTGTTGAGATCGAGGAACGGCTGACCAGCGTCGTGCAGTTCGAACGCCTTAGCGTCGACCTTACAGGAACCATTGAATGGCCCCAAGTCGTTACGCGTGTCCGCGTCGCACTTGAACAGCTGCGCTCCCATGTTCGATCGAGGCACGCCTTGGCTCGAGTCGATCTGACCGGAGCGTCACCGTTGTCGTGGCAGCTTATTCGCGACAGGGACCTCCTCCTTGCCGAAGCTCAACAGGTAGCAGGGCAATTGGGTGACACGTGGATCGAAAAGCTCGATCTCGACGTCGTTTCGCCTGGGACCGAAACCGTCGAGGACACCGCTGATCCCATTTTTGAACTCGCCGCGTCGATGCGCGGCGACGCCGCGTCGGAGGCGTTCCGCGCAGAGGCCAGGGCGTTCATTCAAAAGACGGTTGCCGAACTTCCGGCGGAAGGCCGCGACTTTGCTGGCAAGAGCGAAGCCGAGCTCGACATTTTCCTTGATAGAGCGCTGGCCAGGGGCATTGATCAGGTCACCGCACGTCTCAAGGCTGGGGCGTCGTCATGAGACTGCGACGCCTTGAGCTTATTCGCTACGGGAAGTTCACCGATCGGACGATCGATTTCGGACCCATGCCCACCTCCGGGCCGGATCTGCATATCGTGTTCGGCCTCAATGAAGCCGGGAAGTCGACCGCTCTTGCCGGCTTTCTCGACCTCTTGTTTGGCATTGAGGAACGCAGCAAATACAACTTCATCCACGAGTATAGTGCCATGCGGCTCGGCGGCGTGCTCGAATTGGCCGGCACGGAGCACTCATTCACCCGCACGAAACAGCGGAACAATTCCCTCCTTGACGCGACCGGCAAGCCGGTCAGTGAGATGGCAATCACGGCACACCTCGCCGGCCTGTCTCGCGATGCCTACGCGACGATGTTTTCGTTGGATGATGACACCCTGGAGGCCGGCGGAAAGGCAATCCTAGAATCACGCGGTGATCTCGGCAAGCTGTTGTTCACTGCCAGCGCAGGCCTTGGACATGCAAGCGATACGCTGAATGCCTTGGAGGCAGAGGCCGACGCTCTGCATCGCAAGCAGGCCCAAGGTACCAAAATAGCGCTGTTAAAGAAGCGACTGGCCGACCTAAAAACTCGGAGGGATGATATCGACACGCTCGCTTCTACCTACGACGGGCTGGAGGCTGAACGTCGAGACGCTGCACAGCAATACGACGGCATAGTCAACGAACGGGCGGTGCTGTCGGCGCGGCTCGAAGCAATTGCGCGGTTCGAGCGCGCGCGACCGATGCTGGGGGACATTCGACGCAAACTCGTCCAATTAGACGGGTTACCGGAAACTGCGTCACCAACGCGCACTTGGACGGGCTCGATAGCCGAGCTGATCGATGACGATGCGAGCCTCAGAACGCGCTTGGCTGGCAATGTCGGCGAAGTTGAGCGTCTGATGGCAAGCATTGCGTCCACCGAAGTGGACGAGCTGATCTTAGGGGTCTCCGAGCGCATCCGAAACTTGGCAGAGAGCAAGGTGCGCTATTCGTCGGCCGGCTTTGATCTGCCCACACGCAAGGTCCAGCTGCAAATCCTCAACAATACCGTCGCGACTTGCCTAAGCGCGTTGGGGCGCACTTCTGAGCAGGATCCGGCGAAGTTACTTTTGCCCGCAGCGACGGTGGGAATCTTACGTACAATGATTGAGCAACGATCTGGCATCGCTACCGCGTTGCGCGCCGCCCATGACGAAACTGCGGCTGCGCTCGACGCGCTTCAATCGGCTCGACAGCGAGTTGGCGAGGAAAGAGCAGTGCCAGAATCTGTTAGGGCCAAGCTCGGTTCAGCATTGTCGAAAGCTCGAGCGAGCAATCATCTGGCCGAAATTGCTGCGGCCCGCGAAGAGGAAGATGCAGGAACAATTCGATGGGAGGAGTTGCGGGCTGAGCTCCGGCCATGGGTTGGCAATGCGAGCATGCTCGCTAGCATGTCGGTTCCGAGCGCGGGGCAGATCACATCCTGGAAGACAACGGCAAAAGATTTGGCCAGAGCCGGCTCCGTGCTCGACGAACGCCTTGCGGAATGTGAGAGCAATTCCACGAGGCACGCTGTACGACTGGACGCATTTCGAGCGTCGAGCGATGTGGCCGACGACGAAGCTGCGGCAACGAGCCGGCGCGCCCGTGACGCAGCTTGGAAAACGCATAGGGCGGCGCTGACCAGCGAAACAGCTGAGGACTTTGTCCTAGCGCTAGCCCGTGACGATGGTGTCGGCACAGGCCGCTTGGCGAACGCGTCGGATTTGGCAGATATGCGCGCGACGACGAGGGCGCTTGCCGAAGCTTCGGCGGATCTGTCTCGCCTGCGTCAGCAACGCGCACGGCTTGGCTTCGACCTGGACGCCAAAATGGCTGAAGTCCGTCAGGTCGGCGGTGAGTTGCTAGAAGACGTCATCGAGCCCTCGCTAGAGCGCCTGGTAGAGCGCTTCGATCTTCAAATAGAGGTGCGCGCTGATGCACTCGCGGCATCCGGGCAGATCGAGCGGTCTCGCAAGAAGGCGGAGCGGGCTGCCGAGGTGGGCGAGCAGATCCGACTGGAACTTATAAGGGCGTTGACGAGCGTCGGGATAGCACCGGCGCCGGACGAGACGCTGGAAGCCGCTATGGCCCTAGCGGAATTGTTTCTGGAGCGGCAGCGCAAATTAGACGCAGAATACGCCGAAGCGCTTAGGGCCTTGAATGCCAGAGAAGAGGATCTTGCCGTTAGACGTCGTGCTCTCGCAATGGCCGAGCGACGCGAGGAGGAGTGGCTCGCCACGATAAACGAAACGCTCATGGGAACTTGGCTCGAGAATGGCGTATCCGCTTCCGCCTTAAGCACAGTGCTCGAACAGTTGAGCGATCTGGCCAAAAGCGTGCAAGAACGAGACGCTCTTCAGTTGCGCATCGACAAAATGGAAGATGACAGGGCCGATTTCCTCATTGAGGTCAGCGCTATAGCAGCGGACGTCGGAGAGGCAACAAAGGATGGAGAGGCGGAGCAGTTAGCAGTCCGCCTTGGCAATCGACTGGATCGCGCTGAAAGGGCTCGAGACACGAAGGCAGGCCTGTTGGACGATTTGAAACGCTTGCAGGGCGAGCGCAATGTCCTCGACAACGAGATTTCGATCCACGAGCGCCGCAAGAATGAGGTGCTGAGCGCGTTCGGCGTCGACACCTTGACCGACGTGGCGCAGCGCGACGAATTGCTGCGCGAGAGGGATCGTCTGCGTACGACCGTGGCCGAGCTCGAGGATCGCGTGGCAGCTGAACTTTCACTGGAGAAGTTTGAGCAGGCCCGCTCGGTCCTTGACGAAATCGACTTCGACGGCCTGGCGATCGAGAAGGCACAAGGCGAGCAGAGGCTCCAGCAGGTCGACGGCGCACTCCAACAACAGCTGATCCGACAAACGCGTGCGGCAGACAAGATTGACGAGATTGGAGGCGACAGCGCTGTCGCTCGTCTTGACGCCGAACGCCGAACCATCCTGCTAGAAATCGAAGATGGCGCGGTTCGATATATCGAGCTCAAACTTGGAATATTGTCGGCCGGGAATGCCCTGCGCGCCTACCGCGAGCGCCACCGGTCAGGAATGATGGCGCGTGCTTCGGACGCATTCAAACTAATGACGCAAGGCCAGTATTCGGGCGGCCTTACAGCCCAGCCCGTAAAAGGTGGCGAGGTTCTGATAGCGATGCAGCGCGATGGCCAATCCAAGGTCGCCGATGCGCTTTCAAAAGGCGCGCGCTTTCAGCTCTATCTGGCCCTGAGACTCGCTGGATATTACGAATTCGCGCAATTCCGGCCTTCCGTCCCATTCGTCGCGGACGACATCATGGAGACATTCGATCATGTCCGGTCGGAAGAGGTGTTCAAGCTTTTCGGGGAAATGGCGGGCATGGGTCAGGTGATATATCTGACCCATCACAAGCATTTATGCGAAATCGCCAAGGCAGTTGTGCCAGGGACTACTATCCACCAAATCGAATAGGCCCAAACAGCGTCTTCCAATCTACAAGGAATCGCCTGACGTTGGCCGCGCTGCCGGAAATTGCGTCTTCTTCTCCCCTTGCCTTGCTCGCCAAGATCGCCCGGCAGCTTTGCGCCTCATTTCGGTTGTCCGCATCACCCGCTCTTCTTATGGCGGTCGGATGCTTCGCTATTAACCACGTCCGGATACGTCAGGCGCGGACGTTACAATACAAAGCAACGCCGGAATACGCCCGCCATCAGGTGATTTGATACTTGAGTCGACGTTGTACGAAGGCTGGCCGCGAACCTTCGAGCACCCTTACGATATGGCCATTGGTATTCGGGTTCTCGATCGCGCCGCAATCATAGCTGAACATGTAACCGTTCACCTTGTCCAACCGGACATAGACGATTTGTTCGGCGTCGGCTCCGATCGCGAGATTTGGGTTATGCGTCACCAATATGACCTGCCGGGTTTTCTTCGCGTCGCGAATACACCTTGCGAGTACCGAGAATATGCTGTCGTTGTCGAGATTGTCTTCGGGTTGGTCGATGATGAGGGGCGAGCTGTCGGTGTCCAGGTGTAGGTAGAAGACCAGCAGCAGAAGCCCCTTCTCTCCGGGGGAAAGCTGGTTCAGGTCTTTGCCTCCCAGTCTCAACTCGTACCGGGGTTCGAAGTACTCGAGGGAATAAAGGAAGTCGTAGAATCTCTTGACGTCTTTGGTCTGCCGTCTGATACCACCCGATTTCATCGATCGGACCACATCGTCGACAAAGGCAAAGATGCTTTCGAAGGAGTTCCAGTCGACTGTCGATAGCTTCTGTTGAAGGGCGCGCGCGCCTTCCGCGACTCCGCGGAAGGGGCCGCTCACGTTTTGGTTCAGATGGTTGAAGAATTCATCACCGAACTTGGGAGACGGTACAAAAGACGCGTCGATCGACACCTTGAAGTCCCCGGTACTCACCGCGGTGAGCCGCGACTCAACCTTGGTTTTCAAACCCTCGTAGAACGTTCTTATCTTGTGCTTGCTTTCGAAGAGGACCGAGCAGAGCGCCTTACGGTCTTCAAACGCCTTGGACAACTCACCCGGCAGATGGTTGTCGATCCGGGCAATGCGCGCCTCCAGTTCCGCAATCGTCCCTAATTTCGGCGAGGCCTTTTGACCGACGATATCGCTGATCTGCTCGGATATCTCGCGGACGGCCTGCACATACCTTTGATAGCGCTGTTGAGGTGCCGAGAGAGCGGCGCGCGTCTCGGCGATGCGATCGGCAATATATTTCTGCGCAGCACGCAGATCGGGTGCACTGGCGACTTTGGAAAGATCGGTCTTTGAATCGAAAACCATGGCGCTCTCGCGCTCAATCTGCGCGATTTCTTCCTTCGCAGCCTCAATCTTCTTCGTGATCTCTTCGAGGTTAACGGTAACAATGACGACCTGGTCAACATCTAAGCCGAGAACGCTATACTTGGTTTTAAAAACCTCCTTGTCGCCTTGCACACGGCTTTTCAGGGCATTTACGGCCTCCTTGAATTCACTGGCCTCTTGCAAGGTAGTCTTGTGCCAGCCGAGCCGCGTGACGGCGCTCTTTTCACGCGCAGCAAGGTCGTCCAGCAACCGGGTTTGTGACGCGATTTCTTCTGTCGCCGCTTCCTGTTCCGCACTCTGAGTAGCCGGGGGCGCTTCCTCCGGAGGCTTCGACGCTTCGAGTGCGGACACCTGCTTCTGAAGGACCCCTAGTTCCGCCTGCAGTTTGGTCTTGAATCCAGGTTCGCTCTGGTCCTCGAGTTCGAGAATCCTGATGTTGAGTTCCCGCAGCTTCGTTTTGATCTGGCTAGCTTCCTGTCGGCTGTTCAACGTCTTCCGTTCTTCGAGATCGCGGAAGCTCTTGGCGTCCATCTTGTCGCTGATGTCGACGTGCGAAAATACGACGTCTTCGATTTCCCGGCGCAGCGCCTGGACTTCGATTTCGTTTGTCAGGCTCTCGAAGTAGTTCTGTGGCAGGTATTTGACCGCCTCCGGCTCGAGTTCATCGACATCATCGCTCAGTGTCCGTTCGACAACGCTTCCACTCTTCCATACGAGACGACCCGAAAAATTCTCGGCGAACCCGGGCCGCTTGAATTTCTTGTTCGTCTGACTGTCCGTTAGAAACGAGAAATATTTCGCTTGGCGAGTATTTCCGAGCAGGGCGACAATATCCGCGACGGCGCTTTTGCCGCTTCCCTTGTTGCCGATGATGGCAGTCAGCTCAGGGTTGAACGGGATTTCGACGTTCCGAAACCAGGTGCCGTTATGACCGGCATAGGGGGCGAGGGCATTGATCTCCAGCCTGTCGATGAACTGCGTCGCCTCGCGCTCGATCCGGACGAGAACGGTTGGACGGTCTCCAACAAAGACGCGATGTTCCGGTTCGAAGACCGTCTGACGGAGACCTCGGAAAGTCAGATTGGCCTTGATCCATGTCGATTGATAGCTCGGTTCGTCACCTGTCAAACGTCCGAGGTCCTCGAAGGAATGGGCGTCACTGGCGTCATAGAGGGGCTTAGACTCCGACTTCGATCCGTCCTCGTACCGAGAGTCGCTCAGGAAGAATGCCGTGCTGTTCGATTTTCCAAAGAAGGCGCTACTGATCCTGTCGAGTTCATCGGAAATGGATTTGCTACGCTGGGAATTTTTGGCGGTACCGCGCAGGCCATCGTTTCCGGCGGCGGTGACGATAATGTATTGCTCCGGCGCGAAGCATCCCTTTAGCGAGTCCTTAACATCATGTATGCTGACGGTTGCCGCAGCGTAATTCATAGACGTCAGTTCACTGCAGCGTAACCGTCTGCCACCAACCGATATGTGCGTTTCGAGGTCGTTGAGGAACTTGCTCAAGGCTTCGGGCGTCGCGACAGCCGGGTCTACCAGAACATGCGTGTTGACGTTTTTGCCGTCGATGCTGACCGTCTCGGTCAAACGTAACTCCAGGTTCGGGATCACTAGCTTGGTCGAGTCCGGATACGATTGACGATACCACTTGACGGTGTTCAGGTAGCCGTCGAATGAAAAATAGTCCGTTATGCCAAAGGCCTGGACCTCGGATTGTTCGAGAATAGCCACGAAGCGTTTCCACGTCACGTCGTCCGGTTTGCCATATCCGCAAGAGAGCTTCGTACCGGGCGCGTGTATATGCAGATCCCACTTAAGCCACTGCGACCCTCGATGAGCCTCTCGTTTGGCAGCACGCGGCGTCGGGGACACACTCATCCGAAGCACTCCAGGTGACGGGGTTTCCGATCCGAAAAAGCCATGCCTGTCGTCAGGCAGGATCACGAATCTGCGCCTAGGTGAAGGCGCGGGTACAATCTAGTCGGGTGAAAAAATCAATCAAGGCGTGCATGGCCGCCTTTTGTTTCCAGCGCCGCTTTTTATCTTTCGGCGACAGGCGGTGACTTGTGCTTTAAGATCGTGAGAACTCGTCCGCCGCTGACTATTTCAGGTCCACGAGGTTCCTAGGCGTGTTCTTGTGGTTTCCAACTGCCGCAAAAAAGTCGACGACGGGGTGACATTCGGCTCCGAACCGAAGCCTCAGTTGAGCAACGGCACCGTTGCCGAAAAGCGCGACGTCCGTTCTGGGCAAATTGGACCTAATAGCTGACAGTCAGCTTTCGGCCCCAAAGCGGACGTGCATGGCGCGAACGGCTTCCCGTCTGGGCGTCGACAGAAGCAGCTGCGCATGATCGATCTGCAGCGGCTCCTCGGACTATACTCGTTCCAACAAAGTTGGAGCTATGTCATCTTTTCGACCGGCGCCAACCAGCCGCGCGCGCCTCGTCTTCCGAACAGAACATTCGCTCACCCTTGGGAGGGCTGATCACTGTCTCGTCATAGAAACGCTGGCCGGGGAGGTGGTAGATTCGAACGCCCTTGTTGCTGATGTTGCCCTTGATGTCGCATGAGCCGGAGAGCAGTCGAACTGGACTCGTGGTTTCACGCTTAGGCGCCGCCAGCTGCGCGGCACGCCATTCCCACGCCGGTTGAAACTCGCCTTGCCAGATGCCTCGCTTCGCCAGCCGAGCTTCGTCCTGATAGCTCGCGTAGGCGCCGCCCGAATGGAGCGGCCAGTCCATTGCGTGCCCAGCGCTGACCAGCCATGCGGCCACTGCCGCGCCATCGGAACGATAGCAGTCGCCTACGAAGCGGCCGTAGCGATCCCACTCTGCAAATGTGCAAGTCACGGGCCGGGACTTCGCCAGCCAAGCATCAAGCGCTTTCGCGGCTGACTGGCCGCAGCGGTAATTCTTACCCTTGGCGTTCCGGCAAAGTTGAGCGCTCTCAGGAGCATCGATGCCATTGAACCGCACTCTCGTGCCGGAGATGTCGATCGTGTCACCGTCGATGATGGTAGCGCGGCCTGAGATGGTGTTGTCTGAAGTTGATAGTGCGCTTGGCACCTGCGGTGTTATCGGCGAAGTTGTTGCCGCCGGTTCAGGACGCGGCTCCGCGAGATAATCGCCTAGAATCCAGCCCGAATAGTTGCCGTAAGAAACGTAGTGCCAAGGCCCTTCGCGCCTTGACGACAATACTGCAGAGCCAACTGCGACGGTGAGCACAATCGGCGACTCAGCCGACGGGGATGTCCGTAGCCGAACATTTGCGGTGCTATAAAGTGTCTTTTCAACGGAAGAGGCAGGCCCTGCATAAGCTTCTTGAACCTGGGAAGGGCCCGGGTCCGGTTCTGCGGTCGCGGGTTTTAGGTTCGGCTGTTCAGACCCGTTCGTCGGAGAGCGCCCACTGGCAATCTTGGTTTCGTTGGACGGCGCGCCGCACCAGACCAGTCCAGCACCAATGGCAAGTAGCAGAAGCGCGATAGGGCCTTTCGAAGACGGCTTGGTTTGAGAAGCATGACGTTGGGATGGCGCGCCAGGCGCTGACTGCCGCTTGGAAGAAACACCCTTCGAATACGAAAGACCGGTGCCGGGGATGCTCGCGCTAAGGCGCTTTTTGCCTGTTGTGCTAATTGTATACCCGAGCCCTTTCGGTCCAACCCGAACGCTGGCACTTTTCGCGCTGAGATTTATCCGGACTCCTGGCGCAATCCTTACAGATTTCCGAAATCGGAATGCCATCCCCAAGCGCCCCCCTTTACCATGATGTGGCGAAAGCGATCACGAGTCGAGTCGGTTGGCTAAGCACTTCATAAACTGAGTTCAACTGGCGAGGGTTACGAAGTGGTAGGAAAGGTGGCGGTAGCTGCAGAAAAAAACCTTTCGGTGGTTATAACTCTTCTATTTACTGCAACGAACTTGCCGAAATCCTCCCAACAACGCAAACTCATGAGAGGGGTGGAGGGCTGGCTTTGTATTTCCTGTCATGCGCGGCGGCGCTCGTAATTTTACTGCGCGTGAGTGCGCCGGCAGACGCAGCCAATAAGCCGTGCAGCGGAAGCAAAGGCGGAATCTCACATTGTCAGGGCAGCAAATTTGTCTGCAATGACGGGTCGATCAGTGGAAGCAAGAAGATCTGTTCAGGCTACTCGTCAGCTCGAGGGTCAGTTGGACTGCTTGGTGCTTCCTCTTCCGAAATGTCGCCGATCGCAGGCGAATCCGACTGCTCCTGCCGCTCTGGCACATACTGCACTGGCCCTCGCGGAGGTCGGTATTGCCTAAGCGACAGCGGCAACAAGAGCTACCTGCGAAACTAAGTGCGTTGTGGAGAGCGGAAGTTGCACACAGTGATTGGGCGCCGAACTTCAACCCTGCTGATTGCACTCGGGATGCTCATCGCGCCAGCGGCAGCGGAGGAACCCATCGGCACGGGTACCGCCTTTCTGATTAATTCCGAGGGTTGGGCGGTAACAAACGCTCATGTGGTCAAAGATTGTACACGGGTCACCGCAACAGGCGGATCCACGACATCGGACGTCAAGATGGATGTGAGGAACGATCTCGCCGTTTTGAGAATCAGCGCTGTCCCGGCCGGAGTTGTCCGCCTTCGGCATGCCGGCGCTCGCCTAGGCGAAGATATTGCAGCGTTCGGTTATCCACTCGGGTCGGTTCTCTCTTCATCGGTGAAGGTTACGACCGGCAATGTAAATTCGTTGATGGGGTTGGGCGACGACACTCGTTACCTCCAGATATCGACGCCCATTCAGCCGGGTAACTCTGGCGGCCCGGTCGTCGATCGCCGTGGTGCTCTTGTCGGCATCACAACAGCGACGTTGAAGCCGGAGGCTGGCGGTGGCGCACTTCCCCAGAACGTCAACTTCGCGCTACGTGCCACCTTGCTGCAAACCTTCCTCGAGAGCCGGGGCATAAAGTTCGAATATGCGCCTGAAGATGCGGCCGAACTTCATACCGCGGATTTGGCAGACAAGGTGCAGCCGGCGGTCGTCCAACTTTTCTGTTACGGTACCAACCCTGAGCCGGCCCAAACCGAGGTAGCAGCCGTCACCAGGGTTCCGGCTCCTGAACCATATCGACCCATGCGGCCCTTCAGCATCTTGGATAACCACGATGTCGTCGGCTTCGATTATGCAACCCTCAGAAACGTCAGCCAGCAACAATGCCAGCGAGCTTGTAGCGAAGATGGTCAATGCAACGCCGTGACTTACAACAAGCGGGAGCGCTTTTGCTTTTTGAAGGATGACGCCAAAATTCTGGTCAAGAACTCGGACGCGTTTGCGATGGTCGTTGACCCCCTTAGCTCCCAGGTGAAGTTCTCGAGCTTCATCATCGGTTCTGGAAAAGACATGCCTGGAGGCGACTACAGGCGCCTGAAGACCAATTTTCTCGGATGCTATTTAGAGTGTGAGGTCAACAACATTTGCCGCGCATTCTCGTATGTTCGAAAAAAGCGAGAGTGCTGGCTGAAGCACAGTATCGGACCTGTCTCCGTAAAGCCCGGCGTGGACAGTGGGATGAAATGATCTTTGCGAGGGTGGCGCAAGGCTGTCTGGCTTAGCCTATAGCTAGGCTCGCCGGGCGACTCCCGTTTGCCCCGCCTTGACAGTGCCCAGCCGCCAATCAGCATCAGTGCACCCCAAATCAGGAACCCGATGTCCCAGTAGATCCACTGGTCCTGCGGGACGGTTTCGTTGACATGGTGGATGCCGAGAAGCTGGTGATCAATCACCCCTTCGACCAGATTGAATATCCCGAAGCCCATGAGCATCGTCCCAAGCAACATCTTTCCCGACCACCAGAGATGAGATTTGTGAGCGGTGCGCCAGAGCACGATCAGACCAAGCACGACGAACACGTACGTGCCGGCGTGGAACAGGCCGTCGAGAAGCGTGTTGAACCGAAGGTTCTCAACACTGTCGGCGGGATAGCCGGCGCTGGTCGCCATATGATGCCACTGGAGCAACTGATGCAGCACGATTCCATCGAAGAATCCGCCCAAGCCGAGCCCCAGCAGAATACCTGCGGACGTTGGAAAACGGCGATGCTGCGAGGCCGTGGTCGCCATCCCTCTCTCCTTTGGCACCTCTAACTTCGGGCCAGGCCATGTGTTCCCCGACCCCGCGGGTTGGATACACGCGCAGCTAAGGTCGCAAGAATCGGATGTTGAGGCAGCGGAAGCGCTGGCGATGACAACAGTCTTCGAAAGATGAAAGGCCGCGCCTCTGGCGGAGAGGGCGGCCAATCGAGTCGCGGTCTGAGAAGCTCATGACGTTGGACTGAGATCGCGGCTTCGCCTTCGACGCTCGATGGCTCGCGCGTTTCGACGAGCGACTCTAAGTTCGGCAAGGGTCGGCTGCCACCAGCCCCGGGAATGCTCCATCGGTCCGGCCTCACGACGAGCGGGCCATGTCCTGACAAGTTCCGTCAGCCTCGCCGAGCGCCACGTTCCCCACACCAAGTCGAAGTCTGCCCGCATCGCGTGTGGGTAGAATGCAGCCAATACTGACGGCTCGACGAGTTCACCTGACGATTCAATAAAGACGACAACCCCGTACTGCTCTGTTGCGACCGGGCGGCCCATCGGAGGCAAGTCTTCAGCTGGCAGAGGATAGCGGTGGCGGCGGCGTTCCGCATATCGCAACCGCGTGGTCCTTTGAGCTTCCGAGTCCCTCTCCGCCTCGCGTCGTCGCTTCCTTTCCTCGGGTTCGCTACGCCGGGCAGCCTCTTCGATTGTCGGCCACCAGCGCCGCAGTTCCTCATAGGACCGAAACGGCACGCGCCACGCCCGGAGTTCATCGTCCCAACTTGCCCAGGGAATTTCGCGTAGTTCCCGAACGACGGTCATCGAATAGGGTGTCCGAATGCGCAGATCCTCGGCCATCTCGAGATAGCGACTGGAGATCGGATCGAAAGCGAAGGCGTCCCGCCCCTTGCTGTCGGCGTGGATCGCCAGCAACGCGGCCTCCCGCGCTAGCCAGCGATCGACCCGGCGGGCTGCCGTCTTGCCT
>NZ_SUEO01000076.1:17024-25296 GCF_004962925.1 Mesorhizobium sp. | reverse complement strand
GCGCCGACGATTTCGCCATCGACGAAATCGTCGGGCGCGCCGTAGACGCCCGTAGGGACGGTGACAGCGCCAAAAAAGCCGAACAATGGCCGGAGCTGATGTTCGAGGACCAGGCCATGGTATGGGCTCCCGCCGGTCGCGGCGAGAAGCACGGTCTTGCCCGTCAACGCGCGATAATCGACCAGGTCGAACAGGTGCTTGAGGGCGCCAGTGTAGGAAGCCCTATAGACAGGCGTTCCGACCACGAGCAAATCGGCCTTCTCGACACGCTGGATAATCGCTTCTCCAGATGCGCCAAGTGCGCCGCGGGATAGTCCGGCGAAAAGTGAGGGTGCCGCCTCCGTGATCTCGATCAGACCGGTGTCTGCAGGCACGCGCAACGCGACCGCCTTGACCAGCGCATTGACCACCGCCGTGGTGCGGGACGGGTTGCTTACGCCGCCCGATATTCCGAGAACCGATAATCGTGCCAAGTCATCAATCTCCCACACTTTGCATGCGCGCTAGGCCGCACCAAACCAGATCAAACGATATTCTATTAAATCTGTAGAGCTAAGGTACTTTGTTCTGATGTTTTGACGTCAATGGGAAAAACGGCGCTGTTACCCACATGGCAAAGGGGTGGAATCTTTAACGATCGGCTAAAACCCACAGTTACGACAATCAAGCTGCCGGTACCCATCGCGGTCCGTCTCTCATAAATTCACTGCAGATATCGTGGAGCTTGAGACTTTAATCGCAGATCCAAAGTGACGCCGCAGAGGCAGCTCGACCGCAGATGAGACCAAAGAAGTGACTTCGCGCCAAGCCAGAGAGCACCTGAGCACAGTAATAACTGACTGACGTACACGTCTCCTTCGCCTACCGTTTTCCAAGGACGCCAAGCTCGCAACTTGAGGCGCTTGCTACCGAAGGGTGTCGCTTCATTGTTTGATTAGACCCGCTTCTCTTTATGCGTACCGAAGATCCCGACGTTCGGCGGAGATTTGAACAGCATCACGCGCCGGCGGTCGGCTGCTGCGCGGCAGCGAGCAGCTAATCCTCGATCTCGACGTCGGCGTTGTAGTGATGGGAGGAAAAGCCGGGCACTATGGCGCCCTCCAGCAGCTTCCCCTTCGACAGAAGTCCAGCATCCTCGAGCGCCTCGAAATCCGGCAGGTCGCGCAGCGTGTCGAGCCCGAACTCCACCAGGAACTCTTTTGTCGTCACGTCGGTGTAGGGCGCGCCTGGGGTCGGGCTGCGTGGACCGGAGGCGATGAGCTTCGCACCACGCAGATGGCCGACCAGGTCGCGGCTGATCTCCTTGCCGAAGAATGGCGATAGCTCTCCACGGGTGATCGGTTGGAAATAGGCGATGCACATCAACACCAGCACGTCCGACTGGGTCAGGTCTACACCACGCACGCTGTCTCCGACGGCCTTGCCAAATGCACTGCGGATGGCGTCGGCATAGGCCGGGCGGGTCAGGTGTTTCCAGCCGCCGGCGACGGAGACCAAATCATAGGGGCCGGCCGCGCAACTCTTCGCGGATATCGTCGATTAGCAGATCGATGCTGCAGTTCTTGCCGACGATCCGCGCCAGCGTCGCACGGCCAACGGGCTCGCTGGCTGCAAAGATCGTCGCCTCGACGCGCTGCATCCATTCGCGCCACCGCGCCTCCGGCGGCAGATGATCCAGCTCCCGATCAAACAGCTGGTCAGCTGATCGACGGTCGTAACCCGACCAAACCCACCACTAACGTGTATGCAGCGTCCTGCGCACATATTTTACTTACGCGTAGTGGCGCGGCGTCGGAGGCCGACTGCTAGGAAGCGGTCGAGCATTGCATTCACCTGGTCAGCCACTTCGATGGTGTTGAAATGGCCAGCTAACAACGTCTTGGCCAGGATGAGCTGCGAACAACGAGCCTTTAGCCAGTCGAGATCCCGGGTAGCGTTCACTAACGGCACAGTATCAATCGGTCCTGAATCTCGGCAAAATAGGAACCGACTGATGCTGAAACACGATGGTCTGTAAGAGGCACCAAGTGGGGATAAATGTCGACTTGGCCCGGTGCAGAAGCATCGGCGGAATGACGTGGATGCGTAAAGCCAGTCGGCAAGATGCCGACGCGGCCGAAGGTGAACTTGAAGGATCTAAATGTCTGAGCAGGATCGGACCGCCAGTATCCAAGCGGCGATCAGACAACGCGCCTATTTGCCACCATAGCCTCCAATTCGTCAACGAGACCGGAGGCGGCCATTTCATCTTTCATGGCACCGCCCAAGCGTCGGGCCGCATCCCGGGCGCGACCAAAACAAGGGCACGAATTGCGACTCTGGCAATGGCCTGTCTACCTGCAACCCCCGACTTCGGCGCCTTGCGACCGGTAATCAGGAGAATCGAAAAAACAGCCAATACGGCAAACAGGGCGGACGACCGCCCATGGGTTAGTTCCATCAGAAACCCGACTAGTCCTCCTTCGCCGGGGTCGGGACCGAGATGGGCGGCACCCATCCCGAAGACAGCCAGGCCCCGAGCGAGGTCGATGCCGACCAGCCGATCTACCACCGACCCATGGCTCGCGCCGGCCATCGGGGAGTTCTCGGCTGGCGGTGCCTGTGCTATGCTGGGCTCCTTCCTTGGTTATGTCGATCGCGGGGTCCGCGACAGGAGAGCCGGTCGGCTGCTGCCGTCGTCTCACCCTCAAGGGTGCAAATCTCGTTCCAATCTGACGGATCGAGCCGGCGACAGAAGTTTATGCTTGCTGTTCAGCTCTTTAGCCGACGGCAAACAACACATCGGCTTACCAAGCCTGTGGCGCGGACCTGACAAACCCCACACAGCGTGTCGCGGGGCCGCCATCTTGAGGCAATGGCGGTGAACCGGCGAGATGCCAATCAGCGTGAGCGTACCTGGTATGTGGCCTGCATACGGGTGCGAGATATTCTGATTGTCCCCCACACCCTCAGGCGTCAAAAGACTCCTGGTTCAGCTCTATCGATCTGCGTCAGTATGAAATTCCCGAGCTGGAGCTTCGTCCTTTGCGCGTCGGGAAACGCAGCCGCTGGCCTCCCCGCCGAACGAGCAGTCTTCCGACATGTTTGCCGCCGAACAGCGGTGCATTGAGGAAAGTGCCCCACCGGTCGTCTGGCGCCGGCCCAGTTGGCACGACGCTGATCGGCTGGGCGACCCTCTCGATGGGGTCGTGACCTCAGAGAGCCACGTTGAGCATCCGGAGGTGGTCGGTGCCGGAGCGCGTCGGGGCGTCATCCTTCAGAAGCTGATGGAGGAGCTTGTCACGGGCGAGCTCGCGGGAGAGACTGGACGCAAGCGCGTCCCGCGCGCGCGAACTGCTCGATCAACTGATCTCAGACGACGACGATTCTCGGCCAGATTCCAAAGAGAGGCCGCGGCGGCGCTTCGCGGGCTCGCGTTACCACAGATCGCAGAACTGTGATCTCGCCTTGTGCCCGAGATCGCAATCTGAGCTCGCGACGAAGCATATCGCCGGACGGGCCGATGCCTTCGCGATCATCAAAGGACGGGTCGACGCCGCGATCAATTGGAAATCGGACGTGAATCCCACGCCTACGTCCGCGAGGCGCATGTGCAGCAATTGCGCGATTACCTTTCTGCGACGGGCGCCGAACGCGGAGCGAGCGGCGAGGTCACCTGGATCCAACGGCGGACGCATTGGGCGCTCGCGATCAATAGTATCCTCAGGATCGATTGCAGCGCTTCCGAAGTAAGTACCGCCAATTAAAAGTCGGTTGCCTTTTTCCACCGCCGCCTCACACATCGTGTTGGAGCTGAAGAGCTACCTGCAAATCCTCGCAGCGGGCGCGGCCACATCCCTGATTTTACAAATTAACACGTCTTGATTTTTAGAAAATGCCACGTGCGATGATGGCGCCGCCAAAAAACAATGTCACGCGAGATGATCATGCCTGAGGTAAATGGTCCGCCAAAGTTTGGAACGGTATACCGGTTGAATGATGGATACACCAGGCCGGATAAGGGCTTCGGGTTCCGGACGACGAAACTAATCGACGGATACGCGCTGCGCTTGAGGGAAGCTGCATGCGCGTTACGGTTATGACCATCCAGGGATGCCGGACATGATCTTGAATAGTGACATTGCAGGCCAAAGAGCGGCCGAGGAGCTAGCAGAGGGCCTGAAATCGCAGGGCAAGCAGCAATACGAAGACAGGTCGAGGGAACGCGAACGAGATATGTCTCGTTAGGTCGCACGTTGCAGCAAGGGTGCCGTCGGAAGGCAATCCGCCGTGTCCTGAACGAGGTAACCTGCACTTTTCGAGAATTGCCACGGCGGTACCCTATTTTCGGCTGTGAAGCACACGAGACCCGCGACGTGAGACCCAGTTGCTCAATGCCCAGTTGCTCAATGAGCTTTCTTACGAATAAGGGAGAATTTCCGCGGCCGGACTATCTCTGGGTGAGCGTGCATGACTGCCAACGGAAGGTCTTGCACGCACCCTTGCGATCTTGAGCAATGGTCGCCATGACTTTCTTCTTGCAGGCTTTTGAGTGACCCAGCCTGCGATCACCAGACCCCACCGACTCTAAAGAGCGTGGCAGACGGGATAGTCGAGGTTGCCCGGGCACAATCACGCTCAAGGCTTGCGCCGCCCAGAGGACACGCTGAAAAGGCAGCATGGGCGCGCAAGCACGCCATTCACGAGAGATTCGACATGAAGACCATGCAAGAAAAAGACATTCCGGCATTCGTGCAAGCAGTTGTGGACGCCGGCTGCAACATTTGCGCGATTGGCAACTTGGGATACGTCTTTGGCGATGCTGATTTGACGCCGGCGCAACGGAGGGCCGTCGAGCCACAGCTGCGTAGGATTGCTGAAATCTACGGCGAACGCGATCATCTCATGGACGAGATAGCTGTATATCTGCGGTCGATCGGACGCCATGTCGAGGTTGAGCCGAAGACAGGTGTTTCCTGATGGCCGCGATCGCGTTCCGTAGTCGCCATTTCTATTGGGTAACGAGAAGCCGTCTTCCAACATCTGAATCATAAGGGAGGTGACCCGCAAGGCCGCTCTCGAGACCGCAAGTCTGAGCCGCTGACGCATGGCGATAACCAGACTGTCCGAACTGGGCGGCGATATTCTTCGCGTCGATGCCTTCCTCGACCAGGTCGCGGTAGGCGGCGATCTCATCTACCGCATGCATAGCCAAGCCAGGAAAGTTTTCGGCAGGGGAATTCAGACTGGAGGAGCACGGCCGATCCGGCCGCCGACGCCCCCGCAGGGATTGCCATGTACGGCAACGCCAACAGCAGGCGGATCAATACTCGGATAATGGCGGCCGGATATGTAGCGATCGATCGCCGCACCAACATATCAATGCAATAGCTTAGTTGCTTTCAAAGGCGGTCGTACGCTAAAGGATTGCGTCAACTCTTCCACGCAGAGCGAACACTCCGCGGCCCATGCGATTTCTCTGCTGGAACAGCGGCACATCCTCAGCGCCAGGACACGGCCGCCGCTGTCGGGTTTTACGAAGCCGGTGATTGCATAAGTTGCCCGCAAGATATCATTGGTATCGGGAACGCCGCCGATGCTGCATCCTGAATCGAGCGGCCGCCCGCACCTGCCAGCCCGACGACCAGATCATTATCTGCAACTCCATCTACCTGGACGAGGTGCAAATCACCTCGCTGAAGCCGCGAATCGTCACCTTCGACCAGGATAACCACATCCGTGACCGCCTGAGCTACTCGGTCGATCTCCACGCACATGGCCGATACAGTTTCTCCATCCTTCACGAAGCGAAAGAGGCTTTGGTCATTCCAGCCCTGGTCTCCGGGGCGTGACTTGTCCCCGATGCATGCGCGAGCTCTCCGCCCGGTTTTGACAGGCCGCCGGTCATCGCCACCGGCCGAAGGCGCCCGAATGCGCTTGACAAGATAGCGTCGGCCCGTCCAACCTGACGCATTCACCAGGGGAGTCCCGGCAAGGGGCTGAGATACTGCTTGCTTTCGCTGCGCAGTGACCCGTTGAACCTGATCCAGTTCATACTGGCGTAGGGACGGTGCAAGCGCTTTGCGGGAGTTTATGCCCGAGGTCCTGTTTCGGCAGGTCGACAGAAGCGTCTTTTCATCCTTCCGGCACAGAACTGGGTCTCCAATGCATGAGCAAAGGAGCCTCAAGATGAATGCCCTCGCCCCAGCCGTGTCGACGGGACCGCTGCCCGCCTCACGCAAGATCCACAAATCCGGCATCCTCCACCCGCAGATCAAGGTGCCGATGCGCGAAATCTCCGTCCATCCGACAGCCGGCGAGCCGCCCGTCACCGTCTACGATCCGTCCGGCCCCTATACCGACCCGGCTGTCGAAACCAGCATTGAAAACGGTCTTGCCCGGCTTCGCCACGAATGGATTTTAGCGCGCGGCGATGTCGAGGCCTATGACGGCCGCCACGTCCAGCCGGAAGACAACGGATTTGCGACAGGCGAGCGCCTGACGCCGGAATTTCCCATTCGCAACCGACCGCTCAGGGCCAAGGCAGGCAAGGCGGTGACCCAGCTTGCCTATGCGCGCGCCGGCATTATCACCCCCGAAATGGAGTTCGTTGCCATCCGCGAGAATCTCGGTCGTGAGATGCTGCGCGGCAAGCTGCAGCGCGACGGCGAGGCATTTGGCGCAGCAATTCCCGACTTCGTCACCCCGGAATTCGTCCGCGAGGAAGTGGCGCGCGGACGGGCGATCATTCCCGCCAACATCAATCATCCCGAGAGCGAGCCGATGATCATCGGTCGCAATTTCCTGGTCAAGATCAACGCCAATATCGGCAACTCGGCGGTCACCTCCTCGATGGCCGAAGAGGTCGAAAAGATGATCTGGGCGATCCGCTGGGGCGCCGACACGGTGATGGACCTGTCGACCGGCCGCAACATCCACAACATCCGCGAATGGATCGTGCGCAATGCGCCGGTGCCGATCGGCACGGTGCCGCTCTACCAGGCGCTGGAGAAGGTGGGCGGCATCGCCGAGGATCTGAGCTGGGAGGTCTATCGAGACACGCTGATCGAGCAGGCCGAACAAGGCGTCGACTACTTCACCATCCATGCCGGTGTGCGGCTGCATTACATCCCGCTGACTGTCGACCGGGTCACGGGCATTGTCTCGCGCGGCGGCTCAATCATGGCCAAATGGTGCCTGCACCATCACCGCGAAAGCTTCCTTTACGAGCACTTCGCCGAAATCTGCGACATCTGCCGGGCCTATGACGTGTCCTTTTCGCTCGGCGACGGTCTTCGTCCGGGCTCGATCGCCGACGCCAACGACGCGGCGCAATTCGCCGAACTGGAAACGCTTGGCGAGCTGACGCAGATCGCCTGGGCCAAGGATTGTCAGGTGATGATCGAGGGGCCTGGTCACGTGCCGATGCACAAGATCAAGCAGAACATGGACAAGCAGCTCGCCGTCTGCGGCGAGGCGCCGTTCTACACGCTGGGGCCGCTGACCACCGATATCGCGCCGGGCTACGACCACATCACCTCCGGCATTGGTGCTGCGATGATCGGCTGGTTCGGCACGGCCATGCTCTGCTACGTCACGCCGAAGGAACATCTCGGCCTTCCCGATCGCGACGACGTCAAGACCGGCGTGATCACCTACAAGATCGCGGCGCATGCCGCCGACCTCGCGAAGGGTCACCCGGCGGCGAAGCTCCGCGACGATGCGCTGTCGCGGGCCAGATTCGAGTTCCGCTGGGAGGACCAGTTCAACCTGTCGCTCGATCCCGAAACCGCGCGTTCCTTCCACGACCAGACCTTGCCCAAGGAAGCGCACAAAGTGGCGCATTTCTGCTCGATGTGCGGGCCGAAATTCTGCTCCATGCGCATCTCCCACGACATCCGCGCCGAGGCACAGAAAGAGGGCATGGCGGCGATGGCGGCGAAATATCGCGACGGCGGTGATCTCTATGTGCCGGCGGACGAGACCGGTGCACCACGCATGCCAGGGGCGCAGACGCCATCATGAGGGTGCTGGTCACAGGGGCCGGCGTCGCCGGCCTCACAGCCGCCTTCGAGTTCGCCACACGTGGAGCGGCGGTGACGGTTGCCGAGATAAGACATGCCCTTGGCGGCAATGCGTCATGGTTCGCGGGCGGCATGCTGGCGCCATGGTGCGAGTGTGAAAGCGCCGAGCAGCCAGTGCTGGATCTCGGACGCGTTGCCGAATCCCACCAGTCGGCGGCATCGCGTCCGAGATCCAGCACTGGCTGCTCGGCGCTTTCACACTCGCACCA
>NZ_SUEO01000076.1:0-17014 GCF_004962925.1 Mesorhizobium sp. | reverse complement strand
CCAGCCGCACCTCGGGACATCGGCGTGTCGATGACGATGAAATCGTGTTGCTCGAGCCCGACCTCGCCGGCCGCTTCCGCCGCGGACTGCTCTTCCCCGACGAAGCCCATCTCGACCCGCGTCAGGCGATGGCGGCACTTCATGACAGGCTGGCGGCGATGGGCGTCGAGTTCCACTTCGGCGCCGACGTTTCGGCTGTTTCCGGTTTCGATCGCCAGATCGAATGCACGGGAATGACGGCGGGCGATGACCGACTGCGCGGCGTTCGCGGCGAGATGCTGATCCTGAATACGCCTGATGTCTCGCTGTCGCGCCCAGTCAGGCTGCTTCATCCGCGCTTTCCGCTTTATACGGTGCCACGCACCGACCACCGTTTCATGGTCGGCGCGACGATGATTGAAAGCCAGTCCGTCGGACCGGTCACGGCGCGATCGATGATGGAGCTGCTGGGTGCCGCCTATGCCCTCCATCCGGCCTTTGGCGACGCCGAGATCGTTGAAACCGGTGTCGGTGTCCGTCCAGCCTTTCCCGACAACCTGCCGCGCGTAGAAACGAACGGCGAGATCATAGCGATCAACGGGCTCTATCGTCATGGCTTTCTCCTCGCCCCCGCCATGGCGCGCCAGGCTGCCGACCTGGTTTTCAGTCACAGAACCAAGGAGCTTGCCCATGAAACTAATGGTCAACGGCGAAACGCATGAGATTGCCGCCACCACGCTGGCGGAGCTGCTTGCCGCGCTCGACTATGAGGGCGATTGGCTGGCGACCGCCGTCAACAGCGACCTGGTGCACAAAGCCAACCGGGCGGAGTTCCGATTGAGCGACGGTGACCGGATCGAAATCCTCTCGCCCATGCAGGGAGGCTAGCATGTTCGATCTTTTCGGGACGACACTTCCCTCCCGCCTGCTTCTCGGCACGGCTCAGTATCCTTCGCCGGCCATCCTTGCCGATGCGGTCAAGGCGTCGGGCACGTCGATGGTGACCGTGTCATTGCGACGTGAGATGGCAGGCGGCAGGGCCGGCGAAAAATTCTGGTCGCTGATCCGCGCGCTCGGCACGAGAATCCTCCCCAACACCGCCGGCTGCCATTCCGTCAAGGAAGCGGTCACCACCGCGAAAATGGCGCGCGAAGTGTTTGGTACGAACTGGATCAAGCTCGAAGTGATCGGCAACCACGACACGCTGCAACCGGACGTATTCGGCCTGGTCGAAGCCGCCCGCATCTTGTGCGAGGACGGTTTTGCGGTATTCCCCTATACCACCGACGACCTTGTTGTCGCCGAGCGGCTGCTTGCGGCGGGCTGCAAGGTCTTGATGCCGTGGTGCGCACCGATCGGTTCGGCCCTCGGGCCGATCAACATGATGGCGCTGTGCTCGATGCGCGGCCATTTCCCTGGCGTCCCGCTGATTGTGGATGCAGGCCTCGGGCGGCCATCGCACGCGGCAAGGGTCATGGAACTCGGCTTTGACGCCGTGCTCCTGAATACAGCAGTCGCCAAGGCGGCCGATCCAGTCGGCATGGCGCGCGCATTCGGCAAGGCGGTCGAAGCCGGCCGTGAAGCCTTTCTTTCCGGAATACTCGAACCGCGCGAGCTCGCGGTTCCGTCGACGCCGATATTCGGCAGGGCGGTTTTTTCATGAAGCTCGATCCCTTCTACCTGATCGTCGAGAGCGCTGCCTGGATCGAGCGGCTGGTGCCGCTCGGCGTCAAGCTGGTGCAACTCCGCATCAAGGCCATGGATGAAGCCGGGTTGCGCGCGGAGATCCGCAAGTCGAAGGCCTTGTGTATCCAACACAAAAGCCAGCTTATCATCAATGATCATTGGCGCCTGGCAATCGAGGAGGGCTGCGACTTCGTGCATCTCGGCCAGGAGGATCTGCAAACCGCCGACCTCTCGAGGATACGGTCAGCCGGTGTCAGGCTCGGGTTGAGCACGCATGATCACGTCGAGCTGGAAACGGCCATGTTTGCCGAGCCCGATTATGTCGCGCTGGGTCCGATCTATCCCACCATCTTGAAGAAAATGAAGTGGGCGCCGCAAGGGCTGGAGCGGATCAGCGAGTGGAAGCGGCGGGTGGCGCCAATCCCATTAGTCACTATCGGCGGCCTCAACCCTGGCCGCCTCGACGGCGTCTTTGAAGCTGGCGCCGACAGCGCCGCAGTGGTCACCGACATCACTTTGAGCTCCGATCCCAAAGCGCGCACCAGGGAGTGGATCGAAAAGACGGACCGATGGCGATGAGACGAGAACCGCATGTGCTTGTCGTTGGCGGATCGGATTCCAGCGGGGGTGCTGGAATAGCACGCGATATCGAAACGATCGCATCCATTGGCGTGCGCACCTGTCTGGCCGTCACAGCGCTAACGGTGCAAACGCACGACGCCGTGATGGAAATTCATCATTCTCCACCAAGCCTGGTCGCCGATCAGATGCGCGCCGCGCTGCAGGCCAACGAAGTGGCGGCCATCAAGATCGGCATGCTGGCGACTGCCGAGATCATTGTTGCCGTTGCCGCAGTGCTGCGCAAATTTCCGCAAGTGCCGGCAGTACTCGACCCTGTGCTGGCCTCCACCTCAGGCCGGGCGCTCCTAGAGGCAGGCGCTATCGCTGTCATGAAGCGCGATCTGATGCCGCTTTGCTGCCTTGTCATGCCAAACCTTCCCGAACTGGCGCTCCTTATTGGCTCCGAACTGGCAGTGGATGAGGACGGTGCGCTCCAACAAGGACAAAGATTGTTGGCCGCCGGCCCTCAGGCCCTGCTGATCAAGGGCGGCCATGCATCGGGACCCCGATCGACCGATATTCTGTTGCGCCGCAACCAAGAGCCAATCCGCTTCGACGCACCGCGCCTTGCCGGATCGATGCGCGGAACGGGATGCATGCTGGCCAGCGCGATCGCCGCGCATATGGCGAACGCGAGATCGCTGGAAGACGGCGTGCGCGAAGGCAAGCTGTTTGTGTTCGAGAAGCTTCAGAAAGGCCGACTGAATAGCCACGACGTTCTGCGTCCAGCCAAGCAGACCCATTTTCCAAAATTTTTCCCGTAGCGAGACTAGAGAAGGCGCTACTACCTCTCTATCCATCCTTGCGACGCTGTGTTCCACACTGCCCTTTATGCGACTTTTCGAGCACAAACCAGGAACATCTGGGCGTTTTCCATTCATCGCCTAAGGCCAATTTCGCGCTGGAAAAAACAAAATGCGGGAGTTCAGAAATGGCCGCAACGGGCCGAAGAACGAACCCGCTGCGCGGGAGGGGCGCTTGCGGTTGAGGTAGAGATCGAGAACCGGTCGTCGCGCTCGCGTTGAGCGTCGTTCGGCGGGAGCAGAGCATGGCGGGCTTCTTCAACAAGGAGCCTGACCATGCACCATCCCGTTCTCGATGCACCCGTCAGCCCGCTGCGCCAGCGGCTGATCGACGACATGAACATGCGGCGTTTCTCACGCGAGACGCAGCGCAACTATCTCCGCGACATCGGACGTCTGGCGACATTCCTCGGGCGTTCACCAGACACCGCTACCGCCGACGACCTGCGCCGGTTCCAGATCGAGCAGCAGGAGGACGGCGTTCCCGTGCCGACGATGAACAGCATCGTGTCGGCGCTGCGCTTCTTCTTCACCCAAACGCTCGACCGCCCGGATCTGGCGCGCCGGCTCGTCCGGCTGTCGCATCCGCGCAACCTGCCCGTGGTGCTCAGTCGCGACGAGGTCACCCGGCTGCTCAACGCCACCACCTGTCTCAAGCACCAGGCCGCACTGTCGGTTGCCTATGGCGCGGGCCTGCGTGTCGCCGAGGTGTCGATGCTGAAGGTCACCGACGTCGACAGCGAGCGCATGCTGCTGCGCGTCGAGCGTGGCAAGGGCGGGCGGTATCGCAACGCCATGCTCTCGGAGGATCTGCTCACGCTTCTGCGTGAGTGGTGGAAGGTCGGACGTCAGCAGGGCGTGATGCACCGCGACGGCTGGCTGTTCCCCGGACAGCACGCGATGAAGCCGATCAGCACGCGGCAGCTCTATCGCATCGTCGTCGAGGCGGCCCAGGCCGCCGACATCGCCAAGCGGGTCGGGCCGCACACGCTGCGCCACAGCTTCGCCACCCACCTGCTGGAGGACGGCACCGACATCCGCATCATCCAGGTCCTGCTCGGGCATGCCAAGCTCAACAACACCGCCCTTTACGCGAAGGTGGCGACCCGGACGGTGCGTGCCGTGACGAGCCCGCTCGACAAGCTCGGGCTGTTCAAGCCGGGAGAGGGCTCGCCCGACATCTGAGCCGTGCGCGCCTCGATCGAGGTCGCCGACATCTTCCGTGCTGCCGGCCCCGCCTATCGGGCCGCCCATGCAGGTCACCTGAGCCTCACCCAGCTCAAGGTCATGTCGGCGATCGAGTATTGCCGCACCGCAGCCCTTGGCGGTCACGTCGAGGCTTGCGAGGACTGCGGCCAATGGCGGATTGCCTACAACTCCTGCCGCAACCGGCACTGCCCGAAGTGCCAGGGCGCGGCCGCACGGACGTGGTTGGCCGAGCGCGAGGCCGACCTGCTGCCGGTCGGATACTTCCACGTCGTGTTCACGCTGCCCGCCGAGGTCGCCGACATCGCGTTCCAGAACAAGGCGATCGTCTACGACCTGCTTTTCAAGGCGGCAGCGGAGACTATGCTGACTATCGCCGCCGACCCAAGACATCTCGGCGGGCGCATCGGCATCACTGCGGTGCTCCACACCTGGGGATCGGCGATGACGCACCATCCGCACCTGCACATGATCGTGCCGGGCGGCGGCATCGCGCCAGACGGAAGCCGCTGGATATCTTCTCGGTCGGCCTTCCTGCTTCCGGTGCGCGTACTCGCAGCTGTTCCGACGGCTCTTCCTCACCCGGCTGGTCGCGCTGCACGATGCAGGACGGCTCGCCTTCTTCGGATCGATGGCGCACCTGTCCGAGCGGCAGGCATTCGTGCGGCACCTGTCGCCGGTCCGCAAGAAGCGCTGGGTGGTGTACGCCAAGGCGCCATTCGCCGGGCCGGAGGCGGTGCTCGCCTATCTGTCCCGCTATACCCACCGGGTCGCGATCTCGAACAGCCGGCTGATCGCCTTCGACAAGAGCGGCGTCACCTTCCGCTACAAGGACTATCGTCGTGACGGCCCCGATCGGCAGCAGGTCATGACGCTCGCAACCGACGAGTTCATCCGCCGTTTCCTGCTCCACGTCCTGCCACGTGGCTTCCATCGAATCCGTCACTACGGCCTGCTCGCCGGCTCGGCCCACAAGGCTAGCCTCGCACGCGCCCGCGAACTGCTGAACTTCGCTGCGCCGTCCGAGGACGACAACTCGGTAGAACCGACTGACGTCCGGCCGACATGCTCGTGCTGCGGCGGACGCATGATCATCATCGAGACGTTCGAACGGTGGAGACAGCCGCGCGGACCGCCGAACACCACGGCGACGAACCGGGAGAACTCTCCATGAACCGGCATGGAATGCTCCAGCCTTCAGCCGCAGGCACTCAGCCTCCGGCAACGGACCCACGCGTGTCCATGGTGATCATCGACGCCGAACGGGTCGCGTCCGGCCGCGCGACGAGCCGACAATACCGCGTGGCTGAAAGGCGAAGCGGTCCGTCCGCATCAAACGCACCGATTCCCGGCGGCGGTCGCGACATCGCCGACACCAGCCGCAAATCGAAATCCCCATAACCATCGCCTGTGGCCCGCGGGTTCCTTCCTCGGGGGCTTTCGTACGCCTGCCGGCGCCCGAAACTCTTATATGGGGATGGTCAACCACAAACGGCGTCACGTCGACATTGTCATGTACCTCCGGGGCAATCCGTAGATCCATTCGATGAGTCCGTTTGCGTGACGCGGTTCGCGAGCGAACCCAGTCCACCTTATATTCGGTCAGGCGCAAGCACCTGTTCCATGATCCCGCTTGCGGCGGATTCGGACCCAAGAGACGAAACCATTCTTCAGCGGCGGCTGTTTGAGGCCATGAGTTTCGTCGGTTCGTCTACCGAGGATCTGCCAGGCCTGATCGGTCCTGGAGATTGTTATGATCGACTGGCGTCTACGCTGATGGTTTCGTCAGGAGAGCTCCTTCTATAACGACTCCGGCGTTCACATATTTCCACAGCGCAACAAGCAGTTTCCGAGCCAGGGCGATGATCGCCGTCTTCTTGTACCGGCCACCATTCTGGATGACACGCGCCCTGAACCACTGGCTGAGTGCGGAATTGGGTTGATGGCGCACCCAGAGCCACGCAACCTGGACAAGCGTCGACCGGAGCCTAGGATTGCCGGATTTCGAGACTCCCTGCTCGCAATTAATCTGCCCACTTTGCCAGGGCGTGGGCACCAGACCAGCGTAGGCGGCAACCTGTCGTCGATTGTCAAACTTGCGCGACAATCCCTCAGACCATAGGACGGCCGCGAACTCCGGACCTATTCCCTTGAGGCTGAGCAGCAGGGCCGGCGTTGGCTCATCTGCCGCGACGAGCAAGGCGTCGCGTGCCTCTTCAACCTCCTTGATCTGCTGGATCAGCAACTCGATGCGATCAAGCTCGCGGCTGATTTGCGCCATGAGCGCCGGCGGCAGTGGACGCCCGTCTCCGGTAATGAGCGCGTCGAGGCATTTACGTCGATCGCTCTTCAATGGTTCATATCCGGACACACCTTGGCTGAACAGAAGGCCCTTAATCCTGTTGACGTGCCTGATCCGCTCGTTTGTCAGCGCCTTCCGCTCTCGCACCAACCGGCGACGGTCTTCCTCCTCCGGCGTTGGCACTCGCAACATCGCGCAAACCCGAGGCTCGCCGCGGTTGTAGGCCAACAACGCTCGAACCAGTGCTTCCCCGTCAATCCTGTCGGTCTTGGCCCGCCGACGGCGTCGCGATGTGGCAATGGATGCCGGGTCGACGACATAACTCTCGATGCCTTCGCGTTCGAGGACCCGATGTATCCAGAATCCATCCAGACCAGCTTCCTGGATTGATATGACCCGGAAACTCTGCCCTGTCCGCACTTCCGCCTTTCGCTGCAGCTCTGCGAAGTGATCGAGCAAACCCGGAATGTCGCCCCCCGACACGAGGTGTCTCGACATTCTCTCGCCCCCACCTGGCGAAAGCGAAGTCACGAGCCATTTTGAACGAGACAGTTCTAACGAGACAAATATTGCGGCAAGGTCGACGCGGATAGCGGTCGGGGCTTTGGTGGCATTGGCTTGCATGCTGACCTCCAGGTGATGTTTGGCGACTTCACTCTGGCAGAGCGCTGATCGCCTTCCATCCCCATAGGATCTTCACGGAAGCTGACTGTCAGCTTTTCGAAAACGACGTGAAAAAGCAGCCTTTTTCTGGAAGTCTAATGCTTCAAAATCTGGCTGAGGAACAACTTCGTTCGATCATGGCGAGGGCGGCTGAAGAACTCGTCGGGCGTGCCCTCCTCGACGATCTGGCCGGCGTCCATGAAGATCACCCGGTCGGCGACCGCACGCGCAAAACCCATCTCGTGCGTCACACACACCATGGTGATGCCGTCGCGAGCCAATCCCGTCATCGTCTCTAGAACCTCGGAGACCATTTCGGGGTCTAGTGCGGAGGTCGGTTCGTCGAACAGCATGACAGCCGGCTCCATGCACAGGCTGCGGGCAATCGCCACACGCTGCTGCTGGCCGCCGGACAGCTGGATGGGGAACTTGTTCGCCTGCTCGGGAATGCGGACCCGCTCGAGGAACCTCAGCGCGGTCTTGCGCGCATTCGCGGCCGAGACACCTTTGACCCACATCGGCCCGGCCATGCAGTTCATCAACACCGTCATGTGCGGAAACAGATTGAAGTGCTGGAAGACCATGCCGACATTGGAGCGCACGGCGGCGTTGGTCATCTTGCCGTGTAAGGCAACGCCGTTGATGACGATGTCGCCCACTTGATGCGCCTCCAGGCGATTGAAGCAGCGGATGAGCGTCGATTTGCCCGAGCCAGATGGGCCACAGATGACGATCCGCTCGCCCTTGCGGACCGTCAGGTTGATGTCCTTCAGCGCGTGGAACTGGCCGTACCATTTGGAAACGGCCTTGGCTTCAATGATGGCCGGAGCCCTCATCGCACCTTGCTCCTGTGGTAATGCCGTTCGATCCGCGACTGGATCAGTTCGAGGCAGATCGACAGCATCCAGTAGATCATGGCTGCCGAAATCAGCATCTCCATGTGCTGGAAGGTTTTCTGGCCAAGGGTGCGCGCCAGGAACATCAGCTCCCACACGCCGATGACCGAGACCAGCGAGGAATCCTTCAGCATCGAGATGAACTGGTTGCCCGTCGGCGGAATGATGACCGGCAGCGCCTGCGGCAGGATGATGCGACGCATGGTCAGCGCGAAGCCGAAGCCCATGGAGCGCGACGCCTCCCACTGGCCGCGATCGATGCTCTGTATGCCGGAGCGGAAGATCTCGGTCATGTAAGCGCCGTAGCAGAGTGAAAGCGCCAGGATGCCGGCAGGCACGGCGTTGATGACGAAGCCGAGTTGCGGCAGGCCGAGATAGATCAGGTAGACCTGCATCAGCAACGGTAGGCCGCGGAAGAAGGAGGTGTAGAAGCTGGCAATGGCAAAGGCAAAGCCATTGTTGGAGAGTTTGGCGACCGCGCCCGCCACCGCGATGACCGAAGCGATGACGATGGAAATCGCCGAGACGTAGAGGGTGGTGACGACGCCCTGGCTGATCAGGAATGGCAGCTTCTCTCTGATAAAGGGCAGGCTGAGATGGAACGTCTCGAAGAATGCGATGAACAGGAGCAGCAGCTCGAGCCAGACGATGCCGATCTGGAACTTGAGCGGCGCGAAGCCGATCAGCACGACGTTCAAGGTGAAGATCACCGCTATGGCGAAGGCAATGGCAAAGCGGCCGTAGAGGCCACTCACCGACGGTTCGCCGATCACCGGACGCATCAGTTCAGCGAAGCTGGTGCCCGACATGTTGAAAGCCATGAAGAGAAGCAGAACGACGCCGAACATCGTCGCCACGAACCAGGGTTTGTGGACGAGGATTTCGGCTTCGACGGTATCCGGATAAAGCATCTTTTGAGCACCGGCTGTTCGGCGGCCTGCCGGGGGGCAGGCCGCCTTTGAAGGGGCTAGTTCGTCTTCGAATAATCCTGCCCGTACCACTTTTCGGAAAGGTTGCTCAACGTGCCGTCCTCCTTCATCGCTTTCACGGCGTCGGCGATCTTGGCGGAGAGTTCGGGATCGCCGCGCTCGATGGCGATCGCCAGCGGCTCGTAGAAGACCGGATCGCCCACCTGCTTGATCGGGTAGCCGGCCTTCTCGGCGTCGAGGATCGACGGCAGCGAAGAGACCACTGCGTCCAGGCGCACGCCGTTCCCGAGGCGAAGGTCGTCAAAGGCGGTCGTCGAATTCTCGTAGGAGTGGACCTCCTTCGGGTTAAGCTTGTATTCGAATGGCGGCGCGCCGGCGGCGTCGAGCGTCAGATCCTTCTTGGCATAAGCCTCGAAGGTGGAGGTGCTGGTGGCGCCGACCACCTTGCCGTCGAGATCGGCCAGCGTCTTGGCCTTGCTGTCCTTGTGCACGGCAACGGCCGCCGGTGTGTAATAGTAGACCGCAGGAAAATCGAAGATCTCGGCGCGCTTCTTGGTCGGCGTCATCGAGCCTGCATGCATGTCCCAGCGCCCTGCCCAATGGCCGGCGGTGATGATGTCCCAGCCGGGCGTGATGAACTCGACCTTGACGCCGAGGTGCTTGCCGATCGCCTTGGCGACGTCGACATCGAAGCCGTCCAACTCGTTGCTGGCATTCACGAAGGACTGCGGCGCCCAGTTGGCATCGGTCGCCACCTTGAGCGTGCCGGCTGCCATCACGCGATCGAGCACCGCGCCTGCGTGAGCACGATATGCGCCAAGCGCAAGCGCCACTGCGGCTATCGTCACGTGTCGTCTGTTCCAGAATGTCATGTGTGTATTCCCCTGTTGTTGTTCAGTCTCTTGCGGTCACGATGGTTCAGCCAGCAGTGACTCGCAATTTCGTGCCGACCAGGTCGGCGTCCTCTCCCAAAGGCTCGTGGATTTAGCGACGTTGCGGCCGGTCCGGTCTTCCGATGTCGCGGAGCATGTTTGTCGTCGCCATTCCAACGATCACTGGGAAGGTCCGGTCCCGCTGCATGCGAGCCCTCGTACAGAGGCTGGTGTGCGACGTTGTCTTTCGCATCGCGAAGGCTACTGTTCATTGGCGGCGGCCTCTTTCCCGCGGTCAGTGTCCAATAGGAAATCGCCCATCACGGCGGCAACCCGAGCCGGCGCCTCGATAAGGATCGAATGACGAAGGCCGGGCAGGATGGCGAGTTGCGACCCTTGCACCTGTTCGTGCATCAGCCGTGCCATCCGCGGGCTGGAGCCCTGATCGTCCTCGCCGGTCACGATCAGCGTCGGGCAGGCGATGCGGTCGAGAATGCCGCCAAAATCGGTCTCGGCCAGAACGCGATAGGCGGCCGCATAGCAGTCGCGGTCGTTTTCAGCGTTACGCCAGCGCAACTCGGCGATGACCTCCGGGTTGCTGTCCTGAAAATCCTCCGTCAGCCAGCGCGACAGCGAGGCTGCATGATGCACTGAGGCATCGCTCGCCATCAGCGCCGCCAGCCGGCCACGCACCGCGTGCCGTTCCTCGGGCGTGCGGCCGGCGACCGTCGACAGCAACACCAGTTTTTGCAGGCGCTCGGCATGCGTCAGCGACAGGCGCTGCGCGATCAGGCCGCCCAGTGAAAACCCGGCCAGATGGAAGGTGGCAAACCCGACATGGTCGGCCAGCGCCAGCGTCTCCTTGACGAAATCGTCGATCTCGTAACGGCCTTTGACCCGGCTGGAGCGGCCATGACCGCGCAGGTCGAAGGTGAGAACCGCGAAGCGATCTTTCAGTTGCCCGGCCACGCCATTCCAGGCTTCGAGGTAGGAGCCGACGCCATGGATGCAGACCAGCGGCACGCCGCCATCGCCATCGAGACGCCAGTTGAGCAGCACGCCCTCGACATCGAGCTGGCCGGAGCGCGTCATTGTCACGCCCTCGCCGCCTGGCGCGCCCTGTCGCGCTCGCGCGCGGCAAAAACCGGCATCACCTCGTCTACCCACAGCTTGATCGTCTTCTTCTGCAGCTCGAACGGCAGGTTGAACGTCAGGCCGAGGCAGTACTGGTCAACGCCCGCCGCTTCATAGTCGAGCAGCTTCTCGATCACCTCGTCGGGCGTGCCGAACATCAGGTTGCGGAGGATGTTCTCGGGATTGTAGTTGTCCTTGCCCTTGACGCTCTCGTAGGGGACGGCTTCGGGGAAGCCGTTTTGCACCGTGCCGATATTCTGGAACAGGTTCTCGAAGGCGCGGCCGTAGTCGATGGCATGCCCGACAGCAATCTCCCAGTCCTGCGCCCGTTCGTAGACACAGGTGCGCCGCTGCATCATCAGGCGTGGGCGCGGCACCTCCGGATGATCGGCGACGGCCTTGCGAAATTTCTCGCCGAGTACGGCGATCTCGGCCGCCGGTGCCGACAAGGGCGTCGACAGGATCGAGGCACCGATGCCCACCGCCCAGTCGAAGGTTCCCGGGTCGCGCGCGGCCACCCAGATCGGCGGATGTGGCTTTTGCAGCGGTTTCGGCACGCCGGCGGCAAGCGGGAACTTCCAGTAGTGGCCGTCATGGGCATAGTCCTGCGCCCACAGTTTCTTCACCGCCGGCACCAGCTCCTTCAGATAGGCAACGCCTTCCTGTTGCGGCATGCCGCCGGCCATGCGGTCGAACTCATATTGGTACGAACCGCGCGCGATGCCGAACTCCAGCCGCCCGCCGGTCAGGTGATCGCAAAGTGCGGCCTCCCCTGCCAGGCGGATCGGGCTCCAGTATGGAGCGACCAGCGTCGAGGTGCCGAGCCGGATCTGCTCGGTATGCTGGGCAAGCCAAGTCAGCGTCATCAGCGGGTTGGGAGAGATCGTGCATTCGATCGTGTGATGCTCCGCCGTCCACAGGGTCTCGAAGCCACCCTCGTCGGCTAGACGCGCCAGCTCGAGCAGATTGCTCTTCACCTTCGACATCGGCATGTCGGGCGAGAAGCGTTCCATGGTCAGCGAAACGGAGAATTTCATGTCGGTCTCCCGGTCGTTGCGTCGGGTTTGGTCAGCGAAGGCGGATAATGAAGGGGTCCTGCATGGCGCCGGAATAGTCGATGACGACGTTCTTCAGGCGGGAGAACTCCTCCATGGCGTCGAAGCCGCCGCGCCGGCCATAGCCGCTCTCCTTGAAGCCGCCATTGGCGGACATGAAGGAGGAAGCGCGGTAGGTGTTGATCCAGACCGTGCCGGCCTCGACATTCCTGGCAAAGCGCAGCGCGCGGTTGATGTCCCGGGTCCAGATTCCGGAGGCCAGCCCATAGCGGGTGTCATTGGCGAGCTGGATCATCTCGTCTTCCGACGAGAACGGCATGACACCGACAACCGGACCGAACAGCTCCTCCTGCATGAAGTCCATGCCATTGTCGGCATCGGTCATGACAGTCGGCTCGAAATACCAGCCGCCGGCAAGCTCGGCTGCCTGCGGCCGCCGGCCGCCGGCCGCGATGCTGGCGCCCTGGCGCACGCCGGAAGCGACATAGCCCTCCACCTTTGCAAGCTGCGCCGCCAGCGCCAGCGGGCCTATATCGGTGTCCTCCAGCGTCGGCAGCCCGACCCGCACGCGCCTTGTGCGCTCGACCAGCGCCTCGACGAAGCGGTCGTAGACGCTGGTCTCGACGAAACAGCGCGAACCGGCGACGCAGGTCTGCCCCGCGGCCGCGAACACACCGGACACGACGCCATTGACGGCATGGTCGATATCGACGTCGCCGAAGACGACATGCGGCGACTTGCCGCCGAGTTCCATCGAGCAGGGAATGAGATTCTGCGCCGCATTGGCGGCAATCCGCCGGCCCGTCGCCGTCGAACCGGTGAATACGAGTTTTGCAATGCCTGGATGTCGCGTCAGCGCGTCCCCCGCCACGGCGCCGGTGCCGGTGACGACATTGACGACGCCAGCCGGGAAGCCGGCCTCCATGATCAGCTCGGCCAGAGCGAGCGTGGAAGCACTGGCATGCTCGGACGGCTTGACGACCACCGTGTTGCCGAGCGCCAGGCATGGCGCCAGCGTGCCGGTGAGCAGCATCAGCGGCGAGTTCCATGGCGTTATCATGCCGACGACGCCGATCGGCTCGCGCAGGTTGAAATTGAGCATGTCGAGCTTGTTGACCGGAATGGTGTCGCCGAGCAGCTTATCGGCCATCCCAGCGAAATAGGTGTAGCTGTCGGGCATGGAACGCATCTGCGCCCGCATCTCCTTGAGCAGCTTGCCGTTGTCGCGTGTCTCGATCAGCGCCAGCTCGTCGGCATGCTCCAGCACCAGCTCCGCCAGCCGGCGCACCAGCCTGCCACGGTCGGTCTGGGTCATGCGCCGCCATGCTGGATTGGCGAAGGCTGAGCGTGCTGCCTCGACAGCCGCGCCGACATCGTCGGCGCCGGCCTCGGCGAACTGGTACCAGGGCTTGCCGGTGGTCGGGTCGAAACTGTCGATGTACTGCCCGTCTTTCGGTGACACGAACGCACCGTTGATGAACAGGTTCTGGCGTGAGCCTTCGAGCGATCCGAGCGTCGTTTTCATGCTGTCTGTCCTGCGTGGAGCATCATTCGGACGCGGCCTGCGTCCACGATTGCGACTGGCCGTCGATCATGGCGACGCGGCCGCCATCGCCGGTGTCGATGTAGATGCCGAAGCGCTTGTCCTGGCGCTCGAGCGCATAGCGGCGCAGCATGGCGCGCAGTTCATGCGTGGCGATCCGCTCATAGGGCAGCGCGTCGACGGAAAAGAAGGCGTGGCCATCCGGAAGTGGGGTTTCAGCGCTCTCACGGCTCAGTTCGGCACGGTAGATCAGATAGCCCGGGTCGCTGTCGGCGACGTCGACCACCGAATAGAGGAAGGTGTTTTCTGGAACGAGGCTCAGCGCCTCACCGCCATCGAGGACGAGCTGACTGTCGGCCTTGCGGCGGCGCGCCGTCGGCAGCACCCAGCTTCCCTTGCCATCGGTGCGCAAAAGGATGCGATCGCCGGCTTCGACCAAATAGCCGATGATCATGTCCTGCGAGGCCAGCCAGCCGGCAGGCAGCGGATCCTTCACGCTGGCGTAACGGCCGCGGCAAAATCCGAGCGGCGCCGATGGGCTGGTTCCGAAAGCCTGAACCTGGCCGATCAGGATGATGTGGTCGCCGGCCTCGATGCGGTTGTGAACGGTGCAGTCGAACCATGTCAGGCTGTCGGTGAGGATCGGCGCGCCGGTGTGGGCGCGGTCATGGTGTACCGACTGGAACTTGTCCGCCGCCTTCGATGCGAACACCGAAGAGATCTCGGCCTGGCCTTCATGCAGGAAATTGACCGCGAAGAACCGCGTTTCGTTGAATGCGGGAAAGCTCGCCGCCGCCTTGCCGACGCAGACCAAGAGCAACGGCGGGTCAAGCGAGACCGAGGTGAAGGAGTTGGCGGTCATGCCCCGCGGATTGCCGCCGCAGTCCCGCGTGGTGATGACCGTGACGCCGGTGACGAAGGTGCCGAAGGCACGACGCAGGGCGATCGGGTCGATCGTCCTTTGTGCCACCGCGTTCGCCATTGCTTTCCTCCATAGTGTCGGATGAAAGCTAGGCAAGAGACGGCCGGCGTTCTTCCTCCGGTCTGTAGGAAAGATGTCGGGGCGTGCTGCTGCCATCCCGAGCAAGTGCAGGTGCAGCGAGCCTGTGCTTGCGGCGACTGCCGCGTCGCAACAGTGGTGGCGAGGTCAAGAGAGTCTAACGGACTGTCGGCACGCGGCTGTCGATGATGCCACTGAGACGGATCGCGAGTTCAACCGCGAAGCGCTGTTCGGGCGTGTCGAGACGGATGCCGAACAGTTCCTCCATGCGCGACAGGCGATAGCGTAAGGTGGTGACATGCAGGCCGATGGCGTCGGCGCAGGCTTGGCTGCGGCAACCCTCGCGCACATAGGCAAACAAAGTGTCCAGATAGGGCGTGCCGTGATCGCGGTCATGCGCGATCAGGGCGCCCACACTTTCGTCGACGAAGCCGCGCACGTCGGGAGCGTCGGCGGCGGCGACCAATATCGGCAGCGGACCGAAATCCTGGCCGGCAAAAACGCCGGTGCGCCCGAAGGAACGGCCGATCCGGATCATGCGGTGGCACCGCTCCCAGGCGATGGGATAATCGGCCAGCGCGGCACAGGCCTCCGAAAGCACCACCACCGGTTCGCGTTCGAAATAGCGGCCAAGGCCGGCCGCAATCTTGTGCGGCAATTTCGCGAAGCGCGCGCCATCCTGGCCGGCATCGGCCGGGACAAGACAGACAAGCCCATCCTCCACCGCGATTGCCGTGCCGGCAATGCCTGCCTGCTGCAGCAGACGCATGAGCTCATGATGCGGATCGGCAAGGCCGATGGCACCATCCTTCGCCTGCTCGGCGAGATCGACGACGATCATCTTATGCGCAACGGTCAAGTCGAGCCCCAGCCGGCGGGCGCGATTGACGGTATCGGCCTCGTCGCGCCACCGGCGCTCCGCCACCTCCAGGAAAAGCTCGGTCAGCGAACGCGTCTCGAAACGGAAGCGCACGAAGCTGCGCATCATCTGCACGCTGAGCGCGAATTTGGTGCTGTCGAGCAGCATCTGATCGAGTTGGCCCGATGCCTGCGCCGTCGGGAAAATCATCAGTGCGCCAACCACTTCGGCGTCGATGGTAAGCGGCTCGTGGCGCACCGAAAGCTTGAGCTGTCGCTTGCCGTCATCGACGAACAGCGTCTCGGTGTGGCGCGCGTCGGACGCGCCGCGCGCTATCTTGAAGATCTGCCGGCTAAGCGTTCCGCTCACCGCCTGCTGCCAGGAGGCGGCGTCGAAATGCGCCTCGCTCGGGGAACGGCCGGCGACAACCAGATTGGCATGGAAATCGATCACCACCACCGGATTGGGTAGCAGCTCGCTGACTTTTTCGGCGAGCGAGACCACCGATCCGTCCGACAAGGCTTGCTGCAGAAGCGAGGTGTGCGCTGAGAGGGCGCGCTGCAGACGCTCGCCGGCCTGCTTCTCCTGGCGCAGCCGATGCTGCTTCTCGACCGCGATCTCACCCAGATGCACGATCATGCCGATGAAGGCGATATCCTCCGCCGTCACTTCGGTGATTTCGCGCGAAACGACGGTCAGCACCATCGGCCGGCCGTCTTCGTCGACGCAGTTCATCGGCATGACCAGAACACTGCGGTAGTCGCGCTCGAAGGCTTCGCGGCGGTAGCCCGGAAACTCCTCCGACACCCGCGCGTCCCTGATGTAGACCGGCTCATTGCGGTTGAGCGCGACGATCGAGGGACTGGTGGCCAGTTCCCAACGATCGGGCAGCGTGCGGTGAATGAGCGTCGGGTCGTGGCGCACGATGACATAGGCGTGGCCGTGCGGGGCGTCGATGCCCATGATCGAGCCCAAAGTCCATTTGGCATGACGACAGGCCGCCAGCACGAGGTCGCGCAGCACGGACTGGAGATCGCCGCCCGAATTGATGAGGCTGGCGGCATCCCGCAACGAGAGAATTTGCGACTCGTGGTCCACGCCTGATCTTCCGCCACTCGCGAAGGCGAATTTAAGCCGTCGCGGATATACGAACGCTACACCGCTTCCAAGCGGGGCGCACGCCGTTTCTTCCTACGAACCGGAGGAATACCCGCCGATTGGCGTGCATTAGATTTGAGCTTCCACCTGGAGAGGCCAAATCATGGAATTGCGAAAAGTCAGCACCTTCATCGAGGAAGTGCACATCGAAGGCGGCAAAGCGGGTGCAAGGCCGGTAACCTCGATCGTGGTGGCAGCCGTCCTGGGCAATCCATGGGCCGGGCGCGGCTTCGTGGAGGATTTGCGGCCGGAGATTGTCGCCATCGCGCCCCGGCTGGGGCAGGAACTCACGCGCCGCCTGATTGGGT
>NZ_SUEO01000075.1 GCF_004962925.1 Mesorhizobium sp. | reverse complement strand
AACGCCGCCTGACCAGGCCCAGCCGGATCAAGCCTTGCCGGATCAAGGTTTCACCGACCAGAACTTTACTGGCATCGCGATCGTCGCCCTCGAGGATTTGCCTCCGGAACTCAAGACACAAGCCGAGGCCGTGATCACCCAGACCAGCGTTGAAGATCTGCTTACGCTGCAGAGCTCGATCGACGCGTCGCCGCAGGCAGCAACGGCGCTGGCGGCCAGCGGGCTGGATTCCTCGCAGGTTGTCGCTGCCAACATCGATGGCGATGGCACCCTGACGCTGATCATCCAGACAACCACATGATCGGCGGGCACATGATCGGCGGTGCCGGCTTGGCGGACCGGACCACTCGGTTTCGGCCATGAAACCCAGCACAGCGGAGCACCGTCATGGTCGAAGCCGCAGTTCGCAACTTCACCCTCAACTTCGGGCCGCAGCATCCCTCTGCTCACGGCGTCCTGCGGCTGGTGCTGGAACTTGACGGCGAGATCGTCGACCGCGCCGATCCGCACATCGGCCTGCTCCACCGCGGCACGGAAAAACTCATCGAGTACAAGAACTATCTGCAGGCCCTGCCCTATTTCGACCGGCTCGACTATGTCGCGCCGATGAACCAGGAGCATGCGTTCTGCCTCGCCGCCGAGAGGCTGCTCAAAATATCGGTTCCCAGGCGCGGACAGCTCATCCGTGTCCTCTTTTGCGAAATCGGCCGGCTCTTGTCGCATCTCCTCAACGTCACGACACAGGCCATGGATATCGGCGCGCTGACCCCGCCGCTTTGGGGTTTTGCCGAGCGCGAGAAGCTGATGGTCTTCTACGAGCGCGCCTCCGGCGCCCGCATGCATGCGAATTATTTCAGGGTCGGCGGCGTGCACCAGGATCTGCCTCCGAAGCTCCTGGACGACATCTGGGCTTTCTGCGACCCGTTCCTCAAGGTCTGCGACAACCTCGACGAATTGCTCACCGGCAGCCGCATCTTCAAGCAGCGCAATGTCGATGTCGGTGTGATCGGCCTCGATGACGCCTGGGCCTGGGGTTTCTCCGGCCCCATGGTGCGCGGGTCGGGAGCGGCATGGGATTTGCGCAAGGCACAGCCATATGAATGCTACCCCGAGATGGATTTCGACATTCCCATCGGCAAGAACGGCGACTGCTATGACCGCTATCTCATCCGCATGGAGGAAATGCGCCAGTCGGTGCGGATCATGAAACAATGCCTGGAGAAATTGCGATCGCCGGAAGGCCGCGGGCCGGTCGCGATCCCCAACCAGAAGATCACGCCGCCGCCGCGGGCGACGATGAAGCGCTCAATGGAAGCGACGATCCACCATTTCAAACTCTACACGGAGGGTATTCGCGTACCCGAAGGAGAGGTCTACGCCGCGGTGGAGGCGCCGAAGGGCGAGTTCGGCGTCTATCTGGTTTCGAACGGCAGCAATATTCCCTATCGATGCAAGATCCGGGCGCCGTCCTTTGCCCATCTGCAGGCGATGGATTTTCTGTCGCGCGGGCACATGATCGCCGATGTCGCTGCGATCATCGGGTCGCTCGATATCGTATTCGGCGAGATCGATCGCTAACAAATAGATAGAGCGGGATGCCTAGGTCAACTTGACCGTGTCCCGCCCTAACGACGCGTGGTGAGCTTCAGATTTCGAGCAAGGCGTAAGGACGGCCGGTCGGCTTCGCCACGTGCATGGCGACGTTATATACTGGGGCACCGCCGGGCGTGCGACCTTCGTAGACGCCGCGATGTGCGTGGCCATGCACCACCGCCGTGACCTTGAACCGATCGATCGTCTCCGCCAGCCGCGACGAGCCCAGGAACGGAAAAATCTCCAACGGCTCGCCGGCGACCGTCTCGACGACTGGAGCGTAGTGCAGGACGACGAGCGTGCGTTCGGTGCGGACCTGCCGCATTGCGTTTTCGAGCCGCATCGACTCGCTGACGCTTTCAGCAACCATCGCCTTGATCGCCGGCTCGCCGAAGGAGCCGAGCATGCGTGATCCAAAACCGCCGATGAAACCCTTCACGCCGACAAAGCCGACGTCCTTGATTTCCGTTGTCTGGCCGTCGAGAAGATGGACGCCTGCTTGCCGAAGGATGTGGGCAACGTCCTCGACCGCGCCGGATTCATAGTCATGGTTGCCGAGCACGGCGACGACAGGGATTGCGCAGGCACGCAAATCCTCCGCAAGGATTTCGGCTTCGCGCGGTTTGCCGAGATTGGTGAGGTCGCCAGTGAGAACGAGGACGTCCGCTTCGCGCGAGACCTCGCCGAAGAGATCGCGACAAGAGGCCTGGGCGTCTTCCTTCACATGCAGGTCGCCGACAGCCGCAATCCTCACGGTGCCGCCGTTCCCAACCCTTACCTTGGTGGTTGTGCCCTTCTCAGCCATCACGAAATTCTCCTGTTCCACCGACGCCGGCAAAGCCCCATTCCTTCACGTCGATCTCGTAGTCGGTCGGCGAAAGCAGGCGTCCGCGGCAGATTTTCATTCGGGGAGTAGGCAGCTCCCTCTGCTTGGCGAGCCGGTCAAGCAATTCGTCGAGCAGCCAGGCCGGAATATGATCGCGCTCGCTGGGATAGATCCATCGGAAATTCAGAAGCTGCATCAACAGCACCTCCCAGTGAACCTCCAGATAGGAAAGCAGCCTATGCCAATCGATCTGATCCTGCGCCTTGAGGATGGTATGAGCGACGTCGGCGCCGTCGTGGCGGCCTCTGTCCTGGATGAAGCACTTGGACCAGACAAGCTCGGTCGGACCTACGATCCGCACCTGACTGCCCAGCAGCTCGATTTGCCGTGCATGCTCCAGCCACTGGTCGCCGACCGGCATGGTGCCGTTCGCCGATGCGAATATGACGTCAAAAAAATGCGTGCTTTTGAAGACCTTTCCAAGCCATCGGTCGTCCACGATCTCGACCGCATAGCCGGCCTGCTTGAAATGGGCGAGAATACGCGCGTAGTCGCCGGCCTTGCAGAAAATGTCGAGGTCCTTCGTCTGGCGCGTAACGCCTGTGTAGGCGCTCACCGCATAGGTGCCGGCGACAAGAAAGGGGATGTCCGTCGCGGCGAGTTCGCGGATCGCCTCTGTGTAGAAGACCTCGGCCTCGGCGTGCTGAAGCGTCGGCGCGGCTTTTGGATCGATCGTTGGAACGGATGCCGGGATGGCGCCTCCCGTTGGAGAATCGTTGGTCATGAAATCGTGGCTCCGAAGCCCAGCAACCTGCAGCTGTCCGTCCTTAACAAAGCCGCCGCCGCATGGTTCCGTGGCCGATATCATGCGGATCGGACTGGCGGCCGGCCGAAGCCCTTGGAAATGCAAAGGCGGAGCCTTTTCCGCCGCCGGGGAGTTGAAGATATGAGAAACCACTGGCACGGAGGTGATCATGATGGAGGATGGGCGCAAAGCGATACGCGTCAGGCTCAGCGGAAGGGTGCAAGGCGTCTCGTTTCGCGTGTGGACACGGACCGAGGCCGAGAAGCTCGGTCTGTCCGGATGGGTTCGCAACGAGGATGACGGATCCGTAACGGCACTGATCGTCGGGGCCGAGGGCGCGGTTTCGACCATGATGGACCGGCTCTGGAAAGGGCCGAATGGCGCAACGGTTTCCGGCGTGACATCTCAAGACGTCGATCCCGGCCAGGGGCCAGATGGATTCAGGATCATCGGCTAGAGAGCGGGTACCGGTTGGGAAAACCGATGAAGCAAAAGCCAGGCCTCTGCGACGTTTGCCTTCCGCCACCGGGAACAATCGACAGCCAGCGCCGTTGGAACCGATCAGCCATGACAAAGTCACCGGAGCAGATGGCTTTCCGCTCAGTTCGGCGAGAAGCTTGTCAGGTCAGCTTCGGACTACCGACGGACAGATCGATGTATGCTCTTGCACTAGCCACTGATTACGACGGCACACTCGCGGAAAACGGGATCGTTTCCGATGCGACCCGTGCTGCGCTCGAGCGGTTGAAGGAAACCGGCCGCAAGTTGATAATGGTGACCGGTCGCGAGCTGGCCGACCTCGAAAGCGTTTTCCCGGAGCTTGGCATTTTCGACAAGGTCGTCGCCGAAAACGGCGCGCTCGTCTACACGCCGGCTTCGAAGAAGGAGCGCATCCTGGCGCCCGCCCCTCCGGCGGAATTCGTCGACAGGCTGATGATGCGCAAGATCGCACCCCTGTCGATGGGACGTTCCGTCGTCGCCACCAGGGAGCCCAACGAGATCATCGTGCTGGAAGTGATCAAGGACCTTGGCCTGGAACTGGAGATCATTTTCAACAAGGGTGCCGTCATGGTGCTGCCAAGCGGGGTCAACAAGGCGACCGGTCTTGCCGCCGCCCTCGAGGATCTGGAATTGTCCGCCCACAATGTCGTCGGCATCGGCGATGCGGAGAACGACCATGCCTTTCTGCGCGCCGTCGGCTTCGGAGTTGCCGTCGCCAATGCACTGCCGAAGGTAAGGGAGACGGCGGGTCACGTGACGAATGGTGCCCGCGGCGCGGGCGTGCGGGAATTGATCGAGGGCCTCATCTCACATGACGCCGCCTCGCTGGACACAGCGCGCCAACGCATCGAGATTGGCGCAGACGACGGATCGGGCGCAGTCATGCACCTTTCACCGCGCGGCGGCAGCGTCCTGCTGGCCGGCACGTCGGGGATCGGAAAATCCACCCTCGCCACCGCTCTTACCGAACGCTTCGTCGAGCAAGGCTTCCAGTTTTGCGTGCTCGACCCGGAGGGCGACTACGAGGAACTGGAGGACGTGCTGGTGGTTGGCGACGCCAAAAGCCCGCCGAGCTCGCGCGAAATCTTCGACCTTTTGTCCAACCCGTCCAACAATGTCGCCGTCAACATGCTCGGGATCAAGACCGGGGAACGGCCAAACGCCTTCGCCAAGCTGCTGCCGGAGCTTGCCGCGCTTCGCGCCCGCACCGGACGCCCGCACTGGCTGATCATCGACGAGGCCCACCACCTGTTGCCGCACGCGCGCGACGGCACATCCTTTGCGCTTCCAAAAAGCCTTTCGGCGACCATTCTGGTCACAGTTCATCCCGATCTGGTTTCGCGCGACGTGCTGGCAGGTGTCGACACGGTGCTGGCTCTTGGCCCGGAAGCCGACAAGGTCGTCGAAAGCTTCTGTGCCGCAATTGGCGAGGACGTGCCGGAGGGCGTCGCGCCGCCACCGGAAAGCAAGGTTTTGTATTGGAACCGCTCGACAGCAGATCCCGCGAGGCCGATCTCGGTCGAGCGTCCCCGGCAAGAACGCAAGCGCCATATACGCAAATATGCCGAGGGCGATCTTGGCGACAACAGTTTCTATTTCCGCGGCGCTGACGGCACGCTCAACCTGAAAGCGCAAAATCTCATGATGTTCCTCCATCTCGCCGAGGGGATCGACGACCGCACCTGGGAGCATCATTTGCGCGCGGGCGACTATTCGGCCTGGTTCCGCAACCAGGTCAAGGACAAGGAACTTGCGGAGGAAGCGGCTGTCATCGAGGATGACGATAGTCTCGATCCGCATAGAAGCCGCGCCGCTATCGCGGAAGCGGTCCATCGCCGCTACACCGCGCCCGCCGACTGAACCCCGCCCATGCGGATGGTATCCAAGTTTCGCCGATGGCGGATCGCCGCCGAACGGCATATCCGTCATCAACGACCATTGATGCGAGGCGTGAAAATCACTTCGCCGCCTCCATCATCCGAACATGCCGGCCCCTAGCGTCAATGCCCGCTGCTTCAATGCCCGTAGCTTCAATGCCGATGCTTCAATGCATGAATGTTCCGCGCAGCCAGGCAAAGAAACCGAACCTCTCCGACATTGCCGCACGGACGCGAGAGGCAGCCCACCGCGCTCGTATCGTGGCGCCGACATGGCAATGGCAGACGATTTCGTGCAACTGCCAGTCGGTCAGTTCGAAGAAGCGCCTGGCTTCGCCATAGGTGTCATCTCTCAAGCCTTGTGCACGAAAAATCGGATCCTCGAAGGCAACGGTGAGAGGCGAGTCGTTGTAACGCATTTTTTCGCGTATCTCAGGGGATTTGTATTCGGTGCCCGTCAGCGCTTCGAGACGCCGATCGGGATTTTGCTCCAGCAGCTTCGCCCAACGTTCGAGACGCTGGCTTCGAGTCGCCACGAGGTCTGTTGCTTCAGCGTGAACGTCGGCAACGGCATGCAGTTGGTCAAGTGTTTGGTGCTTCACGACCGCCTCCTATTCAGCAGGTGAGTTCGTCCCACCCTGAAATGGAAATTATGGCGCTCCACGACGCCGACAAGGCCCTCATGCGCGGACCATTCGATCAATTTTCTGACGGCGCCGTCCTGCCACGAGCGCCTGATGCCTCATCGGAGGCTCGCATCGGAACCATAGGCACGCGTGGTCGTTCTGCGTGCATCAGCCCGTAGAGCAAAACCAGTCGAAACGGGTGGCGTCAGAAATCCCACCCGACGTCGATGACCCGCCAAGGCAGAGTGCAGCGAGCGGAAGGAAATCACACCATGGCCATTCTTCCCACTCCCGAACCAACGCCCACTCCGGCGCCCACGCCGCCGCCGTTTCCCGAACCGAAGCCGGTGCGTGAGCCGGACCCGGACAGACTTCCCGACGAAGCCCCTGTCCCCAACCCGGATGAAAACGACGCGCCACTCAAAATCGGCCCTAAAGCGTCCAATCCCGGCATTTGACGAACCGGATCTAGCGTGAAGCGATCGGGGAAAACACTCATCCAGATCGCCCAACCCCTTAGGGATGCCGCAGATGATGTCGGCGCGCTGCGTGACCGGACGGCCGGGCTGCGCGTTGCGGTCGCCGTCGTCTCGGTGCTGCTGCAGTTTCTTTGCTGATCCCGGTTTCCTCGAACCTCCGCCCGGCCCGGCAAAAGCGATGTTGCGGCCGCTTCGACCGCGATTTCCAGCGCCGCGACCAATCAAATCATCTACAACTTGACATTTGTCGAACAAATGTTGACTATTGTCACATTGGCACCAGGGCGGAGGCTACCCGTGTCGATCGGCTTCCCGCCACAAAGGATTGCCGAATGCCCAAGGGAGAAGACTACGTGGAGCTTTTGCTCGAGGTGGAAGGGCTGAAGAAGTCCTTTGGCGGGGTTGCAGCCTTGCGCGAAGGCCGCCTCCAGCTTCGCGCCGGCACGGTCCATGCGCTGTGCGGCGGCAACGGCGCAGGCAAGTCGACCTTTCTCAAGATATTGATGGGCATCTTCAACCGCGATGCCGGTTCGATCCGCCGCCGCGGCAAGGAGGTGGAATTCGCAAGCCCCGCCGACGCGCTGGCGTCGGGCATCGCCATTATCGAGCAGGAACTCAGCCCTGTTCCCCACATGACGGTTGCCGAGAATATCTATCTCGGCCGCGAGCCTTCGGCCCGCTTTGGAGGCATCGATTTCCGCGCGATGAACCGGTCCGCGCAAAGGCTGCTGGACGATCTGGAATTCGATATCCGGGCCACACAGTACATGATGAACCTCTCGGTTGCGCAGATGCAGCTTGTCGAGATTGCCAAGGCGCTCAGTCACGACGCCGAGGTCATCTTCATGGACGAGCCGACATCGGCGATCGGCGAGCGGGAGGCGCAGCACCTGTTTGCCGCGATCCGCCGCCTGCAGGCGCAAGGGCGTGGCATCGTCTATGTTTCCCACCGTCTGTCGGAGATCTTTCAGATCGCTGATTCCTACACGGTCTTTCGCGACGGAGCTTATGTCGGCAGCGGCGCGCTTGCGGACATCGATCGGCCCGGGCTCATTCGCATGATCGTCGGCCGTGAGCTGTCGGAGGAATTCGCCAAAACCAGCACGCCGACGCAAGAACCCGGTATCGAAATTGCCGGGCTAAGTTGCCCCAACAAGATCGAGGACATCTCCTTCTCGGTGCGAAAGGGTGAAATCTTCGGCATCTACGGCCTGATGGGAGCCGGTCGGACGGAAATCTTCAACTGCCTCTTCGGGCTCGACAAGCCTTCGGCAGGAAGCATCAAGATCGACGGTATCGAGGTCACCATTTCAAAGCCGGCGGATGCCATGGCGCATGGGCTGGCTCTGGTCACCGAGGACCGCAAGCTGACCGGTCTCAATCTCTCCGACACCGTGCGCGCAAACATCTGCATGGCAAGCCTGCCTGAAATGAGCCCCGGCTTCGCCATGGATCGGGCTCGGGAGGCGCAAGCAAGCCGCGACATGCGCGAGCAATTCCAGATCAAGGCGGCGCGCGACACGATGCCGGTTTCCGGCCTTTCGGGAGGCAACCAGCAGAAGGTGGTGCTCGGCAAATGGTTCCTCCGCAATCCAAAGGTCCTGCTTCTGGACGAGCCCACCCGCGGTGTCGATGTCGGCGCCAAGCGTGAAATCTACCGGATCATCAGCGACTTCGCCGCTTCCGGCGGCACGGTCGTGATGATCTCGTCGGAAATCGACGAGGTTCTCGGCATGTCGGATCGGATCATGGTGATGCGCGCCGGCAGAAGTGCCGGAATCTACAGCCGGGAGGAAACGGATGCCCAATCACTCGTCCACCTATCAACATGAACAGGGACAGGGTGTTCGCTCAGTGGCAGAGGAACCAGTGATGTCGGTTGGAGACAGCAAAAATGCGAAGGCTGGGAAGAATGCGAGTGGCTGGTTCGGCTCGGAGCAGCGCCGGCTGTTGATTCAGGAATACGGCATTTTCCTTGCGTTCCTGATCCTGGCGGCGGTTCTCTCGGTCTCCAACGAGTTCTTTCTGACGGCGGGCAACATCTCGAACGTGCTGCTGCAGACCTCGATCAACGGTGTCCTCGCCATCGGCATGACCTTCGTCATCCTGACCCGCGGCATCGATCTCTCGGTCGGCTCCGTCGTCGCGCTTGCCGGCATCGTCAGCGCCAGCTTCGTGACCAGTTCGGCGACCGCCGGGATTTCCGGCGCGCCCTATCCGGTCGCCATGGGTCTCGGTGTCGGCCTGCTGGTCGGCATTGCCTGCGGTGCCGTTTCCGGCGCGATCGTGTCGCGGTTTTCGGTGCCGGCCTTCGTGGCGACGCTGGGCATGCTGTCGGCGGCGCGCGGACTGACCCTCATCTATGGCGGAGGTCGTCCGGTTCCCGCGCTGACACCGGCGTTCCGCTGGATCGGCACAGGCAACATCCTTGGCATACCCGCACCGGTCGTCGTTCTCGCAGTCGTGTTCGCGGTCTCCTGGTGGATCCTCAACCGGACCCGTTTCGGCCGATACATCTATGCAGTTGGCGGCAACCCTCATGCGGCCAGGACCTCGGGCATCAACGTTACCCGCATCCAGTTCGTCGTCTACGTCATCTCCGGCGGCCTTGCCGGTCTCGCCGGGATGCTGCTCAGCGCCCGCACTGGCTCGGCGCTTCCCCAGGCCGGCATTGCCTATGAGCTGGATGCGATCGCGGCGGTGGTGATTGGCGGGACCAGCCTTTCAGGAGGCATCGGCCGGGTGACGGGCACGTTGATCGGCGCGCTGATCATCGGCGTCATGAACAACGGCCTCGATCTGATGGGTATCCAATCCTACTACCAGCAAGTTCTCAAGGGTGCCCTGATCGTCGGCGCCGTGATGCTTGACCAGAAGAGAAACTACGGGGCTTAGGGCGTCGGACTCAATCCGATGCTCAAACAAAAGGCTTCTTTCCGAGATCGGACCTGCACTGCGCGTGTCCGTTGATAGGCGAACCATGTCGGTCGCTCACTTAAGTGGAGGTACGGAATGAAAAGATTGATGATAGCGCTCGCGTCCGCGACCGCGCTGCTGGCCTCGTCGGCCATGGCGCAGGAGAAGATCAAGATCGGCGCAGCGCCTTACGGATTGAATGCGGAGTTCATGCAGATCTGGTCGGCAGCGCTTCAGGAGCACCCGGCCGTCAAGAGCGGCGAAGTCGAGCTGACGGTCTTCGACGGCCGCTATGATGCCTTGGTCCAGCAGGACCAGTTCAAGACGATGGTTACCCAGCAGTACAATGCGATCATCTTCGCCCCGATCGACGTCGACGCCGGCGCGGCAGCAGTGCAAACAGCAGCCGATGTCGGCATTCCGGTTGTCGGTTCGAACACCCGCGTCAATTCCGATCTGTTGACCTCCTATGTCGGGTCCGACGACACGATCTCGGGCTACATGGAAGCCAAGACCGTGCTCGACAAGATCGGCTGCAAGGGCAATGTGGTCATCCTCGAAGGGCCGGTCGGCCAGTCCGCGCAGATTTCCCGCCTCGAAGGCAACAAGAAAGCGCTTGCCGAGTGCCCGGATGTCAAGATCCTCGAGGATCAGACCGCAAATTGGTCGCGTGCCGAAGCCCAGACGCTCATGGAAAACTGGCTCACCGCACATCCGAACCAGATCAACGGCGTGATTGGCCAGAATGACGAAATGGCGCTCGGCGCCATCGAGGCGATCAAGGCCGCCGGCCTCGACGTGAAGAGCTTCGCCATTGCCGGTATCGACGGCATCACCGATGCGCTTCACGCCGTCAAGGCCGGTGAAATGACCTCGATTCTTCAGGACGCGCGAGCCCAGGCTCAAGGTGCGCTCGACCTTGCCATCTTCGCTGCCAAGAAGGGGGACTACAAGCCGCAGTCCGACATCTGGGCAACCTACAAGGACATGCCGTGGAACGACGGCAAGGAAAAGATCTACAATGTGCCGTGGACGCCGGTGACGGCGGAAAACGTCGACCAGCTACTTGCGACGCGCAAGTAATCCAGCCGTGGGGTGGGCTCTCTTGCCCGCCCCACTTTCCAACAAGCCGGGAAGAGCACCATGACGGATTCAATACAGGTTGATCTCAATTTTTCACTGGGCGGCAAGATCGCTCTGGTCACTGGCGGCGCCTCCGGCATCGGCAGCGCCATCGCATCGGCGTTTGCCGCGAAGGGTGCGGTCGTCGGGGTGATCGACATCAATGAATCGGTTGCGAGATCGAAGGCCGACGAACTCGGCAACGGTGCGAAATCCTTCGTCTGCGACGTGTCCGATCCGCGATCGGTGGAAGCCGTGTTTGCTGCGGCGCAAGCCGCCTTCGGCCGTATCGACATCGTCGTCAACAGCGCCGGCGTCGCCCTGCTCGCTCCCGCCGAGGACCTCAGCCTCGATGCCTGGGACAAGACCATCGATATCAATCTCAAGGGAACTTTCCTTGTTTCCCAGGCCGCCGGGCGTGCCCTGATCAAAGCTGGCAAGGGTGGCAAGATCATCAACATGGCCTCGCAGGCCGGCACTGTCGCAATCGACCAGCACGTCGCCTATTGCGCTTCGAAATTCGGCGTCATCGGCCTGTCCAAAACACTTGCCGCCGAATGGGGCAAGCACGGCATCACGGTCAACACGATCTCGCCGACGGTGGTGTTGACCGACCTCGGCAGAAAGGCCTGGGATGGGCCGCGCGGAGAGGCGCTGAAGCAACGCATTCCGACCGGCCGCTTTGCTTTCCCGGAAGAAATAGCCGCCGCGGCCGTGTTTTTGGCATCGAACGGCGCCGACATGATCAACGGCGCCGACCTTCTGGTCGATGGCGGCTACACCATTGTCTGACCGGCGCAGGATTGGAGCAACAATGCAGCGGTTCATCAACAATCCCGACGAGGTCGTCGAAGATACGGTCAAAGGCTTCGTCAAGGCGCATGCCGACATCGTCAGGCTCGGCAGCAACCCGCGCGTCATCGCAGCCCGCCATGCGCCGGTCAGCGGCAAGGTCGGCGTGATCACCGGCGGCGGCTCCGGTCATGAGCCTGCCTTCGTCGGCTACACCGGCCGCAACATGCTGGACGCGGTCGCGGTCGGCGAGCTCTTCTCGTCGCCGACGGCAAAGAGCTTCCTTGACGCCGCGCGGGAGGCCAATGGCGGCAAGGGTGTCGTTTGCCTCTACGGCAATTATGCCGGCGACAACATGAATGTGAAGATGGCCGTCAAGCTCGCAGCCAAGGAGGGCATTACGATCGCCACCGTCGTCGCCAATGACGATGTATGCTCGGCCGGACCGGATGAGCGTGAGAAGCGGCGAGGCGTTGCCGGCGAGATCTTCATGTGGAAGTGCGCCGGCGCCAAGGCCCAGCAAGGTGCCAGCCTCGAGGACGTGCAGGCAACGGCGCAGCGGGCGATCGACAATTGCCGTTCAATCGGCGTTGGCCTTGGCCCTTGCACGCTGCCTGCCGTGGGGCATCCCAACTTCCTGATCGAGCCGGGCACGATGGAAGTCGGCATTGGTCATCATGGTGAGCCTGGCGTCAGGGTCGAGCCGCTGAAGTCCGCCGCCGAAATAGCGCAGCAGATGGTCAGGATCGTTCTTGATGATCACGATCTTTCCGCCGGAACCGAAGTTGCGGTTCTTGTGTCCGGCCTCGGCGCAACGCCGGTCAACGAACTTTACATCCTCCACGGCACGATCGAGCAGGAAATCACCGGACGTGGGTTGGCCATCTACAAGACCTACATCGGCAACTATTTCACCTCGCTGGAAATGGTCGGCGCCACACTCACGGTCATGGCGCTCGACGCCGAGCTGAAAAGGCTGCTGGACGTGGATGTCGATTGTCCCGCAAGGCTTTAGGAGCAGGCGAATGCAGCAGTTTGACAACGCTTCCGCTGGCGACATCGTTCTTTCGATCGCCGACCGGATCATCGAAAACCGGGCCTATCTGAGCGAGATCGACGGCAAGATCGGTGACGGCGACCACGGCGTCAACATGGCCAAGGGCTTCGGCATGGCTGCGGAGCGGATCAGGGGCAACGACATGTCGTTGGCCACCGCCTTTGATACGCTGGGCACCGTGCTGATGACCGAGATCGGCGGCTCCATGGGCCCCCTCTATGGCGTCATGTTCACGCAATTCGCCGAAACGATCGAGAAATCTCCATCCATCGATGCCCGGATTTTCAGCGCCATGCTCACCGGTGGCCTCGACAGCATCCAGGCGATCGGATCGGCCAAGGTAGGCGACAAGACGCTTCTCGATACGCTCGTGCCGGCGATCGAGGCCTTCGACGGCGCCAACGCCGAAGGCAAGCCGTTCCCGGAAGCACTGGATACGCTCGTTGTCGCAGCCGAAAAAGGCCGTGACGGCACAAAGGACCTCGTTGCAAGGATTGGCCGTGCCAGCCGCCTGGGCGAACGCTCCCTCGGCGTGCTCGACGCCGGCGCCACATCCTGTGCATTGATCCTGAAAGCCCTGGCGCTCGGTGCCAAGGAGAAGCTGCAGCAGTCCGCGACTGCGAGTGATTGAACTACGAATACGCTCCTCCCGAGCGCTGGCTTCCGGCTGATTTTTGCAGCCGGAAGCCAGGTTAACGCCTGATCGAACCAAGATTGTGAGTTCTGCCGTTTGCGCTCATCTTGAGGATCGATTCTGGATTCGGGGAAACCAGGCAGCATGACCGTCAAGACATCATCGGCGCGGAAGAACGGAACGGTGCGGACAGGACCCGAGGCTGGCGCCGAACCCATACCCTTGCGTTATGGTGACGATCCCTATGTCTGGGCTTGTTGGCTTTACTATGAAGACCACATGACGCAGGGCGATATCGCCGAAATCATGGGCATTTCGCGGGCGACGGTGAACAGCTACCTGGCCGATGCCCGCGCCCGCGGCATCGTCAACATTTCCCTCGAACCATCACGGCTGAGTTCGCTCTCGATCGCACAGGAGCTCAAACGGCACTTCGGGCTGCATGACTGCCTCGTCGTGCCGAGCGACGACAATGCGCGTCCGCTGATCGATCGTCTCGGCACCGCGGCCGCGCAGGCGCTCGCCAAGCTTCTGAAGTCCGGAGATACGGTAGCCGTTGCCTGGGGGCGAACCGTGTTGGCGATCGGCGAGCAGGCTTCAGTGCCCGGCCTTCAGGACGTCACTGTCGTGCAGGCGACTGGCGGCACGCGTGCAAGTTTTGCCTATACTCCGGAACTCTGCACGGCCGCCGTCGCCAACGCCGTCAATGGCAAGCTGATCAACATCACCGCGCCGGCTATCGTTTCCAATGCGGAAGTCCGCGACATTCTTCTGCGCGAGCCGCTAATCGAAAGTCAGTTCGCAGCGCTTTCCAAAGCCAACAAAGCGCTATTCGGCATCGCTTCGCTGCGGCCGAATTCAACGATCCACACCAGCGGTTTCTTCGAATCGGTTTCGGTGCAGCAATATCTTGCCAAGGATGCCGTGGGCGTCCTCGCCGGACGCTTCATCGACGGGCGGGGCAACCCGGTAGCCGGTCCGCTCGACGACCGGACGATCGGAATTTCGCTCGACATGCTCAGGTCTATCGGCCTGCGGATCGCGGTCGCCGGTGGTTTCGACAAAGTGCCGGCGATCCTTGCCGCGCTCCGCGGCGGCTACGTCAACGTGCTCATCACCGACGCTGCCACGGGCCGCGGCATCCTGAATGCCGATGGCGTGACGGAGCTCGATCAAAAGCTTTCCCAACGCCCGAAGATCGATAGCTCGGTCGCCCTGCCCAGCAACTTCCGAACCCACATCAAGAAGTTCCTGAACGACCCCGACGATGTCGTCGAGGAGATGCTTGACGGCGTGGTGAAGGCGCACGCCGCCTATATCCAGCCGATCAAAGGCTCACATCGCGCCCTCGTCGCCCGCACGGGGCCGCGGCCTGGCAAGGTGGGGCTTGTGATCGGCGGCGGCACCGGGCACGAGCCCTGCTTTCTCGGCTACGTCGGCAAGGGTCTCGCCGATGCCGTGGCCGTCGGCAACATCTTTTCATCGCCGCCTCCCGGGCCGATCTTTCAGTGCGCCAGGGCGGCATCCGGCGGCGAAGGCGTGCTCTTCGTCTATGGCAACTATGCCGGCGATGTCATGAACTTCGAGATGGCGGCCGAGATGGCGGCGGAAAACGACATCGAGGTCCGGACGGTCGTGACGACGGACGATATCGCCTCGTCGCCGCTGGAGGACAGGGAAGGCCGCCGCGGCGTTGCCGGCAACTTCTTCATGTTCAAGATCGCCGGTGCCGCCTGCGACCGCGGTCTGTCGCTCGATGCCTGCGAAGCGGCGACACGCAAGGCCAATTCGAGGACGTTCACGATGGGCGTCGCATTGGAGCCCTGCTCCCTCCCGCAGACCCGCCGCCACAATTTCGAGATCGGCCCCGATGACATCGAGATCGGCATGGGCATCCACGGCGAACGCGGCGTCATCCGCGAAAAAATGATGAGCGCCGACGAGATCACCGACCGGGTGATGGACCGTATCTTTTCCGAAATGAAGCCGGCATCGGGCGACCGTGTCGCGGTGCTGATCAATTCATTCGGGGCAACGCCGCTGATGGAACTCTATATTTTGTTCAGGCGCGTCGAGCAGCGGCTGAGCGCCAAGGACATCAAGATAGAGGCGAACTGGGTGGGACATTATTGCACCTCGCTCGACATGGTCGGTGCGTCCATATCGATCTTGCACCTCGACAATGAGTTGACGGAGCTGTTGCACCATCCTTGCGATACCGCTGTCCTGCGGGTCGGCTGAGGATACAGGGTGCGTGCCCCCATGGCCGCATCCTGCTGGAACCGGGAGGAACATGATGTCCGAAAACGCGGCGCAATGCCTGAGCAGGATGTTCTATCGCATATCCATCGCGATCGAGGCGGGAAAGGACCATCTCTCGGATCTCGACGGCGCTATTGGCGATGCCGACCATGGCATTACCATGTCTCTCGGCTTCATGGCTGTGAACGCTGAGCTGGCCAAGCTCGATCTCGACCATATGCTACCGTCAGAGGTTTTCACGGCTGCCGCGTCCGCCTTTCTCGACGCCGTCGGTGCTTCCACCGGGCCGCTTTATGCGACCGCGTTCCGCAGAGCGGCGCAAGCCCTCAAACAGGACGAACGCCTTTCACCTTCCGGCCAGGCGGCGATCGTCGAGGCCATGACGACCGGCATCCGGGAGCGCGGCAAGGGACAGCGCGGCGACAAGACGATGCTGGACGCCTGGATCCCGGCAACCGAAGCTGCTGTTAGCGCACGAGCGCGCGCTGCCGGCAGCCAGGAGATGTGGAACGGCATCCTGGCGGCCGCGGAAGCCGGCGCGAATTCAACACGGTCCATGGTCGCTGCCCGTGGCCGGGCGGCACGGCTCGGGGAACGGTCCCTGGGGCACATCGACCCAGGTGCGGCCTCGGCCGTCATTATCCTGCGCGCGATGAAAGACACCTTTGCTGACGGCGCACCAGGAACGATCCGCAGCAATGGAAAAGACTGATCAGGCTCGAACCTGACCAGCCCAAATAGCGGCCGGAATCACTGCCCGTCAGATCGAGCGCTGCGGCGCAGCGAACTCGGAGGCCTGCCGCAGATGCTGGCGCAGCAGCGCCTCGGCCCATTCGATCTCGCCCGCCTCGACGGCATCGAGGATGGCGAGATGTTCCCGGCAGGACTGCTCGATGCGTTCCGCCGGCAGTTCCTCGAAACCCGCCGATTCCTGCAACCGGCGCAGATTGTTCTGCTGACGCACCGCATCGGCCAGGAACCGGTTGCCGGAACAGGCCGCAAGTCCTTCATGAAATGACGCGTTGATCCGGAACCATTCATCGCCGCCGATCAGCGTCTTGCCCGTCGACACGATCGCCAGGATGCGCTCGTGAGCACGCCGGACCGGTGCCAGTTGCTGGGGATCTGCATTGAACATGGGTGACCGCAGCGCCGCGCATTCGACGGCCATCCGGAATTCATAGCTTTCCCGGTACGCGTCCTCGCCGACAAGCGTGTCGGCGAAACGCCAGCCATGCCCCGGCAGGCGCTGCACCAGGCCTTCGGCGGCAAAGCGAAGCAGAAGCTTGCGCACGATGCCGCGCGACGCCTGATAGCGCGGCATCAGTTCCGCCTCGGACACCTCCTGGGGCAGTTGGTCGAGCGCGCGCTCCCGCATCATCCTGCGGTAAAGCTCCTCGAGCGGAGAACTGGGCAGGATATCCTCCGGGTCGAGGTCAGCGACATCGCGCGCCAATTGCAGCCCTCTCGTCTCGAAGGGACTTAAGATGCCCTGGGCGACCAGCAGTTCCAGAGCCGCGCTGACGGGGGAACGCGAAACGCCGAACGTGCGGGCAAGGTCCGGCACCGAGACGCGGGTTCCAACCGTCCAGCCTGAATCTCTGATCCGCTCCAGGATCCGCCGCGCCAAGTCTATCTGCAGCGGACTGGCCGCCTCGCTGCGTGCCGGCCGGTCGATGATCGTTTCGTTCATATGCACTTCCTCAGGCGTTCGTATTATAGATATGCGCCACGCAGTTAGAACTGGCAATCTATCGAATTTTCCTGCTTTTCATTCAATCAAAATGCATTAATATCCGGACTCACACGAGTTTGAGGCTTCCGCTTGATGACAACCGTCGCACCATTTCCGCTTGTCGAGATCGAAGGAGCGCCGAGAGGGCGCGGCATGGCCTATGGAGAACAGGCGCGCGGGCGCATCGGTGCTTCGGTGGCGCTCTACGCTGCGCAGCTCGATCGTTTCGGCTTCAGGCGGGACGATGTCGGGCGGTTCTCCGGCATCTTCCTGCCTCGCCTTCGGCAATGGGCGCCTGATCTCGTCGAGGAAATGGAAGGGATCGCGTCAGGCGCCAATGTCGACCTGTCCTCGATCGTCCTGGTCAATGCGCGTACCGAAGTCCTGCAGCTTGCCCGACGCGAGAAAGGCATTTCCGACGACGAGCCCGACGGCTGCACGGGCGCTGCGATCCTGCCGGAGGCAACCCGGAACGGCAGGCTCATCCATGGCCAGAACTGGGACTGGAAGGCCGAATGCGCCGAGACATCGGTGGTGTTGCGCATCCGGCGAACGGACGGACCGGATCTCCTCACCTTCACCGAAGCCGGCGGACTGGCGCGGAGCGGCTTCAACGCGGCCGGCATCGGCATCACCGCGAACTATCTCGAATCCGATCGCGACTATCGCGAGATCGGCATTCCGCTTCCCTTCATCCGCCGCCGGGCTCTTGAAGCGCAGCATTTCTCCCACGCCATCAAGGTGGTGGCGACGACGCCGAAATCCGGCTCCAACAACATGATCCTGAGCACCGCCGAGGGGTTCACGGTCGATCTCGAATGCGCGCCGGACGAGGTGTTTGCGATCTATCCGGACAAGGACATGATCGTCCATGCCAATCACTGGCAAAGCCCGGTGGCGCTGTCCAAGCTCCGTGAAACCGGGCTTCGCGACGTGCCGGACAGTCTCTATCGTGACCATCGCGTGCGACGATACTTGTCGGCGCGGCATGGCGACATCACGATCGACGATCTGAAGGAAGCCCTGTTCGACGATTTCGCTTCGCCGTTCAGCGTCTGCCGTCCAGTGGTCAGGAAAGAAGGCGGCAATCTGTCGGCGACAGTCGCTATGATCGTTTTCGAACCAGCCACCGGGGTCATGGAGATCGCTCCGATGCCGGCTGAAAACCGCGAGTTCACCCGTTACGAACTCATCATGGACGATGCGGTCCTCGCAAGGGCGGAGAAGGCAGTGCCGGCACGGGAGACATCTTCGGTATCAGCACAGGAGAAACGATGGTCCGCTTTGTCCTGACCCGCATCGCCAGCGCCATACCGACACTTATCCTGGTGTCGGTTGCGGTCTTCGTGATGATGCGCTTTATCCCGGGCGATCCCGCGACTTTGATGCTGGGAGACCTCGCACAGCCCGGACAGGTCGAGGCTATGCGGCATCAGATGGGGCTCGACCAGCCCGTGGTGGTCCAATATCTAATCTGGATCGGCAATGTGCTTTCAGGCGATTTCGGGCGCTCGATCGGCAGCGGACAAGACGTGCTGCCGCTGATCCTCGATCGTTTCGCCGTCTCCTCGATCATCGTTTTTCTCGCCGTGCTTGTCGCCTCGGCGATCGCCGTGCCGGCCGGCATGCTGGCCGCCTGGAAGCAGGACAGCCTGCGCGACATCACCGTCGTCGCCACCTCGACCTTCTTGCTTTCGATCCCCAGTTTCTGGCTGGGGCTGATGCTGATGCTCATCTTCGGTCTCTATCTCGGCTGGCTGCCGATCGTCGGCTACGTGCCGTTCAGCCGCGACTTCGCGCAAGCTGCTCTTTATGTGATCCTGCCGGTGGTCACCCTGGTGCTCGTCGAATCCGGCCCGATTGCGCGCATGGCCAGGGCAAGCACGATCGAGGTGGCGCGCCTGGAATACATCACCCATGCGCGGGCAAAGGGGCTTTCGGAAAGCGCGGTGATGTGGCGCCACGCTTTCAAGAACGCCTTCGCGCCGACCTTGACCTTGATCGGGCTTGTGCTCGGCAGCCTGCTTTCCAGCATCGTCGTCATCGAGACCGTCTTCACCATTCCCGGCCTCGGCCGGCTGCTGGTCGACGCCATCTATGCCCGCGACTATCCCGTCGTTCAGGGATCGATGCTGTTCGTCGCCTTCATCTATGTCGCGGTCAATCTTCTCGTCGACCTCCTCTATCCGCTGCTCGATCCGAGGGTTACCGCATGATCGCCCGTGCTCTCGGCCGGCCCGGTCTGAAATTCAACGCAATCTTCGGGATCGCCGTCACCGGGGCATTGATCCTTCTAGCCGCGTTCGGTCCGTGGATCGCTCCCTACGATCCGCTCAAGCTCGATCTGCCGTCGCGCCTCAGCGGGCCCTCGCCTCTGCATCTGCTCGGCGCCGACGAATTCGGACGCGACGTGCTCAGCCGCCTCGCCAGCGGCGCGCGCACCAGCGCCTGGATCGCTTTTGCGACTGTTGTCTTCGCATTGATCACCGGCACCGTGTTCGGCGTTCTCGCGGGTTTCCTGCGGGGCTGGGTCGATCGCGTCATTATGATGGTCAACGACGCCTTCCTCGCATTTCCGGGCCTGCTCCTGGCGCTTGGCCTGATGGCGGTGATCGGCGCCAGCCGCGAAGGCATTATCCTTGCGCTCGGCCTTGCCTATATGCCGATCGTGGTGCGCGTAGTGCGGGCTTCCGTAATGTCCATTCGCGAGCGGGAATATGTCGAGGCGTCGCGTGTGATGGGCAATAGCGAGATCATCACCATGGCGCGGCATGTGCTGCCCAATTGCGTTGCCCCGATCATCGTGCTCGCCACCACAATGTTCGGCTGGATCATCCTGTCGGAAAGCGCGCTGAGCTTTCTGGGACTGGGCGTCCCGCCTCCGGCGCCAAGCTGGGGCAACATGCTGTCGACGGCACGGCCCTATATCGGCCAGGCGCCGCATTTGATCATCCTGCCAGGTCTCTGCATCTCGATTACGCTGCTCGGCATCAACATGCTGGGCGACGCGGTGCGCGACTGGCTCGACCCGAAAATGTAGGTGCTGGAAACATGCTGGTGCCGACCGGGGACAAGAACACGATGCTTTCAGTGCGCAACCTGTCGATCTCGGTCGGGCCATCGGGAAAGCGGATCGTCGACGAGCTGAATTTCGATCTCGCGCCCAGTGATATGCTGGCGCTGGTCGGTGAATCCGGTTCGGGCAAGACGATGGCGGCCCGCTCGATCTTGAACCTGCTCCCTGCCCCGCTGGTCACGACCCCGGACAGTAGCATCCGCTTCGGGGGGCAGGAACTCACCAACCTTGCTCCAAAGGCGCTGCGCCAGATACGCGGTGCGCAGATCGGCATGGTTTTTCAGGAGCCAATGGTCTCGCTCAATCCCGCTGTCACCATCGGCGAGCAGATGGCGGAAGGGCTTCGCCTGCATCGCGACATGTCGCGCGCCGAGATAAAGGACCGCTCGCTGGCGATGCTGGAGAGAATCCAGATCAAGGATCCCGGCAAATGCCTTGCGGCCTATCCGCACGAATTCTCGGGCGGCATGCGCCAGCGCATCATGCTCGCATCGGTCATGCTGCTCAGACCGCGTCTGCTGATTGCCGACGAGCCGACTACGGCGCTCGACACGCTGGTGCAGCGCGACGTGCTCGACCTCATGGTGGAGCTGACGCGGGAGAATGGAACCGCCGTCCTGCTGATCAGCCACGATCTCGGCATGGTGTCGCACTATGTGAACAACGTGACGGTGATGTGCGAAGGCAAGGCGGTCGAACAGGGAAGCAGCACCCAGGTTCTTCACGCACCGCAGCACGATTATACGAGGCGGTTGGTGGATGCGCTTCCCAAGCGCAGCGCCGGTGGGTCGAGAAGAGCCCTCGACGGCCCTCCCCTGGTCGAAATCAGCAACGTCGTCATCGACTATCCGGGCCGTCCGAGGCTGTTTGCGCGCGCGGAACCGAAGCGCGCCGTCGACGGTGTCGACCTGACCATCCGGCGTGGCGAAACCCTGGCGCTGGTCGGTGCGTCGGGTTCTGGCAAGACGACGCTCGGCCGCGCCATTGTCGGTCTCGTCAGGCCCGCCAGTGGAACGGTCTCGTTTCTTGGCAAGGCGATTGCAAATGATCGATCGGCTGACGCGCGTGAGCAGCGTCGCGACATGCAGATCGTCTTCCAGGACCCCTATTCCTCGCTTGACCCTCGCCAGTCCATTGCCGAGATCGTCACCGAGCCGTTGAAGCTCGACCCCGAATTGGATCGCAAGCGGCGGACCGCGCGCATGGATGAGGTCATCGAGGAAGTGGGGCTGACGCGCCACCTTCTCGAGCGTTTCCCGCATCAGTTGTCTGGCGGCCAGCGCCAGCGCGTCGCGATCGCGCGGGCGATCGTCAGGCGACCTGCCTTCGTCGTCGCCGACGAGCCGGTTTCGGCACTGGACATGACGGTGCAAAAACAAATCCTGCTTCTGATCCGGTCGTTGCAGGAACGCTACGGTTTCGCCTGCCTCTTCGTCTCGCATGATCTGGGTGCGGTGGAGCAGGTTGCCGATCGGGTCGCCGTCATGCAGGACGGAAGGATCGTCGAGATCGGCGACCGCGACGACGTCTTCGACCGCCCCCGCCACGTCTATACGCGCGCGCTTCTCGATGCGGCGATGCTGATCGATCGCCGTTTCGCTGATGGCGCGGGCACACGCAAGGCCGTGGCGCAATGACGGCGACATGGCTCGTCTCCGCATCATGACACCGTTCGGCCATATCAAGGAGATCTGGCGATATCCCGTCAGTTCGATGGGCGGCGAACGGCTGGACGGGACGGAGCTTGCTGAAGGCGGGATTCCGGGCGACCGGATCTGGGGCATCGTCGACCGGCGCGACGGAATTGTTGCCGCGCCGGAGAAGCGAAAACATTGGCGGCCGCTGCCCAACGTTCTTGCAAGACTGAAAGGCGACCGGCCGGAAATCGGATTGGACGATGGCACCTGGATCGATGCCGGCTCCAGCCTGGCAGACGAGCTGGTATCAGCTTTCCTCGATTTCCCGGCGGCGCTGCATCCACACGTCCCCTTCGGCTCGGAAGCCCAGGACCATATCGCACCACGCTATCAGCGCGCCGACATCCACATCGTCACGTCGGCCTCGATGAACAGGCTTGCCGGCCTGCTTCCGGATCCTTCGCAGGTGGATTCCAAGCGATTCCGGCCCAACATCGTGATCGAAACCAACGCTTCGCAGGACGGTTTCGTCGAGCAGCAGATCATCGGAAAAGTGCTTTCGATCGGCGAGGCGCGGATCATGATTTCGGAATCCTGCGCGCGCTGCACCTTCACGGCGCTCGCGCAGGGCGATCTCGCTTTCGAACCGGCAGTGCTGCAAACCATAGCGCGCCACGGCGAAGGCGGCTTCGGCGCGCTCTGCCAGGTCATGCAGTCGGCCAAGATCGGGCTGGGCGATCGGGTCACCTTGAACGAAGCCTGATCTTTATCCAGCTTTTCGCTGCCGGACGGCGGCACGTTCGTGGCGCTAGGTTGGTACCCGAGGCGAATACAGCTCGCGCCCCCTTTCTACCCTTCCGGCGGAGAGTCCAAGTGGGAAGTGGTGACCCGAAAGCGACCTTCGCAGGTCGGGCCGGAACGTCTGCAAAGGGGACAATCCACTTCGCAGCACGCGATGGCAACAACCGCTTAGCGCCCGATTTTGTTGAGAACCTCGGCAAGCGCGAGCGCTTTAGCCGTCAACTAACCCGCGCAGGGATATGGCAAATCCAGGTAGAAGCCTAATCAACGACGAGACAAGTGCGCTGTAGGAACAGCCAAGATTTCCACGCTCGCGGAAAGGACTGTCGGCGTTGACGGGATTGGCGTAAACTACACGCTTGGGGTGTCATCCATGCACCGTATCATCACAGTGGCTTTTGTGGCGCTCGCGGCGTTGTTCATCTGCCCCGCGCGGGCGGAGGTATTGATCGGGGTTTCGGCCGCGATGACGGGACGGCTCGCCTGGATTGGCGAGCAGGGGCAGCGTGGGGCAGAGATGGCTGTTGCCGACTTCAATGCGGCGGACGGCGTTCTCGGCCAGCAGGTGGGGTTAATCGCGGTCGACGATTTCTGCGATCCCGAGCAGGCGGTGGTGGCAGCCCGGAAGCTGGTCGCTGATGGCGTGGTCCTCGTCGTCGGTCACTACTGCTCCGGAGCCTCGATCCCGGCATCGAAGGTGTACGAGGCGGCGGGAGTTCTGCAGATTTCGCCGGGATCGACCAATCCGCAGCTGACCGAACAGGGTCGGGCCAACGTCTTCCGCGTCATTGGTCGCGACGATACGCAAGGAATCGTGGCCGGCAACCACCTAGCCGATCACTGGGGCGACAAGAAGGTCGCGATCCTTCACGACAGCACGACATATGGGAAAGGTCTCGCCGATGAGACCAGAAAGCAGCTGAACAAGCGGGGCGTGACCGAAGCTGTCTACGACGCGTACACCCCAGGCAAGGACGACTATTCGGCCGAGGTCGCCGCACTACAGGCCGCTGGCATCGCCGTGTTGTATGTCGGTGGCTATCATGCCGAGGTTGCGCTGATCGCTCGCGCCGCACGCGACCGCGGCTACGCGGTTCAGATCATCTCCGGCGATGCCCTGGCGACCGAGGAATTTGCCCTGATCGCCGGCCCCGCGGCCGAGGGGACCCTCTTCACGTTCTCCGCGGACCCACGGCGAAACCCCGAAGCGGCCCCGGTAGTGGAGCGATTCCGTGCCGAAAACTTCGAGCCCGCAGGCTACACGCTGCTGAGCTACGCTGCCGTCCAGGTCTGGGCGCAGGCGGTCGAGAAGGCAGGTTCGCTGGAGCTGGCGACGGTCATCGCGACCCTGCGCGGGCAGGAGTTCGATACTGTCCTGGGCTCGATCGATTTCGACGACAAGGGCGATCTCTCGACCCAGAACTGGGTATGGTACGTCTGGCGAAGTGGAGAGTACGTGCCGGTCGAGTAAGGGCCAATTCGACGGCGCGCCGCTTGAGATATCTGATGCAGACCACGTTAGCGGGTTCATTCGGATCAAAGCGTTGCCGCGATGCTTGAACGCCTCGGCATACGCGGCCGCCTGCTGCTGGCTTTTTTCGGGATCAGCGCCTTCGCAGTGCTGGCAACAGCGGCTGCCCTGTATGCCTTTCTCCAGGTCGGCGACGTCGTCGACCGCATCACCAGGGATCGGGTGCCGTCGGCGCTTGCCTCCCTCCAGCTGTCGCGCCAGGCCGAGCGGGTCGCGGCCATTGCGCCGGCCGTGCTGACGTCGACTAGCAAAGCCCGGCACAACGAAGTCTCGGCCGCGATCGGGGTCGAGATGACGCGCCTCGAGGAGCTGCTGGCCGCGCTCAAGGGTGCCGCGCTTGGAACGCCAGCGGTGGCTGAGATCGAGGCTGCGGTGCTCGGTCTCAGCCGCAACCTCGACGCTCTCGACGACCTTGTTGCCACGCGCCTCGCCGTGGTCGCGCGCAAGGAAGAGCTGTTGCGCCGCTTGTCGGCGACGACAATTGCAGGCCAGCGTCTCGTGGCCCCCGGCATTCTGGTGATGAATTCCAGGCTCGCGCAGTGGCGGGCGGCCGCGGCCGACGCATCGCTCGCGCCGGATCGAAGCGCGGCGGTCATGGCCGATCTCGTCCAGGCGATTGCAGCCTACATCCCCCAACAGAGGGCGCAGCAGGAGATGTCGGCGGTCAACGACGCTCTGGTCAGGACGGCGGACGCGTCGACGCCGGGCGATCTGGCGTTGATCCTGTTTCCGCTGCGCCGGTCCCTTGCCGCTCTGGAAACGATCTCCGCCGAGATCGACGAGAAGCTGCAGGTCCGCTTCCGACAACGGGTGGACGAGTTTAAGGCGCTGATCGATGGCGAAAAGAGCATCCCCAAGGCCCGCCAGGACGAACTCGCCGTCCTGGCGCAGGGCGAAAAGCTTCTCGGCGAAAACAATCGGCTGTCGCGCAGCCTCACCGCTGCCGTTGATCGGCTGGTCGCCGCGGCGGACCGCGAGATCACCGCGTCCGGTCTCGAAGCCGCGGTCGTCCAGCGCTACGGCACCGGAGTTGTCCTTGGCTCCGCCTTCCTCAGCCTTCTGAGTTCGGTTCTGGTGGTCTGGCTCTATGTTGACCGAAGCCTTCTCGCCCGGCTGGGGGCGGTGAGCCAAGGCATGTTCGCGATCGCTGGCGGCAATCTTCGAGCGCCCCTGCCT
>NZ_SUEO01000074.1:3990-25504 GCF_004962925.1 Mesorhizobium sp. | reverse complement strand
CGCGGTCAGCGTCGCCATTGGCGATCTCGTTACTACCAGCAACGGCAACAGCACATCGACCCCGCTGGTGACCATCACCCAGGTGGACCCGCTGCAGGTGAACTTCAATCTTCCGGAAAGCGATCTTGCCTTGCTGCACAAGGCGCTGGCGGCGCCGCAGGAAGGCGCGGTCACGCTGACCAGGGACGGCGATCCGACGCCGATCGGCAAGGGAACCCTCGATTTCGTCGATTCCAGCGTCGACACGGCCTCCGGCACGATCGCAACGAGGGCCAGCGTGCCCAACGCCGATCTTTCGTTGTGGCCGGGCCAATATGTGAATGTCGTGCTCGATGCCGGCATCATGCCGCAAATGACCTCCGTTCCCACGGTCGCGGTGCAGCCCAGCCAGAAGGGGCCGTTCGTCTATGTGATCAAGCCTGACAACACGGTGGAGATGCGGCCCGTGCAGGTGGCGCTGACCGAAGGCGACAATAGCGCTATCGGCGAGGGGCTGAAGAGCGGCGAACGTGTCGTCGTCGAGGGCCAGACAAGGCTGAAGAACGGCTCGCCGGTCCGCGAAGCCGAAGCTTCGACCGGGCCTGGTGATCAAGCGTCTCCCAAGGTTGCCGAGACTGGCGAGGCGCGTCCATGATCTCCGAGTTCTGCATCCGCAGGCCCGTCGCCACCTTGCTCATGTCCTTCGCGCTCGTGCTGGGCGGGCTGTTCGCTTACAAGTTCCTGCCGGTGGCCGCCCTGCCGAGCGCCGAGTTTCCGGTGGTCAACGTCTCGGCCTCGCTGCCCGGCGCCTCGCCGGAAACCATGGCGACCTCGGTGGCAACACCGTTGATCAAGCAATTCGCCACCATCGCCGGCATCGACTCGATCTCGACGACCAACTCGCTCGGCTCGACCTCGATCGCCATTCAGTTCGTGCTCAACCGCGACATCGACGCCGCGGCGGCCGACGTGCAGGCGGCGATCGCGCGAACGCAGCGGCAATTGCCACCCGAGATGACCAGCCCGCCGAGCTATCGCAAAGTCAATCCGGCCGATGCGCCGATCCTGCTGATGTCGCTGGTCAGCGATACGGTTCCGCTGACCGATCTCGATGCCTTCGCCGAGAACGTGATCTCGCCGTCGCTGTCGACGATCGACGGCGTGGCGCAGGTCTCGATCTTTGGGCAGCAGAAATACGCCGTGCGCGTCCAGATCGATCCGACGGCGCTCGCCGCACGAGGCATTTCGATCGACCAGCTGCAGACGGCGATCGCCTCGGCGAACAGCAACACGCCGCTCGGCGTGCTGCAGAACAATAAGCAGCAGCTTACGATCACCGCCAATACGCAGCTGACCAATGCGGCGGGATTTTCCAACATCATCATAGCCACCAAGAACGGCCATCCGGTGCGGCTTGGCGAGGTGACCCGCGTCATCGATTCGGTCGAGACCACGACGACGGCCAGCTGGTATGACGGCACCCGCGCGATCATCATGGCCGTGCAGCGCCAGCCCGATGCCAACACCGTCGACGTCGTCGACCGCGTCAAGGCGATGCTGCCGTCCTTCCAGGATCAAATGCCGGCGGCGGCTAGCATCCAGCTGCTCAATGACCGCTCGACTTCGATCCGCGAGGCGGTCGACGACGTGCAGTTCACGCTGCTGCTCACCATCGCGCTGGTGGTGACGGTAATTTTCCTGTTCCTGCGCCGGGTAACGGCGACGATCATCCCGGCGGTGGCGGTGCCGATCTCCTTGATCGCCACGCTCGGCGCCATGTTCCTGTTCGGCTTTTCCATCGACAACATCTCGCTGATGGGTCTGACGCTGGCGGTCGGCCTTGTCGTCGACGACGCGATCGTCATGCTGGAGAACATCTTCCGCCACATGGAGGAGGATGGGCTCTCGGCCCTCGACGCGGCGCTCAAGGGCGCCCGTGAAATCGGCTTCACCATCATTTCGATCTCGATCTCGCTGGTGGCGGTGTTCATCCCCGTGCTTTTGATGAGCGGAGTGATCGGGCGCATCTTCAACGAATTCGCAGTGGTGGTGACGGTTGCCATCCTGGCGTCGATGTTCGTGTCGCTGACGCTGACGCCGATGCTGTGTTCGCGGCTTTTGTCTGTGTCGAAGGCCGAGCGCGAAGCGGCGCAGGGTGGAGGTCACAAACACAATGTCTTCATGCGGGGCTATGATTGGCTGCTGACCTTCTGCCTGCGGCACAGTTTTCTAGTTTTTCTCGTCTTCGTCGGGACGGCCGCAATGTCGGTCTGGCTGATCCAGACCTCGCCGAAGGGCTTCTTCCCGCAGGAGGATATCGGCCAGATTTCGGTGACGACCACCGCGCGCCAGGACATCTCGTTCGACGCCATGGTGAAGCTGCAGAGGCAAGTGGCTGATGTCTTCACCCATTCACCTTATGTCTCGCATGTCGGGTGGTCGGTAGGCAGCGGAGACAATGCGCTCAACCAGGGCCGGCTCTATGTGCAGTTGAAGGACAAGGACCAGCGCCCCGATCTCGACAAGGTGCTCTCGGATCTGCGGCGGCAGCTGGCCAATGTCCCGGGCATCGAAACCTTCATGCAGCCGGTGCAGAATCTGCGGCTCGGCGCGCGCGCTTCGGCCAGCGCCTATCAGCTGGTTGTGCAGGGCCTCGACATCGGCGCGGCGGACGTTTGGGCGCAGAAGCTCACCGACGCGATGGCCGCCGACCACAGCGCCTTCACCGACGTCACCAATGATTTGCAAAATAACGCCTTGCAGGCGGCGCTGGTGGTCGACCGCGACAAGGCGGCGACGCTCGGCGTCGACACCGATACGCTGCGCTCCAGTCTCTATGGCGGTTTCGGCACCGAGCAGGTGTCGACCATCTTCGGTTCGGCCGACAGCTATGAGGTGATCATGGAGCTCGACTCGAGGATCGAGTGGTCGCCCGAACGGATGCTGGCGATCAAGGTGAGAACGGCCAGCGGCAGCCTGGTGCCGCTCGGCGCTTTCGCTCGTGTCGATCGGACCGCCGGTGCGCTGACCGTCAATCAACTCGGCCAGCTTCCGGCGGTGACCATCTCCTACAATCTGCCGCAAGGCGTCGCGCTCGGTGACAGCGTGACCCACATCAATGCGCTGAAGGAAAAGATCGGCATGCCGGCGACGATCTCGACCACTTTTTCGGGCACGGCGAAAACCTTCCAGGATTCGCTTGCCAACCAGGGCCTGCTGATCGGCGGCGCGATCCTGACCATCTACATCGTCCTCGGTATCCTCTACGAGAGCTTTATCCACCCGCTCACCATCCTGACCGGACTGCCATCGGCGGTGCTCGGCGCACTGGTGGCATTGCGGCTTGCGGGGATGGACCTTTCGGTGATCGCGGTCATCGGCATCCTGATGCTGATCGGCATCGTCAAGAAGAACGGCATCATGATGATCGACGTCGCGCTCGAACTCAGACGCGAGGGAATGTCGCCGCTCGATTCCATTCACAAAGCCTGCCTGATGCGCTTCCGTCCGATCATGATGACGACGCTGGCTGCGCTGATGGGCACGATCCCGATCGCGCTCGGCACCGGCGCCAGCGCCGAACTGCGCCAGCCGCTCGGCGTGGCGGTGGTCGGCGGCCTCGTCGCTTCGCAAGCGCTGACGCTGTTCGTCACGCCGGTCATCTATGTCTACATGGAGCATTTCTCCGGTTGGCTTGTCGGGCTGTGGCCGAGGCGTCGGGACGAGCAGCCACCCATCGAAGCCGTCGACCAGCCGTCGCTTTTCGAGGGCGGAGAAGAGTTGCAGGGCGAGCCGCAGAAGGCGGCAGCGGAATAGAGGCCGATGGGCTGGCCCAAGCCGCGGCGCTTGCGGTGAGATGCTTGCAGTCGTAGTTTTATGGCCATGTCCCACAACCATGATCACCAGCACGATAACGAGCTTGACCCTTTTGCCGCCCGGGTGCGCGCGCTGGAGACGATCCTCACCCAGAAAGGGCTGATCGATCCGGCCGCGATCGACGTGATCGTCGATACCTACGAGACAAAAATCGGTCCGCGCAACGGTGCCAAGGTGGTGGCGAAGGCCTGGGCCGACCCTGACTTTGCCGCCGTGCTGAAACGCGACGCGACGGCGGCGATCGGCTCGCTCGGCTACACCGGCCGGCAAGGCGAGCACATGCAGGCCGTCTTCAACACGGCGGACACGCACAATCTCGTCGTCTGCACACTGTGCTCGTGCTACCCGTGGTCGGTGCTTGGGTTGCCCCCGGTGTGGTACAAGGCGCCGCCCTATCGTTCGCGCGCAGTGATCGATCCGCGCGGCGTGCTTGAGGAATTCGGGCTGACGCTGCCGAGGACGACAAAAATCCGGGTATGGGATTCCACCGCCGAGCTGCGTTACTTGGTCGTGCCGATGCGGCCTGATGGCACCGACGGCTGGAGCGAGGAGCGGCTGGCGGATCTGGTGACGCGCGACGCCATGATCGGCACCGGACTGGCGAGGGAGCCGGCATGAACGGGCCGCAGGATCTCGGCGGACAGATGGGGTTCGGGCCGGTCGCACCCGAAAAGGACGAACCCTATTTCCATGCCGACTGGGAAAGGCGGGCGCTGGGCGTGACGCTGTGCGCCGGCGCCATGGGCGCCTGGAATATCGACGAGAGCCGGCATGCGAGGGAATCGCTGCACCCCGCCGACTATTATGCTTCCAGCTATTACCAGATTTGGATCAAGGCGCTGGAAACCCTGCTGAAGCGACACGGCTTCGTCAGCGATCGCGATCTGGCCGCGGGCAAGGCGGTCGATCCAGCGGCGACGCCAAAGCGGGTGCTGAAGGCCGAAAACGTGCCGGCGGTGCTGGCCAAGGGCGGCCCCTGCGACCGGCCGGTTGCCACACTGGCGCGATTCAAACCAGGCGACCTCGTGCGGACGAAGAATTTCCATCCGGCCGGTCACACAAGGCTGCCGCGCTATGCGCGCGGCAAGCAAGGCGCCGTGGAGGCGGTGCGCGACGGTTTTGTCTTCCCCGATACCAATGCGCACGGCCAGGGCGAAAATCCGCAACGGGTCTATACGGTGGTTTTTGACGGCGCGGAGATCTGGGGCGAGGGCGCCGACCCGACGCTGACCGTGTCGATCGACGCCTGGGACAGCTATCTTGAACCGGCGTGAGGCGAACTCAAAAACCGCCGCTCTGCCTTTGGGCGTCGATGAGCCGGTCTTCGCCGAGCCGTGGCAAGCGGAAGCCTTTGCCATGACGGTTGCGCTGCACGACAAGGGCCTGTTTTCGTGGAGCGAATGGGCGGAGGCTTTGTCTGCCGAGGTCAAGAAGCCGGGTGCCGCGAGCGATGGCCACGACTATTACGAGCACTGGCTGACGGCGCTGGAAAAGGTGCTGTCGGCCAAAGGCGTTGCCGGTAGGGGCGACGTCGATGCGCTCGCTGCCGCCTGGGAGCGCGCCGCGCATGCAACGCCGCATGGCAAGCCGATCCTGCTCGAGAACGATCCCAGCCCGACCGAAGGCCGTGGCGGCCCGACCGGATAGGTTGTGGCTGACCGATCTTTGTTCTCTTTACGTTCCAATCTCTGCCTGATAGCTTGAGTCATTGGAGGCGGTGCGGTTCGCCGCCGATGATCGGTGGCGGTGGCCGTCGGCCTTGTCTTTCCCTCGCGAATCCGGTCTCTCGCGCTGATGGAATTCTCTCCTCAACAGGACGAAGCGCTCAAAGCGGTCGCCAACTGGCTCAAGACCGGAAAGCCGCAGCTCTTCCGGCTGTTCGGCTATGCCGGCACCGGCAAGACGACGCTGGCGCGCTATTTCGCCGAGCATGTCGACGGCCAGGTGCAGTTCGCAGCCTTCACCGGCAAGGCGGCGCAAGTGCTGCGTTCCAAGGGCGCGCTCAATGCCCGCACCATCCATTCGCTGATCTACCGGCCGAAGGGCGAGGAATCGGTAGCGGACGAGGTGACCGGCAAGACCTCGATGTCGCCAACCTTTTCGCTCAACCGGCAAAGCCCGATCTCGCGGGCCAAGCTCGTCGTCATCGACGAATGCTCGATGGTCGATGAACAGCTTGGCCGTGACCTCTTGAGTTTCGGCACGCCGATCCTTGTTCTCGGCGATCCCGGCCAGTTGCCGCCAATCTCGGGCGGCGGCTTCTTCACCGACCACGAGCCGGATATTCTGCTCACCGAAATCCACCGGCAGGCGCGCGACAATCCGATCGTCCGGCTGGCGCTAGACGTGCGCGAGGGCCGCGAATTCATGCGCGGCGACTATGGCATGGCGCAGGTGATAGGCAAGGAAGACGTCACCCAGGACCTGGTGCTGAAGGCGGACCAGGTGCTCGTCGGCACCAACAGGACGCGACGTCGCTATAATCAGCGGCTGCGCGAACTGAAGGGATTCAATGCCGATTATCCCCAAGCAGGCGACAAGCTCGTCTGTCTGCGCAACGACCCGGCCAAGGGACTGCTCAACGGTTCGCTGTGGAAGGTGATGACTTCGTCGCGCGAGACGGTGAAGCCCGGCATCAATTTGCTGGTCTCACCGGAGGAGGACGACCCGGACCGCGGCGTCGCCAAGATCAAGCTGCTCAAGGCGGCGTTCGAGGATCCGGACGCCGATATTCCCTGGCAGCAGAAAAAGCGCTTCGACGATTTCGACTATGGCTACGCGCTGACCGTGCACAAGGCGCAGGGATCGCAGTGGAACGAGATCGTGCTTTTCGACGAAAGCTGGGCATTCAAGGAAACCCGCCAGCGCTGGCTCTACACCGCGATCACGCGCGCGGCCGAGCGACTGACGATTGTCAGATAGGCGGGTGGAGTCGCCTGGGGACTGGAGCTGCATCACCGTGGGGCAAGCGGTTTGGCGCCGAGCCATGCCCAGGCGGATGCTTCGTCCTCTGCCTCGAAATGCCTGAGCTCGACCGGCGAGGAAGCAGACAGCAAGCTCTGCGCTTCGGGTACCCAGTTCGGCTCGCCGACCGCAGCGCAGCGGCCGACATGCTCCACGGCATGAGCCGTGCCCTGTTCAAGCGTTTCGTCCGACACATCGACCCAATCGACGCCATCATGATCGATCAGGCGCACCAGCACGTCGATTTTCGGGTGCAGCGCGTAAGCCGCCTCCAGCAAACCGAACAGATTTTCCGCGTCGGCTCCCGCGACATGGCCGACGACGTCGATGGCGAAAAGGTCGTCGCGGTCGGTGTCGATACGGCGAACCGCCGGCACGGCTTCAAGATAATTCACGGCTCTTCCTCTTGCTGGCCATTATCCATCCTTCTGGAACACCGGAAACCCCCTGTCTGTTCCCGTCAAAGGCGGTATAGATGCGCGACAAGATCAGCCGGACCCGCAAAATGCCTGCAAAACTTTCCGTCAATCTCAATGCCATTGCCATGCTGCGCAACCGGCGCGATCTGCCGTGGCCAAGCGTGATCGGGCTCGGACGCATCGCACTTGCCGCGGGCGCCCATGGGCTGACTGTGCATCCGCGGCCCGACGAACGGCACACCAGGCATTCCGACCTGCCGGGGATCAGGGCGCTGATCGACGACGAATTCCCCAGGGCAGAGTTCAACATCGAGGGCTATCCAAGCGAGGATTTCCTGGCGCTTGTGGAAAAGCACCAGCCGGAGCAGGTGACGCTGGTGCCGGACGACCCTGCGCAGGCCACCTCCGACCACGGCTGGAACTTCGTTGCCGACGCGGCGTTCCTGACACCGATCGTCAAACGCCTGAAGAAAACCGGCATTCGCGTGTCGTTGTTTTCTGATTCGGATCCAGCAGGCGTGAGGGCCGCGCGCGACACCGGCGCCGACCGGATCGAGCTCTATACGGGTCCGTATGGCAGCTATCATTCCGATTCGGGGAAAGCTGCGAAGGAGCTGGAAAGATTGGGAAAAACCGCCGATGCCGCACTTGCCGCCGGGCTTCAGGTCAATGCCGGGCATGATCTGGTGGTGAGCAACCTGCCGGCACTGGCAAAGCGCATCCCGGCGTTGGCCGAAGTGTCTATCGGACATGGGTTGACAGCCGATGCGTTGGAGTATGGCATGGCCGGCACGGTCAAAAGATTTCTGAAGGCCTGTGGGTGGTAGAGATGGAAGCCTCGCTTTGCGGACATGGCAGCCATCACGTTGGGGCACTTGATATTGCATCGCAGCAAGCGTAGAGCACCGCGCGCTTATCGGAGTGTTGTCCATGGCCCTTACCAATAGTGGTAGTGAGGCAGAACCCGTCGAACAATCAAGCCATTCTGAAGTTGGACAGCACAGCACCAAGGTTCTGATGCTGGGCGCGCTCGGCGTGGTCTATGGCGACATCGGCACCAGTCCGATCTATGCGCTTCGCGAGGCACTGCATGCTTCGTCCGGCACCGATCCGCGCAGTGCCGTTCTGGGCATTCTGTCGCTGATCGTCTGGGCACTCACGATTATCGTGACAATAAAATATGTCGCTTTCGTGCTTCGGGCGGATAATAAAGGCGAGGGCGGCACCCTGTCGCTCATGGCGCTGGCCCGGAAAGCCTATCCGGCTGGTTCCGGCGTCATTCTTGCCATTGGTCTCTGCGGAGCCGCATTGTTTTTCGGCGACGCGATCATAACGCCAGCCATCTCGGTGCTTTCAGCGGTGGAAGGGCTGAGGGTCGTGACCCCGGCGTTCGATCCGTACGTGGTCCCCATTACATTGGTGATTCTTGCGGTCTTGTTTGCCGTGCAGCGCTTCGGGACCGGTAGAGTGGCCTCCGTTTTCGGCCCTGTGACGGCGCTCTGGTTTCTGGCGATCGGCATTGCCGGATTGCTGCACATTCTTGACGACCCCTCGGTACTTTTGGCGATCAATCCCTATTACGCAGTCGTCTACCTTGCCGAAGCCAAGACGGGCGCATTTCTTACAGTCGGCGCGGTTTTTCTGGCGGTCACAGGTGCTGAAGCACTGTACGTCGATCTCGGCCACTTCGGCCGCCGACCGATCGTGCTAGCCTGGTTTTGGATTGTCTTCCCCTGTCTGCTACTCAGCTATTTTGGGCAAGGCGCATTCGTTCTGGCTCACGGTGGCGTGCCCGATAACCCTTTCTTTCAGATGCTGCCGGATTGGGCACTGGTACCGATGGTCGCGCTCGCAACAGCAGCGACCGTTATCGCCAGTCAGGCGGTTATCTCCGGCGCGTTTTCGCTGACCCGGCAGGCGGTGCAGCTCAATCTTCTGCCCAGAATCGAAGTTCAGCATACTTCCGAGATGCAACTCGGCCAAATTTACATGCCGCGCGTGAATCTCATTATCGCGCTGGGCGTAATGCTGCTCGTCGTCGGCTTTGGCAGTTCGAGTTCGCTCGCTTCCGCCTATGGAATTTCGGTGACAGGCGAAATGCTGATGACGACCATTTTGCTATTCGTGGTGATGCGGTGGCAATGGAAATGGAAGGTCGCGCTCGCCGCGGCGCTCGCGCTGCTCTTTGGCACGATAGACACCGGTTTCTTCCTGGCAAACATTGTGAAATTCGTGGAAGGCGGATGGGTTTCAATCACTGTCGCCTGTATCATGGGGCTGATCATGTGGACCTGGATACGCGGGAGTCACTATCTCTTCGACAAGACGCGCAGGAACGAGATTCCGCTCGATTTCCTTGCCGGCAATCTGTTGAAGAAGAAACCGCAGCTGGTGTCCGGTACGGCCGTGTTCCTCACCAGTGATCCGGTCAGCGCGCCGACCGCGCTGATGCACAGCCTGAAGCACTACAAGGTGCTGCACGAACAGAACGTCATCCTGTCGGTGGTCACTGCGCAGCAGCCCCTCGTGCCCGATAGCGATCGGGTCAAGATGGAAACAATCAACGAGCTGTTCATGCGGGTGACGCTGACCTTCGGCTACATGGAGCAGCCCAACATTCCGCGTGCGCTGGCGATCTGCCGCAAGCAGGGCTGGAAGTTCGACATCATGACGACGTCTTTCTTCCTGTCGCGGCGCTCGCTTAAGGCATCACCCAATTCCGGCATGCCGGTATGGCAGGACAAGCTGTTCATCGGGCTGGCGCGCACGGCAGCGGATGCGACCGAGTATTTCCAGATCCCGACCGGACGTGTGGTTGAGATCGGGACGCAGGTGGCTATCTAGGGCATGCCGATATTCAGGTGAGGCTGCATCGGCCCGAAAATCGGAATCGATTTTCGGAAAGCACGATGTGAAACTGAGAAGTGTTAGAGCGTACTTTGTGCGTCCGGATGGACGCACGTCGCTCTAATGCCTGCGAACGGTGGGTTCTTGCGCTTCCGGTACTCACGGACCAAATGTCCGCTTCGTTCCGGTTCTCGGAATCCACCATTCTCGACTCGGCCTGACCTGAATTTCGACATGCCCCTGACCACGGCCGACTTCAGCCGGCTAGCGCTGCCTTGTTCGCTTCAAGAAATTGCTTCAGCGATTGCGGTTTTTTGCCTGAAAGCGCCTCGATCGTGTCCGTCACCATGTTGATGCGGCCGGATCTTGTGTTGGTGTCGAAGGAAACGATGATGGGGGCGAAGCCTTCGGGAACGCCTGCCGCCTTCAGCCCTTCGGTCAGGGCCTCGTCCGAAAGCTGGATGACCTCGATCGGCTTGCCGGTGATGTCGGTCACCAGGGACGCGATCTCCGCGATCGTACGGGCCTGCGGGCCGGTCAGCGTGTACGTCGTGCTTTCGGTGGCGCCTGAGGCAAGGCCGGCGGCGATCGCTGCGGCCATGTCGTCGCGGGCGCCATGGGCGATGCGGCCGTCGGCCGCTGATGTGTACCACTGCCCCGAGGCAATGGCGTGTGGCAGCGACATGAACAGGTTCTCCTGATACCAGCCGTTACGGAAGATCGTGTAGGGGATGCCGCTCGCCTTGATTGCCTGTTCGGTGCCGTAGTGATCGCCCGCAAACAGCACCGGCGATCCTGGCTCAGGATTGGGCATCGAGGTGTAGAGCAGATGCGAAACGCCGGCCTGCTTGGCCGCAGCGACCGCATTCTCATGCTGCTTCAGCCGCTTGCCGTGAAGCAGGTCGATTTCGCCGGTCGAGATGATCAGAACGCTGTCGGCGCCCCTGAATGCGGTGGCCAGCGATGCCGTGTCGTCGAAGTCGGCGGCCCTGACGGCGATGCCACGCGCCGCCAGGTCGGCGAGATTTTCGGGGTTGCGTGTGGTGGCGATGACGTATGCGGGCGGGACCTTGAGCGTATCCAGCAGATGATGGATGACGCCGCGGCCGAGCTGGCCGGAGGCGCCGGTGACGAGAAGGGTTTTGGTCATGGGAAGTCCTGTCGTTGCGCCGGAGCGGCGGGTGCTTATATAAGTCTCAAAAAGAGACCAGCACTAAAATAGGAATTGACCGACCCTCGTAAAGAAGGCAGTTTTGCGGGAGGTAGGCAGGCGCAGGGAACCAGCGATGGACAGCAAGATCGTCAGTCTGAGATCGAAACTCGAGATCTATAAAGCGGGCAGCGGCGGGGGGCACATTGCGGACTGTCCGGTTCGCGATGTGATCCAGGGCATCAGCAACAAATGGAGTTCGCTGCTGATGATGGCGCTGGCAGAAAAGCCGTACCGGTTCGGCGAATTGCGGCGACTGGTACCCGACATTTCACAGCGCATGCTCACCCAGACGCTGCACGATTTGCAGCGCGACGGTTACGTCCATCGCGAGGTGTTCCCGACCAAGCCGCCGAGCGTCGAATACAGTCTGACCGATCTCGGACGCTCGATGTTCGGGCCCCTGCACCAGCTGCTCCAGTGGGCCGAGCTCAATCATGGCGCTGTGCGCGACGCGCGGAACGCTTTCGACGCTACCGAGGCCTAACCCAGGCGCGGCGGTGGCACGTCCGGTCTGCCAGGCGCTGGCGCTGATCCTGACGCCGTTCTACCAGTCGGATTCGACCGCGATGCCGTTCGTCCGCGACAGGCTGGTGGCGTCAGTGGCAAGAATCCCGCCGGCGCCAAACATCCTTGCCTCGATCGTGGCTGGAACCGTGGTCGATCCGTTCAGGCGGATCGAGATCAAGGAAGCGCAGTGGCTGCCTCGTTGTGGCGGATGAGTTTCGAAAGATGCGAACCCTTCGCTTGCAGGAATGCATGAAGGCGCTGTGGATAATCCGGGGTAACGGCGTCCTTCACCGACTTGCGTTCATGCAATTCCTTGCGCCAGGCCTCGACAAGCGGCTTTCCGTTCAGGATGCCGAAATCGCCGATCCGCTCGAAGGCGTCGAAATAGCGAAAGATTGGTCCATAGACAGCATCGACCAATGAAAAGCGCTCGCCGGCGAACCATGGCCCCGTTCGGCCAGTCGCCAGTTCCGCTTCGAGACGATCAAACATCGCCGACAGACTTTCGCTTTCGGCAAGGAAGGCGGCCTCGCTCGGTGCGGAATAGAGCCGGCCGATCGCGTTGAGGGTGGCCGAGCCGAACTCGATCCAGGCGCGATGGCGGGCGCGGGCCAGCGGGTCGGCAGGATGAAGCGGGGACCGTTGCGTTTCCTCGAGAAATTCGAGGATGACCGCCGACTCGAAAATCACCGTTTCCTCGCCATTCCGCTGCACGCGAAGCAGCGGCACCTTGCCGAGCGGCGATATCGCCTTGAACCAAGCCGGCTTGTTGGCGAGATCTATGGTGAGGCGTTCGAACGGCACGTCCTTTTCGGCAAGCGAGATCGCCGCGCGCTGTACGTAGGGACAAAGGTGGTGGCTTACGAGAACGAGCTTGTGGGTCATGGCAGTGTCTCCGGTATCAATGCAGTTGCATCTATATAGATGCATTTGCATCCACTGGCAAGCTTGATGCAATTGCATCTATCGCCTATGCTGCGATCATGACGGAGAAAACCAATCCTTCGCCCGCGGCCATCAAGACCTGGGCACGCCTGATGCGCGTTTCGCGCCAATTGGTGGAAAGAGCCGAAGACGCGCTGAAGGACAGCAGCTTACCGCCGCTTGCCTGGCACGACGTGCTGCATGAGCTTGCCGAAGCGGGTGAGGTCGGCTTGCGGCCATTCCAGCTGATCGAACGCACACTGTTTGCGCAATACAACCTCTCCCGGCTGCTGGCGCGGCTCGAAGCGGACGGGCTGGTCGAGAAGCTCAGGGTTGCCGATGACGGGCGAGGACAGACTATCCGCATTACCGAGAAAGGCCGTGAGACGCGCCGCCGCATGTGGGCCGTCTACGGGCGATCGATCACAGAGTTGGTCGGCGCCAGGCTTTCCAACGATGACCTGGAAACCTTGTCGGCTTTGCTTGGACGGCTGCGCCATCCAGCCGCCCTGGAGTGATGTAGCCTTTGGCGCTTAAGGTCGGTTGCAGCCGTCAGGCATTGCCCCACAGAAATGCCAATGCCGCCAGAACGCCAAGCGCGACGCGGACCAGATGCAGATTGCCCCATTTGACGATCAATGCCCGGGCCTTCGGATTGACGGCGGCCGCGTCCATTGCCTCCAGCAATCGGTTTGTCGGCATCATTGCGATCAGCGTCCATGGCCAGGGAAGGATGATCAGCACCGCCCCGACCAGATAGGCGAGATTGCCGGTCTGCCACCAGGCAACGAGACCAAGAACACAGGCTACAACGGCGATCGACGCCTGCATGGCGGCGCCGCGCTTGTAAGCGGGCTGCCATTCCTGCAGCAGTGCTCGGTCATCGAGGCGAAGCCGCGCCGGCTGCTCGGCGACGCTGACATAGATGGCGGCGCCGGCGAAAGCGGCGGTAACGGTCAAGGCGAGCAGGCCGATGAGCATCTTCCCTCCGTGATACGCCGTTCCCCGTAAGGGGCCGTTTTTCTTTGGAGGCGTCAAAATGGAGATAGGGGCTTGCACCGGTTCGGACAATACGCCATAGAGATGCCGAACCGTAACGTACGGTACTGGATTCGGGTGAATCCTGCCGTCTTCGAGCAGGAAAAGAGTTTGTTGCAGGCAAGCGCCGACATCGAGACCAGCGAGGTGCTGACGGAGCGGCAGAAAGCTGTGCTCGACGCTGCCCTTCGCCTGCTGGTCGAGGAGGGCGATCAGTTGACCATGACTGCCGTGGCGCGGCGGGCGAGCTGTTCCAAGGAAACGCTCTACAAATGGTTTGGCGATCGCGACGGGCTTTTGACGGCAACGGTGCAATGGCAAGCCTCCAAGGTGCGAGTGGTGCCGGTCGACCGCAAGGGGCTCGACCTTGCCTCGCTGACGGCGAGCCTCGAACGCTTCGCTTCGGACTGGCTCAAGGTGATTTCGAGCGACACCTCGATCGCGCTCAACCGCGTCGCGGTCAGTCACGCCGGATCCGGCAAGGACGATCTCGGCGCCATCGTGCTGGAGAACGGCCGCTTCGCGCTGGCTAGGCGCCTGAAGCCGGTGCTGGAGGCTGGCCAGCAGGCCGGGCTTCTCGAGTTCTCGGATGCCGAAGCGGCATTCCGCACCTTTTTCGGGCTGGTCGCTCGTGACGTGCAGATTCGCCTTCTGCTCGGCGACCGGCTGCAACTGACTGATGCGGCGATCGGCGGTGATGCCGTCCGAGCGACGCAGCAGTTTCTCGCTCTTTACGGAGCAAAAACCGGGCCGCAAGGCCTCTAGAGCCGGGTGATTTCAGGTCAAGTCGACCTGAAATCGGAATCCGGCTCTAAATCAAAGAGGTAGAGCAAGATGTCGTCCGAAAACCGCTTCACACTTTTCGGCATCATGCTCTGAAATTCACAACGGGAAGGAAGAAAAATGCGTGTCTATTACGATCGCGATGCCGATCTCAACCTGATCAAGGGCAAGAAGGTCGCCATCATCGGCTATGGCAGCCAGGGCCGGGCGCATGCGCTCAACCTTAAGGATTCCGGCGCCAAGGACATCGCCATCGGCCTCAAGGCCGGCTCGGCGACTGCCAAGAAGGTCGAAGCCGACGGGCTCAAGGTGATGAGCGTGGCGGACGCCGCCAAGTGGGCCGACCTGATGATGATGGCGACGCCGGACGAATTGCAGGCCGACATCTACAAAAACGAGATCGCGCCGAACATCCGCGACGGCGCGGCGATCGCTTTCGCCCACGGCCTCAACGTGCACTTCGGCCTGATCGAGCCGAAAGCCTCGGTCGACGTCGTCATGATCGCGCCGAAGGGACCCGGCCACACCGTGCGGGGCGAATACCAGAAGGGCGGCGGCGTGCCGTGCCTGGTCGCCGTCAACCAGGACGCTTCGGGCAACGCGCTCGACCTGGCTTTGTCCTATGCCTGCGGCGTCGGCGGTGGCCGTTCGGGCATCATCGAGACCAATTTCCGCGAGGAGTGCGAGACCGACCTGTTCGGCGAACAGGTCGTGCTGTGCGGCGGTCTGGTCGAACTGATCCGCGCCGGTTTCGAGACGCTGGTGGAAGCCGGCTATGCGCCTGAGATGGCTTATTTCGAGTGCCTGCACGAGGTCAAGCTGATCGTCGACCTGATCTATGAAGGCGGCATCGCCAACATGAACTACTCGATCTCGAACACCGCCGAATGGGGCGAATATGTTTCGGGCCCGCGCATCATCACCGCCGACACCAAGGCCGAGATGAAGCGCGTGCTGAAGGATATCCAGACCGGCAAGTTCACCTCGGAATGGATGCAGGAATACCGCGCCGGCATGTCGCGCTTCAAGGGCATCCGCCGTAACAACGACAGCCACCAGATCGAGGAAGTCGGCGCAAAGCTCCGCGCCATGATGCCGTGGATTTCGAAGAACAAGCTGGTCGACAAGGCGAAGAATTAATTATCAATTTCATCTTTGCGTAGGAAGAGCCGGCGGAGCGATCCGCCGGCTCTTCCACGAATATGACAGGCGCGTTGTTCTCACTGTGGTATGCGTGTGCTGGCACGGCACGCCTTGCCGAGGGGGCAAGTTTGGAACTCAAACTTATACTGATCGGGTTTGCATGCGTGGTCGCCGGCATGTTCGCCCTTGTCACGTTTTTGAAGTGGAAAGAGGTGCGGGCGGTCAGCCGCTGGCTTCCGGCAGCTGGAAAGATCGTCTCGTCACGAGTGGAGGCTCGCGAGGTGACCAGTTCGGGAGCCGGCTCGGAACGCAGAGGTTCAACCGAGACTCGAAACTTTCCGGCGATCACCTTCGAGTACAAGGTCGGCGGGAAAACATTCCGCAGTTCGCGCTACAGCGTGCAGGAGAATCTCGGAAATTTTGCCGTTGCCGAAACCCTTGCGCGGTTTCCCAAGGGAGCTGACGTAACCGTTTTCTACGACCCGTTCGATCCGGCCAAGGCCGTGATCGAGCGCACCATGCCCGACGGCGCCCTCAAGTTCATGGTCCAACTTTCGGCGGGGTTGGTGATTGGCGCCGTTGTATTGGTCTTCTCCGTCGGCGGCCTTCTTGAGGCGATCGGACCGCATTTGCCCAAGCCGCAGAATCTTGGCGCGGGGGTCCTGCTGCTTGTCATGGGGCTGTTTATCCTGCGCATTGGCTTTGCCCAGAAGTCGCTCGCGGAACGGGCGGCCAGATGGCCTGTCACCACCGGACGCATCGACGCTTCGGGCCTGCAGAATTTCCAGATCCGCGACAGGTTCGAGGGCGGTGGGTATCGGCCTTGGCGAACGGTCTTCAAATCCCGCGTCGTCTACAGCTATAGCGTGGTCGGCCAGCACTATGCCGCCGATCGCGTCGCTTTCGGCTCGAACCTGACGGCCTCGCTGCCAAGCCTCGTCAGCGGTCAATCTGAGCGCTACCTCCGGGGCGACAAGGTCGAGGTTCACTACGATCCCGCCAATCCCGCTGCGGCCGTTCTCGAATGCAGGGTGCGAGGGCTTTGGGTCCTGTGGATCTCCGCTTCTGCCTTCCTTGCCGGGGCCGCACTGCTCGTCGGGGTAGTCTAGGAGGTTCTCTTCTCTAATTTCGTCAGTTGCTTAGAGGGCAGGGATCAGCCGTAATGCCAGTGAGGCTTTGGCGCAGTGCCGGTGAACATGACGCCGATGCGGTCCTCACGACGCCAGCGGACCACTGCCTTGTAGGCGATGCCGTCGGTCGGCACATAGAGCAGGAATTCGTCAGCCACGCGAGCGTCGATCGAGACCTTCAGTTCGGCGCCGCCGGCATGCATGTTGCGCACCGTGCATGTGACCTCGGAATTGGTCATGCCGGTCAGGATCGTCGCGCCCTTGAAGACGCGCTGCCTGCGTTGATCCCTGTGTTCGTCTTCAGCCATCGCGCGCCCATCCCCGGCGATCGTCGCATATCAGATAGTGTCGGCAAGATAATTAGGCCCGCCTGATAAACATAGCGTTATCGTCGGCGGCGAAAACGATGTCGCGGTGTTCCGGCCGGACAAAAACTAGCTCAGGAGAAGATGAGGCAGATGAAAAACGGCGCCGCGAGGGAGCGCGGCGCCGTCTGGAATGCTTCAGTCGATCAGCTGTAAGGCGACCAGCACTGCTGGCGCGGACCGCCATAGGGCTGGAATGTGTTGTCCCAGGCGCGATACGACCGGTAACGATTATAGCACCACCGGACGTGAGCGCTGGAAAGCCGTTCTGCACGATAATAGCGGCGCGGTGGCGGCGCATCGTAGTAGTTGTAGTTGTTGTACATGCTGCCAAGGCCGAGCCCCAGGCCCAAGCCCAGAATCGCGGCGCCTGCACCATCATCGTAGTAGCGGCCGCGGTAATGGCGGCGATGATGACGCCAACGCCAGTCATCCCCGCCATTCCAGTGTCTACGGTGCCAGTTACCGCGGTCCCAATTGCCCGACCTTGAGAAACGGCGGCCGTCATGGCGACGCCATTGCCAGTTGTTGAAGCGCCGGTCATTGCCGCCCGCCCAGCTATCGCGGACAGGCGTGATTGTCGGTGCAACGGTGCTGGCGGGCACCGAAATATCCGGCTGCATGATCGGGCCGGCCGCGGACGGCACGGTGATGCCGGAGATGAGACCCAGGGCTATCAGCCCGGATTTGACCGTGGAAGAAAAGAGCGAGTTCATTGCACTCTCCAAGAGATTTCAGGCCCCACGCCCAGAATACCCAGGGAAGAACATCATTCATGCAACCTCTCGCCTGAACGGAGGATGAACGGAAAGGTTCCGTCAACCATAGCGGGCAGGTCAGGCTCTTGTTTTCGGGCGCGCTTGCGGGCAAAGGTCACCCCATGTCGCTGCGCCTCGCCACATTCAATGTCGAAAACCTGATGAACAGGTTCGATTTTTCCGGATACCGCAATCAGCTCAACGAAGATCGCACGCTGGCGCTCTTCGACATCCAGAGCGAGGCAGAATACAAGATGCTGGAGCAGGCGCGGGCGATCGCGCAATCCGACGATACGCGTCAGCTGACGGCGCTCGCGATCGCGGCCACCCGCGCCGACATCATCTGCATGCAGGAGGTCGACAACATCGAGGCGCTGAAGGCTTTCGAATACGGCTATCTTTTCAAGATGGTCGGGCATGGCTACCGGCAGAAATACACCACCGCCGGCAACGATTCGCGCGGCATCGACGTCGCCGTGATGATGCGCAACGAGACCGCGCAGGGCCAGCCGATCGAATTCGTGCGCATGACAAGCCATGCCTATGTCACGTTCGAGCAGTTCGGCTTGCACACGTCTGAACTGGCGGCACTTGGGCATCAGGCCAATCAGCGCATCTTCCGGCGCGACTGCCTGGAAATCGACCTGACCGTCGGTGGCGCGCCGCTGACGCTTTATCTGGTGCATTTCAAGTCGATGGGCTCGCCCCGCAACGGTCTCGACGGGCGCGAGGCGACGATGCCGCTGCGCATCGCCGAGGCGCAAGCGGTGCGCCGGATCATCGAGGAGCGCTTCGGTGGGGATCGTGCTGCCGACAAGCATTGGGCGATCTGCGGCGACATGAACGATTATCGGCAGCGCGTGAAGGTCTCCGGCGACGCCTTTGACGGCTACCGCTTCGAGGTGGTCAACGAGAGCCAGTCCTGCCTCAACGTGCTCACCGCCGGCGGCTTTTGCGAGAATGCGGTCGAGCGGCGGCCGGAGATGGATCGTTGGACCTTCTATCACACGCGCGGGCCGGAAGAGCGGCATCTGTGCCAGCTCGACTACATCCTGTTGTCGAAGGGCCTGGCCGGCAAGAATGCGACGGCCGTTCCCGACATCATCCGCAACGGCCAGCCCTGGCGCACGATTTTTCCGGCGGGCCAGGAGGTGGACCGCTTTCCGCGTGCCGGCTGGGACCGGCCGAAGGCGTCCGACCATTGCCCGGTGGCGATCACCCTGGACATGGCCTGAGGTGTGTTGATATTCAGGGTGATGCCGGCCTGACCTGAATCTCAACACACCTCAGAGTACGATGACCTTTGACCTGCCGCGCAACGTCATCCTGCCGGTCGACGCCGTCGATGTCAGGCTCGACCCCGGCCCGCATCCGTTCGAACGCGACAATGCGCGAGCGATCGCCGAGAACTGGGGCCGTGAGATGGCGGCCAATCCGGCGTTGTTCGACGGCACCGTGGTGCTGCTTTCGGCGCTCAGCTATCGCGACAGCAGCCTTGTCGGCCGCTGCCATGCGGTGCGCTACTCGACCTTCATGCTTTGGCGCAGCAATCGGCAGGTGGCTGGGGCCGAGCACGCCTATGCCCATGCCATGCTGGTCGCCGGCGACAATGCGCTGGTGGCGATCCGCATGGCGACGCATACGGTCAATGCCGGCCGCGTCTACTTCGCCGCCGGCTCGTTCGAACCAACCGATTTCCGCGACGGCCTTGTCGATGTCGACTTCAACATGATCCGCGAGGTGCGGGAAGAAACCGGCCTCGATCTTGCCGGCGTAACACGCGGCAAGCGTTATTACGCCCTGTCGACAGCAAGCGGCACGGTGATCTTTCGCCGCTATCGCGAGACGGCATCCGCCGACGAGATCGCGCAGCGCATCAGCGCCTTTGTCGCGGCCGAGGCCGAGCCGGAAATCGAAGCGCCTGTCATCATCCGCAATGCCGATGACCTGCCGGACGGACTGATGCCGCACATGAAGCCACTGATCGAGTGGCATTTTGCCGACAAGGACTAACGCATCGGCCCGAAAATCGGAATCGATTTTCAGAAAGCACGATGCGCAGATTCAAAGTGTTAGAGCGTACTTTGTGCATCCAAGTGGACGCACGTCGCTCTAACGACGCATTTTGTTTTCGATGGTTTTGCGGTCGTTGCGGGCGGCGACGAAAAACAGCATGACGCTGATCCCCAGCAGTGCCCCCATCGCCGTTCCCATCGTCTGACCGACAACCTGTTGGAAATCGGCGGTGACATGATCGGGGTTGGCCATGCCATAGCTGGCCAAGTACCACCAGAGCCCCGCCAATGCGGCCTCGACGATCACCGTCACCAAAATCACTCGCTCTTTCTTGCTCATCCTATTATTCCCCCCATGTCCCCAAGGCGATTGCTATCACCGTGAACTGTGCGGCGACAGAGGGCAGGGCGAGGGCAGCGCAAAAATTTCGGGGGACGTCTGAAGGCGGCGCACGCTGCGCGGCGCTATTCATGCCTCAGCGCGTCGATCGGATCGAGCCGTGCGCCGCGCAGCGCCGGGAAGAAACCGAACACCATGCCGATCAGCGCCGAGAAGCCGACAGCGAGCAGGATGACCGCCGGGCTTGGCGCGAATGGGATGGCCAGCGTCAGCGAGGCGAGGCCGGCCAGCGCCAGGCCGATCAGGATGCCGATGACGCCGCCGAGCAGCGACAGCACGGTCGCCTCGACCAGGAACTGGATGAGAATGTGCTTTTCACGCGCGCCGATGGCCAGCCTTATGCCTATCTCGCGGGTGCGTTCGGTGACCGACACCAGCATGATGTTCATGATGCCGATGCCGCCGACGAGCAGGCTGACGCCGGCGACCGCGCCCAGCATGCCGGTCATCGTCGTGGTGGCGCTCGCCATGGCGTCGGCGATCTGGGTCATGTCGCGAATGGAGAAATCGTCCTCACGGTCGGGCGTGATGCGGCGTGTGTCGCGCAAGATGTCCTCGACGCGCGGCAGCAGCTCGGTGGTCGGCGTCCTGTCGTCGGCGGCGACGTAGATCGACTCGATGTCGCGGTTGCCGGCGATGCGTCGCTGATAGGCGGCGAGCGGCATCAGCACGACATTGTCCTGGTCCTGGCCGAAGCCGGTATAGCCCTTCGGCTCGAGCAGGCCGATGATCTTGCAGGATGTGCGATTGACGCGAATGATCTCGCCTTCGGGGTCGCCGGCGCCGAAGAACTGCTGGCGCACCGTTTCGCCGATCAGGCAGACGCCGGTGCCCGAGCGGGTCTCCGAATCGCTGAACGGGCGGCCGGAAACCAGCTTCCAGTCGCGCGCATCGAGATAGGCGCTATCGGTGCCGGTGACACCCGATGTCAGGCTTTCGGTGCCGAAGATGACGCGGACCTGCTTTTGCGAGGCCGGCGAAATGGCGCGGGCGCCGCTCAGATGGGTGACGAGCGCTGCAAGATCCTTTTCGGCAAGCGGACGGACCACCTGGTCGAGCCCTCCCGGCCCGCCGGGCCCGGCCGGGCGGCCGGAACGGACGACGAGCAGATTGCTGCCGAGCTTGGAGATATCGGCTTTTACCTTCTCGGTGG
>NZ_SUEO01000074.1:0-3980 GCF_004962925.1 Mesorhizobium sp. | reverse complement strand
GAGCCGATAGTGAGCATGGCGATGACGGCGGCGACGCCGATGACGATGCCGAGCAGCGTCAGGAACGAGCGCAGCACGTTGCGGCGCACGGACAGCAGCGAGAGGCGGACGGTTTCCCAGATCATGGCTACGCCACCTCGAGATTGATCGTGTCGGAGGCGACGTGGCCGTCGAGGAAGCGAACAGTGCGCTCGGCATAGGCGGCGACATCGGCCTCATGCGTGACCAAGGCGATGGTGAGGCCAAGCTCAGTGTTCAGTCTGGTCAAGAGTTCCATGATCTCGTGGGTGCGGGCGGTATCGAGATTGCCGGTCGGCTCGTCGGCGACAAGCAGGGTCGGCCTGGTGACGATGGCGCGTGCGATCGCCACGCGCTGCTGCTGGCCACCGGAGAGTTCGGCCGGCGTATGATGCTCGCGGCCGACAAGGCCGACCTCGGCCAGCGCTTTCATGGCGAGGTCGTGACGCTCGCGGGCGGCGACGCCGCGATAGATCAGCGGCAGTTCGACATTCTCCACCGCCGTAGTGCGCGGCAGGAGATTGTAGCCCTGGAAGACGAAGCCGACATAGAGATTGCGCAGCATGGCGCGGCGGTTGCGGTCGAGACGGCCAGCGTCGATGCCCATGAAGCTGTAGGTTCCGGCGGTCGGCGTGTCGAGGCAGCCAATGATGTTCATCGCTGTCGACTTGCCCGAGCCGGACGGACCCATGATGGCGACAAATTCGCTGCTGCGGATGGCAAGATCGACGCCAGCCAGCGCATGGACCGTGGCCTCACCCTGGCCATAGCTTTTCCAGACCTTGTCGAAGGTGATGAGGGTCGCGCCCGCCGCCATGGTCTTCAGCTCCGCTGCTGAGCGGCGGTGATGACTTGCGCACCTTCTTCGAGGCCGGAGGTGATCTCGGTCAGTTCGCCGTCGGTGGAGCCGATCTTGACGTTGACGGGCCGAGGCCGGCCATTCTCGAGCACGTAGAGCGTGCGCGAGCCATCGGTAGGCTGCGCTGTCGCCTGGCGCTGGCGGTTGCCGCCCGGACGGCCCATACGGCCCGTGAACAGGTCGCTCAGGCTCCACGCGCGGGCGGCTGTTTGCGCCGGCCGGTAACGGAAAGCCGTCGACGGTACGGTGAGTACGCCTTTTGCCTGCTTGGTAACGACCGAAACGGTGGCAGTCATGCCGGGCCGCAACAGAAGCTCGTTGTTGTCGACCTCGAACCGCGCGTCGTAGGTGACGACGCCGTCGGTGGTGACCGAAGCATAGGAGATGTCGCGGATCTCGGCATCGAACGGCCGTTCCGGAAAGGCGTCGACGGTGAAGCGGGCATGCTGGCCGGGCTTGACCGCGCCGATGTCCGCCTCGTCGACCGCTGCCTTCAATTCCATGTTCCTGAGGTCGGCGGCGATGATGAACAGCACCGGCGCCTGCAGCGAGGAGGCAACCGTCTGGCCGGGATCGACCGAGCGCGTCAGGACAATGCCGTCGATGGGCGCATAGATGGTGCTTTTGGCGAAGTCCGTCTGCTGCGCCTTGAGATCGGCATTGGCGATGGCAAGATTGGCCTTGGCGCTATCGAGCGCTGCCTTGGAGCGATCGCGTGTGGCGGTCGCCGCTTCAAGCGACTGGTCCGTCGCCATGCCGCGCTTGGTGAGTGCCGCCGCGCGCACAAGCGCTCTTTCATTTTCGGTGAGGGTTACCGTGGCGGTCTCGACATTGGCGGCCGCCGCCTTGGCGGAAGCCTCGGCGCGCTCGATCTGCACCTCCAGCTTCGCCGTGTCGAGCGCCGCCAGCACATCGCCCTTCTTCACCTGCTGGTTCTCGTTGACGGCGACCGAGCGGACGACGCCGGACAGTTCGCTCGAAATGTCGACCTGGGTGAGCGGCTGCAGCGTGCCGGTCGCCGATACCTCGACCGTGAGGTCGGCGACAGCGGCCGGCGCCGTGGTATAGTCGATCTTGGCGGGAGACGCGGCGTACCATTGGTAGCCGGCAAGGCTCGCGACGGCGACGATCAGCACAAGCAGGCCATAAAGCCAGCCGCGACGCTGTTTCCTCTTCAGACCCTGGTGGTCAAGCCCGAGCGCCGTCTCGATGGTGGAAGCGGATTCCACTTTTGGCAGATTGACAATCTGGTCCACGCCGGACCCCTATAATATCAGTGATGTCCCAATCAGTGCACAGATCATGCCTAATCGTTCAAATATCAAATTAAATTTCGCCCATGTTGGGACTGAGGCAGAAGGCTTTCTACGATGCTGACCCGGGATTACTTACTTTACGACGTTTTCACGACCGAGCGGCTGGCCGGCAATCCGCTGGCCGTCGTGCTGGATAGCAAAGGGCTGAACACGGTCGCGATGCAGGCCATCGCACGCGAGTTCAACCTGTCGGAAACGGTCTTCGTGCTGCCGGCGGACAATCCCAAGCATCGCGCCCGCATCCGCATCTTCACGCCCGATTACGAAATGCCGTTCGCCGGCCATCCGACCGTCGGCTCTGCGATCGCACTTGCCGAAATGGCCGGCGATGGCGACACCGCCGGCATCTTTGTCCTGGAAGAGAACATCGGCCCGGTGCGCTGCGCCGTCAGCAAGCATGATGGCGCCACCTTTGCCGAGTTCGACCTGGCCAAACTGCCGGAGCGACTCGAACTCGGCGCCGACCCGGAGGCGATCGGGGCAGCACTTGGCCTGGGGCCGCACGAAGTCGGCTTCGAGAATCACCGCGTCTCGTTCTGGTCGGCCGGCGTTCCTTATGTGACCATTCCGGTCGCCGATCTGGAGGCGGCCGCCCGGATAAGGCTGGACAACCAGGCGTGGTCGGAATTGGCACCCCGCAAGAGCGAATGGGCCTTCGCCAGCCCGTATGTCTACTGCCGTGAGACGGTGAATCACGACAGCGCCTTCCATGTCCGGATGATCGTGCCGGGCAATCCCTCCTATGAAGATCCCGCGACCGGCTCGGCGGCGGCGGCTTTCGCCGGCGCGATCATGCATTTCGACGGCCCGAGAGAGGGTGTTTCCCAGCGTTGGATCGAGCAAGGGCTGGAGATGGGCCGGCCTTCGCGCATCCGCCTCGAACTGACTGTCGAAGGCGGCAAACTGGCCGCCGCTCGCATCGGCGGCCATGCCGTCAAGGTGGCGGAAGGTCGGTTGTTTATCTGATCGCCATCGGTTCAAGGCGATTTGTCGGGAAATGAATCCGGCAGGGCTGGACATGGCCGATGGCGGCAGCTATATGCCCGCCGACGCTGGTTTTACCGGCGAGTGGGTGCGTAGCTCAGTTGGTAGAGCAGCTGACTCTTAATCAGCGGGTCACAGGTTCGATCCCTGTCGCACCCACCAAGGATTTCAAAGACTTAGGTGGCAAGACCCTGGGAACAGGGTGAGAACGTGAGGCGGTAAAATGCCGTCTCACGCCCCGTGTCGAGCCGATGCGTGTGTCGCCTCTCATGAGTTTGCGAACATTTACTTCTCCGAGACGCCAGCCTCGGCGAAGCTTGCCATGCGGGCATGGCATTCGAGCGCCGAGCGGACGATGTTGACGGCGAGGCAGGCGCCGGAGCCTTCGCCGAGCCGCATGCCGAGATCGAGCAGCGGCGGCAGTCCGAGGGCTTCGAGCAGGCGGCGATGGCCGGATTCGGCAGAGACATGCGCGGCGAGCGCGTGGGCGAGGCCGGCGGGGTGCAATCTTGCCAGGGGTGCGGCGGCGGCGGTGCAGACGAAGCCGTCGAGCAGCACCGGTACGCCTAAATGGCGTGCGGCTAGCGTCGCACCGAAAATGGCGGCGAGTTCGCGCCCGCCAAGTGCGGCTGCGATCTTCAGCGGGTCGGCAAGCGCCTCGGTGTGGCGCTTGAGGCCGGCCTCTATGGCGGTGATCTTGCGTATAAGGCCGGCATCGTCGACGCCGGTGCCGCGCCCGGTCCATTTTTCCGCGCCGCCGCCAAACAGGGCGGCCGAAATGGCAGCCGCCGGCGTGGTATTGC
>NZ_SUEO01000073.1 GCF_004962925.1 Mesorhizobium sp. | reverse complement strand
GATCTATTCGGTGGCCGGCGCCAATCTGTGGCCGCCAGCCATCGCAATCCTGCGTCGCGAGACCTATGGCAACTATCCCGCTGCCGCCGCCATCCTGAAATGCGTCTACGAAGGCCTGCTGGTGCCGTTCGACACCGCCTTGCGCATCGAGCAGCGTTATTTCACCGAGATCATGCAGACCAAGGAAGCGGCGGCGATGATTCGCTCGCTGTTCGTGTCGCTGCAGGAATTGAACAAGGGTGCGCGCCGCCCGGTCGGCGTGCCGGAAACGAAATTCAAGAAGATCGGCGTGCTCGGCGCCGGTTTCATGGGCGCCGGCATCGCCTATGTCACCGCCAAAGCCGGCATTCCGGTGGTGCTGCTCGACCGCGACATGGAAGCTGCCGCCAAAGGCAAGGCGCATTCGGACAGCCTGATCTCGGATCAGGGCCGCGCCAAGCCCGAGGACAAGGACAGACTGCTGTCGCTGATCACGCCGACGGCCGACTATGCCGACCTCGCAGGCTGCGACCTGGTGGTCGAAGCCGTGTTCGAGGATTCGGGCGTCAAGAAGGATGCCACTGAAAGGGCGGAGGCCGTGCTGAAGCCGGCGGCAGTCTTCGCGTCGAACACGTCCACCATCCCGATCTCTTCGCTGGCGAAGAATTCGGCGCGACCGAAGAATTTCATCGGTATCCATTTCTTCTCGCCGGTCGACAAGATGATGCTGGTCGAGATCATTTTGGGCAAGAAGACGGGCGACAAGGCGCTGGCCACCGCGATCGACTTCGTCCGCGCCATCAAGAAGACGCCGATCGTCGTCAACGACACGCGCGGCTTCTACGTCAACCGCTGCGTGCTGCGCTACATGTCGGAAGCCTACAAGATGCTGATCGAGGGCGTTCCGGCGCCGATGATCGAGAATGCGGCGAAGGCCGCCGGCATGCCGGTGGGCCCCTTGGCGCTCACCGACGAAACGGCGATCGACCTTGCCCAGAAGATCATGAAGCAGACCATGCGCGATCTCGGCGACAAGGCCGTCGACCCGAAGCAGATGGCGCTGATCAACACGCTGGTCGATACCCATGGCCGCTTCGGCCGCAAGAACGGCAAGGGTTTTTACGACTATCCGCAAAAGCCTGCCAAGAAGAAGCTGTGGCCGGGGCTGAAGGATCTCTATCCGCAGTTGGCACCCGAAAAAGTCGACTACGAGGAACTGAAGCAGCGGCTGCTGGTCACCATCGCGCTGGAGGCGGCGCGGGTAATGGAGGAGGGCATCGTCACCGATCCGCGCGAAGCAGATGTCGGCTCGATCCTCGCCTTCGGCTTCGCGCCTTTCACCGGCGGCGTGCTGTCCTACATCGACGGCATCGGCGCCAAGAAGTTCGTTAAGATCGCCAAGGGCCTGCAGAAGAAATACGGAGCCGAGTTCAAGGCGCCGAAGCTGCTGCTCGACATGGCGGAGAAGGGCGAGACCTTCTATCAGCGCTTCGATCCCTACGCGAAAGGCGAGGTGAAGAAGGCAGCCTGACGCCGCCTTCGGTGGTGGACAAAATCACGGCCAACGGTTAGAACAGAGAAGGTATTTTTTCCTGTTCTGAAGGAGAGCAAAAAGTGCTCTCGCATGATCGCGTATGGGCCGCCATCGACGCTCTCGCCGAGCGCTATTCGCTTTCGGCCTCGGGCCTGGCGAAGCGCGCGGGCCTCGATTCGACCGCCTTCAACAAGTCGAAGCGGCTGTCCTCGGACGGGCGGCCGCGCTGGCCGTCGACCGAATCGCTGGCCAAGATCATCGAGGCGACGGGCGCCTCGCTCGACGAATTTACGGGACTGGTCGAAGGCCGGGGCAAGCCCGGTCTCGGATCCCTGCCCGCGCAGAGGTCTTCCGTGCCGCTGCTCGGCTTCGCCCAGGCCGGCGCCGGCGGCTTCTTCGACGATGCCGGCTTTCCGGCGGGGCAGGGCTGGGATCTCATCGAGCTTCCGGCACAGGCAACCGAAGCCTCCTATGCGCTGCAGGTCCAGGGCGATTCCATGCTGCCGCTCTACCGCAACGGCGACGTGCTGATCGTCGAGCCGGGCGCTGCCACCCGCAAGGGCGACCGGGTCGTCGTCAAGACCAATGGCGGCGAGGTGATGGCCAAGGTGCTGGACCGTCAGACGGCGAAGTCAATCATGCTGGTCTCGCTCAATCCCGATCACCCGGACCGCGACGTCCCCATGCGCGATGTCGAATGGGTGGCGCGGATTGTCTGGGCAAGCCAGTAGGGGCTGCCGGTGCGTCCGCTTCATGCAGCCGCTGCGGTGTTGACGATTTTGGTGATAGGGACCGCGATCGTCGCCGGCGGCCGCGCCGTGCTGCATGACGAAAGCGTCCGTGTCGCAGCTCGGGCGCAGGCCGGCAAGCAGGCGCAAACCGAAGCGCCTGCTACATCAGCGATTCTGCGACCCAAGGTGGCAAGGCCGGAGGCGCATTCCAGGGCTATCGATCCCGAGGTCATCGCGCCGCCGCAGCTTCAGTCCGAAGAGCTTGAACGGGTCGAGCCGCGCGCGCCGTTGAGCGAGTTGGCGCTGGCCGGACCGCCCAAGCCGCCCAAAACGAAAATGCCCGACGACTGGAACGGGACAAAGCTGTTCCAGCCGGTTGCGCCGGCCGCAGGGGTGATCGAAGCCAAGGGCTACTCGGTCGCGGTTTCCGGTATCGACATCGTCAGGCAGGACGAAACTTGCACCGACGGCGCCAAGTCCTGGACGTGCGGCGCCCGGGCGCGAACGGCGTTCCGTGCTTTTCTGCGCGGCCGGGCGGTGGTCTGCACGGTGCCGCCCGAGGGCGGCCGCGACTTGGTCGCCGCCGAATGTCGCGTCGGCAACCAGGATGTCGGTCAGTGGTTGATCGAAAACGGCTGGGCACGCGCCACCAAGACCGGCCCTTACGTCGAGGCCGGCGACAAGGCGCGTACGGCGAGAAAGGGCATTTTCGGGCCGGCGCCCAGTCTCTCCGGCCTGCCTCCGGCACCAGCCCCTGTCGCTGCCACATCGCAACCGACGCAGCCGATTCTCGATCCGTCGGCGACGGCTACGCCGCCAACCGAGACGCCGGCTACGCCACCAGCTGACCAGCCAACGCCTTCTGAATGAGCGCGCGGGTTTCTGCGACGCCATAGAGCGCGGCGAACGAACCGAAGCGCGGGCCGCGCTCCTGTCCGATCAGCACCTGGTAGATCATCTGGAAGAAGGCGACGGAGACGCCCGGCCCGCCTTCCGGACTCTGCTTCGAATGGTCCTGATAGCGTTCGACCTTGCGCGCGACGTTGAGGGCGGCATTCTGGATCACCTCGCCATCGGAGTCTGACGGCAATGCTGCGAGCGCTTCGGAGAGTTTCATCAGCGCCTCGCGCTCGACTGCGTCGGCGGCCCGATACACCTTGGCCGGCTTCACGAAATCGTCGAAATAGCGGATCGCATATTCGGCCAGTCGGTCGAGCTCGGGATGGGTCGTCGGCGTCACGCCCGATGTGTGGCGCGAAATGAACCCCCACAGCACGTCCCTGTTCTGGGCGTTCGAGGCGCTGACCAGATTGAGCAGCAGCGCGAACGACACGGGCAGGTCGACAACAGGCGGGCTACCGTCATGCATATGCCAGACAGGATTTCCCAGCCGCTCCTTCCACTCCTGCCGGCGATAGGCGGACAGAAAGGCGTAATACTCGTCCACCGCCTTCGGAATGACGTCGAAATAGAGCTTCTTGGCCTGCCGCGGCCGCTGGTACATGTAGAGCCCGAGGCTTTCGGTCGGCGCGTAGGTCAGCCATTCGTCTATGGTCAGTCCGTTGCCCTTCGACTTTGAAATCTTCTGGCCGTTCTCGTCCAGGAACAGTTCATAGACGAAATGCTCCGGCGCCCGCCCACCGAGGATGTTGCAGATACGGTCGTAGATCACCGCATTCGTCTGGTGGTCCTTGCCGAACATTTCGAAATCGACGCCGAGCGCCGCCCAACGCATGCCGAAATCGGGCTTCCATTGCAGCTTCACCTTGCCGCCCGTTATGGGAAGCGTTGTCTCGGTGCCGTCATCGTCGAAGGTGATGGTGCCGGCCTTGGCGTCGACATGCTTCATGGGGACGTAAAGCACGCGGCCACTCTTGGGGGAAATCGGCAAGAACGGACTGTAGGTCGCCTGGCGCTCTTCACCGAGCGTCGGCAGCATCACGTCCATAATTTTGTCGAAACGTTCGGCAGCACGCAGCAGGACCTCGTCGAAACGGCCAGCCTTGTAGTATTCCGTCGCGCTGGCGAACTCGTAGTCGAACCCGAACGTGTCCAGGAAGCGGCAAAGCATTGCGTTGTTGTGATCTGCGAAGCTCGCATAGTTGCCGCCGAAAGGATTGGGGACGGACGAGAGCGGCTTGTGTAGATGCGGCTCGAGTGCGGCGCGATCCGGGACGTTGTCCGGAATCTTGCGCATACCGTCCATGTCGTCGGAAAAACACAAGATCTTGGTTTTGACCGTGTCCCCGGTGAGCACACGGAATGCGTGGCGCACCATCGAGGTGCGTGCGACCTCGCCGAAAGTACCGATGTGCGGCAGCCCCGACGGCCCGTAGCCGGTCTCAAACAGGACGGTCTCGGGAAAGTCAGTGCCTTTGTAGCGCTCGACGATCTTCCTGGCTTCCTCGAACGGCCAGGCCTTGCTTTCAGCCGCTGCCGCAAGCACCTCGGGATTGAGATCGATGATGTTTGATCCCGCCATGTCACTGTTTTCCAAATCATTCGCCGGCATCGCCGCAAGAAGCGGGCCGGAAGAGGTTCTTTTCAACCGGTCTCTAGGCGTGCCTGACCGGAGCGTCAACGATCGCAGCTCTTTTTCCTTGCGGCGTCGGTGCCTCGTTCCTAACTTCGGAGCCCGTTCGAGGAGTTTTTAAATGTCGTTGCCGCCGCATGAAGCCCTGATCTATCTGATGGTCATCACCTCCGCGTCCGATCGCGACATGACCGATGTCGAGCTGGCGCGCATTGGCGACGTCGTCCGCTCGTGGCCGGTGTTCGAGGATTTCGACCACGACCGGCTGGTCGGGGTCGCCCAGGACTGCCAGAAGATGCTCCACGAAAAAGACGGGCTGGAAGGCGTTTTGGCGCGCGTCGCCGAGGCACTGCCCGAACGCCTGCTTGACACCGCCTATGCAGCAGCTTTCGAGGTTGCGGCCGTCGACCTGGAAATGCGCTTGGAGGAGGTGAGGGTGCTGCAGCTTATCCGTCGCCAGCTCGATCTCGACACGCTCACCGTCGCCGCCATCGCCCGTGCCGCCAAGGCTCGCCTTCGCACGCTGACCTGATCCAGCCCCTGAAGGTTCAGAAGAAGCCGACTGGGACTGGATCAGAAAAAACTGACCGGGACCGGATCAGAAAAAACTGACCGGGAAATAGCGCAAATAGAATTCGGCGAAGATACCCTTCACCGAAATCTCCTGCAGCGCGTAGTCGAACGCGGCGGCCAGCGCCGGATCGTTGGCTCTGGTGGCGATGGCCATGCCCGAGCCTAGATATTCGGGTGCCAGATAGGGGCCGCCGGCAAAGCGGCAGCAGGCTGCGGCATCCGAACCGCCCAGCCAGAAGGCGAAGCGCATGCCGTCGCCGAAGGCGGCGTCGACCTTGCCGGCCTTGAGGCTCCCGTAGAGTTCTTCCGACCGGTCGTAGGGAATCACCTGAACGGTGCCGAAATAATCGCGCAGCATCCGCTCATGCGCGGACCCGGCGACCACGCCGACGCGCTTGTCACGCAGTCTGTCGAAGATCGGTTCCGTGAGCGCCTTTGTCTTCTGCATGATGAAGCGCGCCGGAAACTGCAGGTAGGAACGTGAGAAGGCATATTTCGACCGCGACTCCGGCGTGGCAGCGATGCCGGCAATGATCGCTTCGCCTTCGCCCTTCTGGAGCGCCCCTTCGAGCTCGGCCCAGGGCAGCGCCTGGATTTGGCATTTTTCCGCGATGCCGAGTTCGGCGCAGATGGCGCGCGCCAGATCGACGTGGAAGCCGGACAACCGGCCTGCCCCGTCGAGGAAATTGAAGGGCGGGAAATCGGTGGTGGTCAGGAATCTCAGACGCGGCAGCGCGGAAAGGTCCGGCTTTGGCAGCCGCTCCTTGGCATCCCACAGCACCGGTACTTGCGGCTCCGCGGCACGCGCACTCGCGAGCCACTGTGCCCCCGTCATTACCATCATCAGGGCGATGGATATCCACCGAATTGCCACGATCGGAGCTCCGCCCTGTTCTGTCCAGATTGGCTTTTCGTACGAAAATGGTGCAGGCACAACGGTTTTTGATTTCATCACGCCGATTTAGGGATATGGTTTAGCGAGTTTGCAAACGTGTGCGGCGCCGGCTGGAGGGGTAGCAAGGCGCTGCAAACAGAGGAGAGCAGGTTTGTAATCCGGGGTCGATGGCAAGTGCAGATCAAGCACTGGACCGTTGATCTCAACGCGGAAGGCAACATGGGGTAGATGTTGCGATGGGCCACTTCGATCGCACACTGGAATTCATAGATCAGCTGCAGCACGCCGATACAGCGGCGGCGGTCTGCCAAAAACTGCTTGGCATAACCTCGGAGTTCGGCCTGACGGCGCTTATGGCCGGGACGGTTCCGCAGCCAGGCACCCCGCGAGGCCAGCAAAAGGACCATGTGCTGCTCTGTGACTGGCCGGGAGAATGGCTGGAGCGCTATGTGGCGCGCAACTATGTCGACCATGACCCCGTCGTCAGCCACATGAAGCAGCTGCAGGCGCCGTTCCAGTGGCGGGAAGCGTCTCAGGGCATGCGCATCGACAAGAGCAGTGGCGAGGTGATGGGCGACGCCAGCGAATTCAAACTGCGCGACGGCATGGCCTTCCCGCTGGTCACGCTTGACGGTCAGATCGTTATGGTGTCGCTCGGCGGCGAGGCCGTGGAACTGTCGGGAGCCGAGTTCGGGCAGGTGTCGCTGGCAGCGACCTATGCGATCGGCCGCGCCATGCAACTCCACACGATGGCGGCCAAGACTATCGACCACGTCGAACTGACGCCGCGTGAGCGCGAATGCATGCAATGGGCCGCCGTCGGCAAGTCCGAATGGGAGATTTCACAGATTCTCGGCATTTCGGAACACACGTCGGAGAAACACCTTCTTAACGCCAAAAGCAAACTCGGTGCCGTCAACCGGGTGCAGGCGGTCGCGGAAGCGATAAGGCGCGGCTATATTAGCTAGCTCGGCCGTGCCGGCCTAGAAATTCTTGCCTACGTGATCGCGTAATTTTCTCGGGACAGCCCGGCCGTATCTTCCTATTGAACCTAGGAGACGGCAGATGCTTTTTTCCCTTACCACACAGGAACTTATGGAACGTCCCGACCTTTGGGAGGCCGTTCATCGTTTGCGCTACAAGATTTTCGTCGAGGAAATGGGGTGGACCGATCTGCAGCGCCCCGACGGGCTTGAGATTGATCAGTTCGACCACGACGAGGCGGTGCACCAGCTCGTCATCCGCAACGGCGAGCTTGCCGGTTATCAGCGGATGTTGCCGACAACGCGGGCGCATCTTCTGACAGAGGTGCTGGCGGACCTCTTTGAAGGGACGCCACCGTCCGGGCCGAACGTTTGGGAACTGACCCGCTATGGGGTGGCGCCGGGCTTTCGTGACGGCAAGCGCGGCGTATCGACGGTCGGCACCGAGCTCATTGCCGGCTTCGTCGAGTGGGGGCTGAAGCGGAACGTCAATCAGGTGATCATCGAGTTCGAGCCGATGTGGGTCCTGCGGGCGCTGCAATTGCACTTCCTGGCGAAGCCGCTTGGCTACCAGCGCACCTATGGCAACCAGCAGGTCGTCGCCACGCTGCTCACCTTCAACGAGCATACGCTTGAGGTGGTGCGTTCGCGTCGTAGCCATTTCGCGCCGGTGCTGGCGAGGGGATATCCCGACAGGCTCGGAATGAGGCAGGCCTCGTGAGATTGGAGACAACCATGAACGTCCACACGCAAACGGAATTCCGCAACCATACGCTGATCGTCACGGTGTCGTCGGATGACGGTCGGCCGGTGCTGGACAGGCGAGCCTATGAAAGCCTGGCCAAGACCTTCCATGAAGCCGCCGTCGATGATGATGTACGCGTCGTGGTGCTGCGCGGCCTCGCCGGCTGCTTCTGCCTCGGCGGCGACTTTTCCGAGTTCCTCGACGCCACCAAGCATCAACGATTGATCGCCGCCGTCACCGACATGTTCCGCACGTTGGCGACGTTTCCAAAACCGGTCCTTGCCTGTGTCGATGGCGGCGCTGTCGGCGTCGGCTGCACCATCCTGTTCCACTGCGACATGGTGATCGCATCTGATGAAAGCACGTTCCGGGTGCCGTTCGTCGATTTCGGCCTCGTGCCGGACGCGGCGACCAGCATCCTGGCGCCGCAGAAACTCGGTTATGCCGGCGCTTTCCGCTTCTTCTGCCTGGGCGACACGCTCAGTGCCGAGGATGCCAGGATGCTTGGCCTGGTCACGGAGATCGTGGCGGGCGATGTCGAGGAAGCCGCACTTGGCAGAGCCAGGCAACTCGCCAAAAAGCCGGTCGCCGCGCTACTGCAGACGCGCGACCTGCTCAAGGGCGACACAGGCGCGCTCTGCGATCGCATTGACCAGGAGATTTCGCTGTTTCAGCAGGCTTTGCAGGACGATGCCACGCTGAAGCGACTGCAGCGGATTGCCCGGCTGGCGGCATGAGAAGTCACTCGGGAGAATGACAAGAACATCCGGAATCATGCCGCGCGTCCCAAGGACGCGCGGCAGTGTTTCAGGCCCGTGTTCCTAGGAACGAAGGCCCTTCCCCGATGATCTTCTTGTCTTCCTTGCCGATGGTTTCGAGGTCGCGGCCCTCATAGGGAAGCGACAACAGGATACGCCGGATGACGGCAAGTCGCGCGCGCCGCTTGTCGTTGGCTCGCACGATGATCCAGGGCGCGAATTCCTCATGCGTGCGTTCGACCATGAGATCGCGCGCATTGGTGTAATCGTCCCATTTGGTGATGCCGGCAATGTCGATCGGCGAGAATTTCCAGCTCTTCAAAGGACTCCAGCGGCGATCGTGAAACCGCTCAAGCTGTGTCTCCCGACCGATGTTCAGCCAGAATTTGAAGAAATGGATGCCCTCGTTGCAGATCATCCGTTCAAAATACGGCGTCTCGTCCAGGAATTTCTCATGCTGCTCCGGCGTGCAGAAGCCCATGACCGGCTCGACGCCGGCGCGATTGTACCAGGAGCGGTCGAAAGTGACGAACTCGCCGGACGTCGGAAAGTGCGCGACATAGCGCTGGAAATACCACTGTCCTGTCTCAGTCGGGGTCGGCTTGGTCAGCGCCACATTGCGCGCGGTTCGCGGGTTCATGTACTGGCGCAGCGCGAAGATCGCGCCGCCCTTGCCGGCGGCATCGCGTCCTTCGAACAGCGACATCACCCGCTTGCCAGTCGATTGCAGCCATGCCTGCGCCTTGACCAGCTCGATCTGCAGCCGCTCGAGCGTCTCGTCATACTCGTCGCTTTTCATTTTCTTGTCGTAGGGGTAGCCGCCGGCGGTCAGCTTGTTGTCCTCGACCCAGTCGGGAAGCTTGGGATCCTCGATGTCGAACTCGAGCTCTTTGCCGTCGATCCGTATATTCAGCGGGCCTGCAACGGGCGCGGCGGCATCTTCCTTGGGGTTTTTCATCGAGGCGAACCTTTCCAGCTTCCGGACTCATGCTATTGGGAGCCTTACTGCATCGGCCCGAAAATCGGAATCGATTTTCGGAAAGAACGAGGCAGCAGATTAGAAGTGGTAGAGCGTCCTTTGTGCATCCAATTGGACGCACGGCGCTCTAGCGCCGGTCCAGCGGGAAGTTTCCAACCGGCCGGGCCGAGTGAGGGCGGAGGCACGGCGCGCGAATGGCTGACAATGGCTGACATCGGCACAGAACAGCGAAGCAAGGCGCAGGCTGTCGCCAGCCGGTTGTGGAACAGCCGCTGGCTGGTGGCGGCCGGCATCGTCGCGGTCCTGGCGGTCTATGTTTTCGCAGCCGGCTATGTGGTGCTGCTGGCATGTGCCGCGCTGCTGATTGCCGCCGCGATGCTGCCGGCCGGCGTTGCGCGCCAGTCGGCCGAGGATGCCGCGGCAATCGAGGCGAGCGGGCTGCAACACCTGTCGGGAGAATATCTGGCGGCGGCCGTTGCCGATCCGTTGATCATCTTCGATCGCACTGCCACGATCGTCCATGCCAACGCCGCCGCCTTCGCCGCCTTCGGCGGCATCGCGCCGGGCATGTCGCTGTCGCTGAAATTCCGTGCGCCCGAGATGCAGGCCTTGCTGGACAGTATTTTGTCGGGAGCCGCCGCTTCGGATGTCGTCGACTATACCGAAAAGCTGCCGGTCGAACGGGCCTACCGGGTGAGTGCGTCTTCGGTCGGCCATGGCACCGACCTCTATGTGCTGGTTTTCAAGGACCAGAGCGAGGCGCGCCGGATCGACCGGATGCGCGCCGACTTCATCGCCAATGCCAGCCACGAACTACGCACCCCGCTCGCCTCGATCTCCGGCTTCATCGAGACGCTGCGCGGCCCGGCCCGCAACGACCCGGCGGCGCGCGAGCAGTTCCTGCAGATCATGCAGAACCAGACCGGCCGCATGGCGCGCCTGATCGACGACCTGTTGTCGCTGTCGCGACTGGAGATGAAACCCTATCTGAAGCCTGGAACCGAGGTCGATCTCCGCCAGACGCTCGATAGCGTCATCGACTCGCTCGGGCCGCTTGCCAGGGAAAACGGCGTTGCCATTGAGCGGGATTTCGAGGAAGGACCACTCGATGTGCCCGGGGATCGCGACGAACTTTTCCAGGTCTTCGAAAATCTGCTGGAAAACGCCTGCAAATACGGACAGTCGGGTGGACGTGTCGTGGTGACGATTGCTCACAGCGATGACGGTCCCGAACCGGGCATCGACGTCACCATCCGTGACTTCGGTCCCGGCATTCCCGAGGAGCACATCCCGCGCATCACCGAGCGCTTCTACCGCGTCGATGTCGAAAACAGCCGGACCCAGAAAGGCACCGGCCTTGGCCTGTCCATCGTGAAGCATATCCTGACGCGCCACAACGCCAGACTCTCGATCAAGTCCGAAGTCGGCAAGGGCGCCGCCTTCTCGGTTCATTTGCCGGCGCACTAGCGCCGCACTATCTACAAAAGGCGTCGGCCCGAAAACCGGAGGATTTTAGGATAGCCGGATGTGTGGATAAGGGGTTTCGAGCGTACCTTGTGTCCAAGTGGACGAACGTCGCGCTAACGGTTTCTTTTTTCTGTCATCCGGCTAGCGTATCAGCGGGGATTCGAGGAAACGACTCGGACCAAAAGACCCCGGGAAGGCATCTCCATGCAGTCCGTGCACATCGTCAGCGCCTATGACGAGGAGCTGAAATATCTGTCGAAGCGCATCGCCGCGATGGGCGGGCATGCCGAACGCATGGTCGAACAAGCGATCGCGGCCTTGGTCAACGCCGACCCCGGCCTTGCCCAAAAGGTGATCCGAGACGATCTCGTTCTGGACGAAGGGCAGCGCGAGATCGACGACAAGGCGATCGTCATCATCGCCAAGCGCCAGCCGATGGCGACGGATTTGCGTGAGATCGTCGGCGCGATCCGCATCTCGGCGGACCTCGAACGGGTAGGCGATCTCGGCAAGAACGTCGCCAAGCGCGTGGTTGCCGTCACAGAAGGACGTCAGCCGACCAGCCTGTTCCGCGGCATCGAGGCCTTGGCCGACCTGGCGTTGACGCAGCTCAAGGAAGTGCTCGACGTCTACGCGTCGCGCTCGGTGGAAAAGATCGTCTTCGTGCGCGATCGCGACGATCAGATCGACGCCGTGTACACCTCGCTGTTTCGCGAATTGCTGACCTACATGATGGAAGATCCGCGCAACATCACGCCCTGCACGCACCTCCTGTTTTGCGCCAAGAACATCGAGCGGATAGGCGACCACGCCACCAATATCGCCGAGACGATCTACTACATCGTCACTGGCGACCAGATGCCGGCCGAGCGGCCGAAGGGCGACAAGACAGACAAGATTGTTCTCCCGGGAGCGCTACCCGCGAAGTGAACGGCCAGAGCGAGAAGATCCCGTCTGAACTCATCTCGCTCTGCCTCTCGAACGCTTCATGAAACTGCGCTAAACTATCCGGACGTAAGCTTCTCTGTTCCGCGATGAAGGCCATGCTTTCAGGAGGCTGCGATGGAATATGTTCGGGAGTTCATGCCTGCGCCGCCGACGTCCAGCATTATCGCTTCCGGCGTCTACACAGCCGGCCGGCGTATCGCCGACATTCCGATCGAGGAAGCTGGCGAATGGGCCAAGAAGCCAGGACATGTCGTCTGGATCGGCCTGCTGGAGCCCGACCGCAACCTGTTGCTTCGCGTCCAGGCGCAATTCCATCTGCATGATCTGGCGATCGAGGACGCGGAGCATCCGCATCAGCGGCCCAAGATCGAGCAATATGGCGACGCCTTGTTCATCGTTGCCCGCACGGCTCAATTGATCGACGGTCGTGTCACCTTCGGCGAAACCCATCTGTTCGTCGGTGCCGGCTACATTGTCAGCGTCAGGCACGGTCCATCAACCTCTTATGCCGCCGTTCGTCAGCACTGGGAAAGCTGCCCGCATTCGCTGGCCAAGGGCGAGGATTTCGTCCTCTATGCCATTCTCGATTTCATCGTCGATAACTACATGCCGGTGCTCGAGCAGATCGAGGATGAGGTCGAGGCGATCGAGGACAAGGTTCTGCTGAAACCTATGGCCGGCTCCGACATAGAACGGCTTTACATGCTGCGCCGCGACCTGTTGCGCCTGCGCAATGCGGCACTGCCGCTGGTGGAAGTCTGCCGCCGGCTGACCAGTGCCGACCTGCCGCAGATCCATGCGGCCATGCACCCGCTGTTCCGCGACGTCACCGACCATATCCGCACCGTCCAGGAGAAGATCGACAGCTTGCGGGAGGTTCTCGCCTTTGCCTTCGAGGCGAGCCTTCTGGTTGGCCAGGTCCAGGAAACGGCGATCACCAAGAAGCTTGCCTCATGGGCTGCCATCCTGGCGGTCCCGACGGCGCTCGCCGGCATCTACGGCATGAATTTCAACGACATGCCGGAATTGAGGATGGAATATGGCTATCCGATCGTGCTGGCGGCGATTATTTTGGTTTGCACGTTTCTCTACTGGCGCTTCCGCAAGAGCGGCTGGCTGTGAAAGAGAGCGAATAGCGAATAGAAACAGCTTTGGCCTTTGCAGGATGGTGCAAGATCTTTCTTGCCCTATTCGCTACTCCCTATTCGCCATTCGCTCAGCGGCTGCGCCGCCGCTCCGAGGCCGGCTGGAACGCTACTCGGGCGTGGTACTTGCAATACGGTCCGGTTTCGGCCGCGTCGTTGCCGCAGAAATGGAACTCCTCCGATAGCGGATCGCCATTCGGCCATTTGCATGTCCGCTCGGTCAACTCGACGAGTTGCAGATGCCGCGAGATCGGCACGACGACATTCTCGACCGGACGAACGTAGTGACGCGCCACCGGCACGGCGTCGAATTGCGCCTGCAGCGCGGTCGCGCCGATCGACGTGGTGATATGCCGCGCAGTGCTAGCCGCCCGAGACACCGATTTCTGGACGCTCGATCCCTGTACGCTCTTCTTCTGGCGTGCCGGCGTGGCGGTTGAGCGTCCGCGGCCCGACAGTTTCAGCCGATGCACCTTGCCGATGACGGCATTTCGGCTGACACCCCCAAGCTGTGCAGCGATCTGGCTGGCGCTCAGTCCCTCCGACCACAATTTTCTAAGAAGTTCGACCCGCTCGTCAGTCCAATTCATGAGACCGCGCTCCTGCTGAAATGTGCGGCGATCGGAATCCTTCCACGATCCGGCTTTCGCCGGGCAGACACCACATATATCGGGTGATTAGGTCCGCCGCACGAAATCTAGTTATTTCTCGACTACAATTACCTTATGCGCTGACTCGGTGACAAGAGTCCGAGGGCCAACACGAATCGGTTTTTTCGGTTTTCCCCAACTTGCCCGGTCGCTTATGAGCCGGCATCTCGCTGGAGGGCTTGTCGCGCGTCCTTGCGCGACGTTTTCGTTGACTTCATGGCCGAAAAACACGATAAGCCGCAAAGGCCGCCGCTTTGGCGGCTTTTTGATTTTTCCGGTTCCGGAGACGCATATAATGAGCGGTTCGGCGCTTTTCGAGACCTTTACCCGCGCACCCCTGGCCTTCGACCACGGGGAAGGCACTTGGCTGGTCACCGACAAGGGCGAGCGATATCTCGATTTTGGCGGCGGGGTCGCGGTGAATTCGCTTGGCCACAGCCATCCGCATCTGGTCTCGGCACTCACCGAGCAGGCAGCCAAGGTCTGGCATGTCTCCAACCTCTACGAGATTCCGGGGCAGAGCCGTCTGGGCGAGCGGTTGGCCGACGCCACCTTCGCCGACAAGGTGTTCTTCACCAATTCCGGCGCCGAGGCGCTGGAATGCGCCATCAAGACGGCCCGGCGCTACCACTTCGTCAAGGGCCATCCCGAGCGCTTTCGCATCATCACCTTCGAAGGCGCCTTTCATGGCCGTACTCTGGCGACCATCGCCGCCGGCGGCCAGTATAAATACCTGGAAGGCTTCGGACCCAAGGTCGAAGGTTTTGACCAGGTCGGCTTCGACGACATTGACGCCGCCGAAAAGGCGATCACGTCAGAGACCGCCGCGATACTGATCGAGCCGGTGCAGGGCGAGGGTGGTATCCGCCCGGTGCCGACGCAGTCGCTGAAGCGGCTGAGGCAGCTCTGCGAACAACATGGCCTGCTCCTGATCTTCGATGAGGTCCAGTGCGGCATCGGCCGCACCGGAAAGCTGTTCGCGCATGAATGGGCTGGCGTCACGCCCGACATCATGGCGGTCGCCAAGGGCATCGGCGGCGGCTTCCCGATGGGCGCCTGCCTCGCCACCGACGAGGCGGCCGTCGGCATGACCGCTGGCGTGCACGGCACCACTTTCGGCGGCAATCCGCTGGCGATGGCGGTCGGCAACGCCGTGCTCGACGTGGTGCTGGAAGACGGCTTCCTGGAGGATGTCCAGCGCAAGGCGTTGCTGCTGAAGCAGGGTCTGGCGAGTGTCGCCGACGAATTTCCTGATATCGTCGAAGACATCAGGGGCACCGGCCTGATGCTCGGCCTGAAATGCGCCGCACCCAACACCAAGGTGAACATGGCGTTGCGCGACCAGCATCTGTTGGCGGTTCCGGCCGGCGACAACGTCCTTCGCCTGCTGCCGCCGCTCACCGTCACCGATGCCGAGATCCATGAGGCGCTCGACCGCATCCGCGCCGGCGCCCGGGGCCTGGCCGACGCCATCGCCGCGGCTGCCGCGAAGTAACAGTCGAAAGATCCCAAATGAGCCTTCGCCATTTCACTGATCTTTCCGCCGTTTCCGAGGGCGATCTGCGCTTCATGCTGGACGATGCCGTCGTGCGAAAGGCAAAGCTCAAGGCTGGCGAGCGGACGAAACCGCTCGAAGGCAAGGTGCTGGCGATGATCTTCGACAAGCCGTCGACGCGCACGCGCGTGTCCTTCGACGTCGGCATGCGCCAACTCGGCGGCGAGACCATCATGCTGACCGGCACCGAGATGCAGCTCGGCCGCTCCGAAACCATCGCCGACACGGCCAAGGTACTGTCGCGCTATGTCGATGCGATCATGATCCGAACCACATCGCATGACCGGCTGCTCGAGCTGACCGAGAACGCCACCGTTCCCGTCATCAACGGGCTGACCGACGACACCCATCCCTGCCAGCTGATGGCCGACATCATGACCTTCGAGGAGCATCGCGGTCCGGTCGCCGGCAAGACCATCGCCTGGACCGGCGACGGCAACAACGTGCTGCATTCGCTGCTGGAGGCCTCGGCACGGTTCCGCTTCAACCTCAACGTTGCCGTGCCGGAAGGCAGCGAGCCGGCGCAGAAGCATATCGACTGGTCGACGGCGCATGGCGGCAAGTTGAATTTCACCCGCTCGCCCGAGGAGGCGGTCCACGAGGCCGACTGCGTCGTCACCGACTGCTGGGTGTCGATGGGCCAGGAGCACCGTGCCCGCGGCCACAATGTCTTCTCACCCTACCAGGTCAATGCGGCGATGATGGCAAAGGCAAAGCCAGACGCATTGTTCATGCACTGCCTGCCGGCGCATCGCGGCGAGGAGGTCACCGACGAGGTCATCGACGGGCCGCATTCGGTGGTGTTCGACGAGGCCGAGAACCGGCTCCACGCCCAGAAGGCGGTTTTGGCCTGGTGCCTGGGCGCTTGATCTGGGCCACCTTGATCCGGCCCAACTTGATACGGGGCGATGTGGTGCCTATCTCAGGCGCATCACGCAAATCGAGCGCGTTTCGACGCATGCGCCCCGGAGGGCGGCATGGCCGCGCCCCGGAGCTTTGTTATGTTGGAAACTCATCAATTGGCTGAACATCAACCCAAGCTCGGCGAATTCGGCTATGCCGGCGACGATCATGTCGTGCCCTTCGAGGTCGGCCCGCTCGACGTGCGCGGCCGCACCGTCCAGCTCGGGCCGATGCTCGACGCGATCCTCAGCCGTCACGACTATCCCGAGCCGGTCGCACGCCTGCTGGCAGAAGCGTGCGTGCTGACGGTGCTGCTCGGCACCTCGCTCAAATTCGAGGGCAAGTTCATCCTGCAGACCCGCACCGACGGACCCGTCGACATGCTGGTTGCGGATTTTTCCACGCCGTCGGCGTTGCGGGCCTATGCGCGCTTCGATGCCGACCGGCTGGAAGCCCTGACGTCTGCCGGCGAGACCTCGCATCAAACGCTGCTCGGCAGCGGCGTCCTGGCGCTGACCATCGATCAGGGCGCCCACACGCAGCGCTATCAGGGCATCGTCCAACTCGACGGCGAGACGCTGGAGGAGGCCGCGCGCACCTATTTCCGTCAGTCGGAGCAGATCCCGACCGATCTTAGGCTCTCGGTGGCCAAGCTGTTGACGCCCGGTGTCGGCGGCGCCCGCGAGCAATGGCGTGCTGGCGGCATCCTTGCGCAATTCCTGCCGCAATCGCCGGAACGCATGCGCGTGCCCGACCTTCCGGGCGGCGACGGCGATCCACGTGAGGAGATCCATGATCCGGCCGACAATTCCTGGCAGGAATTGCTGGCGTTGCTTGGCACGATCGAGCCGACCGAGCTGATCGACCCGACGATCGGCGCCGAGCGGCTGCTTTACCGGCTGTTCCACGAGCATGGCGTCCATGTCTTCGGCGGCGTGCCGGTCGCCGACCAGTGCTCATGCTCCAGGGAAAAGATCCGCGGCATTCTCGAAGGTTTCTCCGCCGACGAGATCAGGGACAGCACCGAGGATGGCGGCATTCACGTCGCCTGCGAATTTTGCTCGAAGCAATATGACTTCGACCCGGCGGAGTTTGCTGCGACTCAATAGCGAGCGTCAGTGCTGCCTAATTTGCCTGCTGGCATTCTTCCAACGGAGGGAGGAGTCGCCAAATGCCGAGTGCGGTGCCTTCGCAGAACTTGGGTTCCTCGCCCCACTTCGTGGGGGCGAGGAGCCCAGTGTGCGTCAATTTACCGTCCGCCGCGTGCCCGGCAGGTCGAGCGAAAATGCGGGGATGGCGATGTCGAACGTCTCGCCCCGCTTGTTGCGCATCGTGTAGTGGCCGACCATGATGCCGGACGGCGTCGAGAGTGGGCACCCGGATGTATATTGATAGCTGTCGCCGGGGTTGAGTTCGGGCTGGTCGCCGACAACGCCGGGGCCGCGCACTTCCTCGACCCGGCCGGTGCCGTCGGTGATGTGCCAGTAGCGTGACAGAAGCTGTACGAATTCATCCGACTGATTGTCGATGGTCACCTGGTAGCCCCAGACATAGCGGTTCTCCGACGGGTCGGAGCGATCCTCCAGATAGAACGGCCTGACCTGTACTTCGATGTTGCGCGTAACGGCGCTGTACATACACTACTCCACAATATGTAGACGGAACTTTCGACGCTATCCGTAGTTTGGTCAACGGGGTGCTGTCCGGCGTTGTCCGACCTCAAGCGCAGGTGCCGAAGAACAATGTCATTTAAGTGACACATGACAATGATGATGTGCAGGGCCGGGCGACTCAGCATTCTGTCGAACTGTTGAAAACGGCTTCCATGCGGCCGGTTTTTCTGGAGTGACCAGATATCGATGGAATTGACAGTCACAGCCGCCCTGCTTTCCACAGCTCTGCTTCTTGTCAATCTCGCCAGCATCCTGCTCGCTTCGTTGAAGCTGAAGCGGCTTGGCAGGATCGCGCCGCCAGCCGGCAAGGCGCCGCCGGTGTCGATCGTCGTGCCGTCGCGCGGCGTCGAGCCGTTTGCCGAAGAAACGCTTGAGCGCGCCTTCTCGCTCGACTGGCCGCGCTATGAGCTCATCTTCTGCGTTGCCCATGCCAACGACCCGGTGGTCAGGCCGATCATCGACGCGATTGCCCGCTTTCCGGCCGTGCCGGCCCGGCTGCTCGTTGGCGACGATCGCATCAGCGGCAATCCGAAACTCAACAACTGCGTGAAGGGCTGGGAGGCCGCGCGCCACCGCTGGGTCATTCTTGCCGATTCCAACGTCCTGATGCCGAGGGACTATATCCAGCATCTGATGGCGGCGTGGCGGCCGGATACGGGCCTTGTCTGCTCGACGCCGATCGGCTCGCGTCCGGATGGGTTCTGGGCGGAGGTCGAATGCGCTTTCCTCAACACGCTGCAGGCGCGCTGGCAATATACCGGCGAGGCGATCGGCCTCGGCTTTGCCCAGGGCAAGAGCATGTTGTGGGACAAGCCCATGCTTGACGCCAATGGCGGCATCCGTGCGCTTGCCGCCGAGATCGCCGAGGACGCCGCCGCGACCAAGCTGGTCAGCGGGCTCGGACTGCGCGTCAATCTCGTCGCCTCGCCCTTTGAGCAGCCGCTCGGTTTGCGCACGCTCGGCGAAATCTGGTCGCGCCAGGCCCGCTGGGCACGCCTGCGTCGCGTTACCTTCCCACTGTTCTTCGCGCCTGAAATACTGATCGGCGCGGCGGCGCCGCTGGTCCTTGCCCTGGTTGCGGCGGCCGGCGCCGGCTTCAGCCTGTCGGCAACCGCCATCGCCGTCCTGGTGGCCGCCTATCTCCCGGAATGCGCTCTCGCCTCGGCCAAGGGCTGGCACCTGTCGCTGCGCATGCTTCCCGCGATGATGGTGCGAGACTTGATTCTGCCGGCAATATGGGCGCGCGGCTGGATCAGCGGTGCCGTCGACTGGCGCGGCAACACGATGACCATCCACACCAGCGCCGTTCCGGAATTGGAAGAGACCCCGTCGGGGGCCTGACAGCGGCCGCTTTTGACGATTAGTGCCGCCCAGTGCGTATCCCTATCTGGCGGCGTTCAAGGCCTGCTCGATGTCTTCGAGCAGGTCGTCGGTATCCTCCAGGCCGACAGACAGCCTGAGCGTGCCCGGCCCGATGCCGAGTTCGGCGCGCGCCTCATCGCTCAGATTCTTGTGCGTCGTCGTCGCCGGATGGGTGATCAGGCTCTTGGCGTCGCCGAGATTGTTGGAGATCAGCACGATATCGAGCGCGTTCTGGAAGGCGAAGGCCGCCTGTTTGCCGCCCTTGACGTCAAGGCAGATCAGCGTCGAGCCGCCCGACATCTGTTTCTTGACGACCGCCGCCTGCGGGTGGTCGGCGCGGCCGGGATAGATGACGCGGGCGATTTCCGATCGCTCGGCAAGAAAATCCGCGATCCGGCCGGCACTTTCCGTCTGCTGGCGTACGCGCAGCGGCAGCGTCTCCAGGCCCTTCAGCAGCGTCCAGGCGTTGAACGGCGACAGGCTGGGACCAGTGTGGCGGAAATAGTCGTGCAGGTTCTCGTCGATCCACTTCTTGTCCGACAGGATAACGCCGCCGAGGCAGCGGCCCTGGCCGTCTATGTGCTTGGTCGCCGAGTAGACCACGATATGGGCGCCGAGCTGCAACGGCTTCTGCTGCAAGGGCGTGGCAAAGACATTGTCGACGATCAGCCGTGCGCCGATCGAGTTGGCAAGCGAGGCGACGGCTGCGATGTCGACGACTTCCAGCGTCGGATTGGTCGGGCTTTCAAGGAAGAACAGCTTGGTGTTGGGCCTGACCGCCTTTTCCCAATTGGCGATTTCGGTGCCGTCGACCAGCGTCGCCTCTATGCCGTATTTCGGCGCCAGCGTCTCGACGACCCAGCGGCAGGAGCCGAACAGCGCGCGCGCCGCCACGATATGGTCGCCGGCCTTGGCGCTGCACAAAAGTGCTGCGGTGACCGCCGCCATCCCGGATGCTGTGGCGCGTGCATCTTCGGCACCTTCCAGTGCACACATGCGCTTCTCAAACATGTCGACCGTCGGATTGGCATAGCGCGAATAGATGAAGCCCGGCTCCTCGCCTTTGAAGCGGGCTTCCGCCGCTTGCGCGGTGTCGTAGACATAGCCCTGGGTGAGGTACATCGCCTCGGAGGTCTCGCCGAAGCCGGAACGCAAGGTCCCGCTATGCACGAGTGCTGTCTGAGGTTTCCAGTTGCGCTTCTTGCTTGTCATCACTTTTGTTCCAAACACAAAAAAACCGGCCGCGAAAGTCGCAACCGGTCCATACGGCCTTTCGGCCTGACGGTCCTTTAGCGACTTGTTTAACGTGGCTGCAAGCCGACCGGCCAAATCACCACGGGATAACGACCCTTTAGACCCGCACCGCGCTTGCGTCAATTGCCGGCATGATTAAGAGGTTTGTACCAGCAGGTTCCGCAAAAGCCTGCCCTCGGGCTTGACCCGAGGGTGTTCACGGTTTTGCGGCGAGAATCTGCTATAAAACAAGACCTCGCCCGGCCTTCGAGCGGAGCCAGACTTTGCGGCAGACAGGCATTCTTCCCGATCAGGATATTTCGGCGCTGTTCCAGTCGGGCGCGCTGACGTCGCTGCGCGCCCTCGATGCCGACCAGATCCAGCCGGCCAGCCTCGACCTCAGGCTTGGCGACAAGGCCTGGCGGGTGCGCGCCTCCTTCCTGCCCGGCCCCAACCACAGGGTCGCTGAAAAACTCGACCGCCTGAAGCTGCACGAAATCAATCTCGCCGACGGTGCGGTGCTGGAGACGGGCTGCGTCTATATTGTGCCGCTGCTGGAGAGCCTCGCGCTTCCGGCAAACATTTCGGCCTCGGCCAACCCGAAGAGCTCGACCGGACGGCTCGACATCTTCACCCGCGTGATGACCGATCGCGGCCACGAGTTCGACAAGATCGCTGCCGGCTACAATGGCCCGCTCTATCTGGAAGTCAGCCCGCGCACCTTTCCGATCGTCGTCCGCACCGGCTCGCGGCTGTCGCAGATCAGGTTCCGCACCGGCAATGCGCTTTTGTCGGAAGGCGAGCTGCACGAATTGCACCGAGCCGAGACGCTCGTCGCCACCGAGCCACCGAATATTTCCGGCGGCGGCATCGCGCTGTCGATCGATCTCGATGGCGACAAGGATGGCCTGGTCGGTTACCGCGGCAAGCACCACACCGGCCTGGTCGATGTTGACAAGCGCGCCGCACAGGATGTCGTCGACTTCTGGGAGCCGCTCTACAAGAGCGGCGCTGGCGAACTGGTGCTCGATCCGGACGAATTCTATATCCTCGTCAGCCAGGAGGCGGTGCATGTGCCGCCGCTCTACGCCGCCGAGATGACGCCTTTCGATCCGCTGGTCGGCGAATTCCGTGTCCACTATGCCGGTTTCTTCGATCCGGGCTTTGGCCATTCGGCGGCCGGCGGCACCGGCAGCAGGGCGGTGCTCGAAGTGCGCAGCCATGAAGTGCCGTTCATCCTCGACCACGGCCAGATCGTCGGACGGCTGGTCTACGAGCACATGCTGAAGCGGCCGCAGGCGCTCTACGGCACTGATCTCGGCTCGAACTATCAGGCACAGGGCCTGAAACTGTCCAAGCATTTCCGCGCCGCGCGCTGATCTCCGGTCACGATCAGACCGTGCTTGCCTGACCTTGCGGGTCGTGCTTGGCTGTGCCCAGCCGTCAGGGTGACTCTGGAACCAAGGGAACAAAAAAATGCAGATTTCAAAATGGATCGCATCGGCAGCAACAGCCGCCATGCTGGTGCTATCGGCCGGCTCCTCGTCGGCGCAAGCACAGGAAAAATTGAAGATCGCCACCGAAGGCGCCTATCCGCCGTTCAACACCATCACCGCGGATGGCAAGCTTGTCGGCTTCGATATCGACATCGCCGAGGCGCTTTGCACTCAGATGAAGGTCGAATGCGAACTTGTCACGCAGGACTGGGACGGCATGATTCCGGCGCTCCAGGCGAGAAAGTTCGACGCCATCATCGCGTCCATGAGCATTACCGAGGAGCGCAAGAAGCAGGTCTCCTTCACCAACAAATACTATACGACGCCGCTTTCGCTGGTGGCCTTGAAGGACAGCGATATTGCCTCGACCGAGCCCGCAGCACTCGCCGGCAAGACCGTCGGCGCCCAGGCTTCGACCACCCAGGCCGACTATGCCCAGGATGTCTATGGCAAGGCCGGCGCCGAGGCGAAGCTTTATCCGACTCAGGAGGAGGCGGTTACCGACCTGACGAACGGCCGTCTTGATGCCGTCCTTTCAGACAAATTCGTGCTGATGGACTGGATGAAGAAGTCGAGCGACGGCTGCTGCAAGATGGTCGGCGACGTCAAGGGCACCGAGACCGAGGCCGGTATCGCCGTGCGCCAGGAAGACAATGCGCTGCGCGAAAAGCTCAACGCAGCGATCGATGCGATCGTCGCCGACGGCACCTATAAGAAGATCCAGGCCAAATATTTCGACTTCGATATTTATTGAGATTAGGCGTCCTTCCCTTCTCCCGTTGTGGGAGAAGGTGGATTGGCGCGCAGCGCCAAGACGGTTGAGGGGTGCTGGACGGAGCGCCGGTGGTTCCAAGCTGGAACACCCCTCATCCGATCGAGCTTCGCTCGGCCACCTTCTCCCACAAGGGGAGAAGGAGGCGCCGCGCGAAGCCATGAACCCCGACGCGTTGTCTTATCTGGCGGGAAACCCAGCGCAATCATGTGCCAAATTGCGCGCTGACGCGGAAGATCGACAAGAAATTTCGCCGACATATCTTCATCTTGACGAGTGCTGGCTGGCCCGGTCGCTGGCCCGAAGCCCTGCCCGACGAATTGGCACTGGTCTGCCGGTGTGCAACTATCCGCGCGGGCAACATTGGAGGACGAAGGTCATGGCTGATGCAGGAATGTTGCGTTTCCATGTGCCGGAGCCGGAGGTGCGGCCGGGCGGGACGCCGGATTTCTCTGATGTGACCATTCCCAAGGCCGGCTCGGCGCCGCGCCCGGAAATCGACGTTGATCCGCGCACCATCCGCGATATGGCGTTTTCGATCATCCGCGTGCTCAACCGTGCCGGCGAGGCCGTCGGGCCCTGGGCCGGCCTGCTTTCCGACGACGAATTGCTGGAAGGCTTGCGCCACATGATGACGCTGCGCAGCTTTGATGCGCGCATGCAGATGGCGCAGCGGCAGGGCAAGACCTCCTTCTATATGCAGCATCTCGGCGAAGAGGCGGTGAGCTGCGCCTTCCGCAAGGCGCTGGCGCCGGGCGACATGAACTTTCCGACCTATCGGCAGGCCGGTCTGCTCATTGCCGACGGCTATCCGATGGTCACGATGATGAACCAGATCTATTCGAACGAGGCCGACCCGCTGAAAGGGCGGCAGCTGCCGATCATGTATTCGTCGAAGGAGCATGGCTTCTTTTCAATCTCCGGCAATCTGGCGACGCAATATATCCAGGCGGTCGGCTGGGCGATGGCTTCGGCGATCAGCAATGATTCGAAGATCGCCGCCGCCTGGATCGGCGACGGATCGACCGCCGAGTCCGACTTCCATTCGGCGCTGGTCTTCGCCTCGACCTACAAGGCGCCGGTCGTGCTCAACGTCGTCAACAACCAATGGGCGATCTCGACTTTCCAGGGCATCGCCCGCGGCGGCTCCGGTACTTTCGCCGCGCGCGGTCTCGGTTTCGGCATTCCCTCGCTGCGGGTCGACGGCAACGATTATCTCGCCGTCCATGCGGTGGCCAAATGGGCCGCCGAGCGCGCGCGAAAAAATCTCGGGCCGACGCTGGTCGAATATGTCACCTATCGCGTCGGCGCGCATTCGAGCTCCGACGATCCGTCTGCCTATCGGCCGAAGGCCGAGTCCGACGCATGGCCACTCGGCGATCCGATCGTCAGGCTGAAAAACCACCTCATCCAGCGCGGCGTCTGGTCGGACGAACGCCACATCCAAGCAGAGGCGGAGATCCTCGAAACAGTGATCGCGGCGCAAAGGGAGGCCGAGCGCCACGGCACGCTGCATGCCGGCGGCAAGCCCTCGGCGCGTGACATGTTCGAGGGCGTCTATGCCGAGATGCCGCCGCATCTCAGGCGCCAGCGCCAGCAGGCAGGGGTCTGACCATGCCAAGACGGACCATGATCGAGGCGATCCGCGACGCCATGGACGTGTCGATGGCGCGCGATGAACGCGTCATCGTCTATGGCGAGGATGTCGGCTTCTTCGGCGGCGTCTTCCGCTGCACGCAAGGCTTGCAGGCGAAGTACGGAAAGAGCCGCTGCTTCGATGCGCCGATCAGTGAATCCGGCATCGTCGGCTCGGCCATCGGCATGGCCGCCTACGGCCTGAAACCTTGTGTCGAGGTGCAGTTTGCCGACTATGTCTATCCGGCCTACGACCAGATCGTCTCGGAGGCGGCGCGGCTGCGTTACCGGTCGAATGGCGATTTCACTTGTCCGATCGTGGTCAGGATGCCGACCGGCGGCGGCATTTTCGGCGGCCAGACCCACAGCCAGAGCCCGGAGGCGCTGTTCACCCATGTCTCCGGCCTGAAGGTCGTCGTGCCGTCCAATCCGCATGACGCCAAGGGTCTTTTGATCGCGGCGATTGAGGATCCCGATCCGGTGATCTTCCTGGAACCGAAGCGACTCTACAACGGTCCCTTCGACGGTCATCACGACCGCCCGGTGACGCCGTGGTCGAAACATGAGCTCGCCGAGGTCGCCGACGGCCACTACACGGTCCCGCTCGGCAAGGCGGTGATCCGGCGGCCGGGCGCCGATGTCACCGTGCTCGCCTATGGCACGATGGTCTATGTCGCCGAGGCGGCGGCCGAGGAGACCGGCATCGACGCCGAGATCATCGATCTCCGGACGCTTCTGCCACTCGATCTCGAGACGATCGTCGCCTCGGTGAGAAAGACGGGGCGCTGCGTGGTCGTGCACGAGGCGACGCTGACATCGGGGTTCGGCGCCGAGCTGTCGGCGCTGGTGCAGGAGAACTGCTTCTACCATCTGGAAGCGCCGGTGGCGCGGGTTGCCGGCTGGGATACGCCCTATCCGCATGCGCAGGAGTGGGACTATTTTCCCGGTCCGGCCCGGCTCGGCCGCGCGCTCGTCGAAACGATGGAAGCCTAAAGGGGAGCGATCTGACGATGGGTGAATATGTGATCAAGCTGCCCGATGTCGGCGAAGGCGTCGCCGAAGCCGAGCTCGTCGAATGGCAGGTCAAGGTCGGTGATCTCGTGCGCGAGGACGCGGTGCTTGCCGCTG
>NZ_SUEO01000072.1:23664-25811 GCF_004962925.1 Mesorhizobium sp. | reverse complement strand
TCGTGCGGAAATAGAACTGCGGACGGTAGTTGGTGAAGAACGGCGTGTGACGGCCGCCTTCGTCCTTGGTCAGGATGTAGGCTTCGGCCACGAACTTCTTGTGCGGCTTGACCGTGCCCGGCTTGGCCAGAACCTGGCCGCGCTCGACACCTTCACGGTCGACACCGCGCAGCAGCGCGCCGATGTTGTCGCCGGCCTGGCCCTGGTCGAGCAGCTTGCGGAACATCTCGACGCCGGTGCAGGTCGTCTTGGTCGTCGGACGGATGCCGATGATCTCCAGCTCCTCGCCGACCTTGACCACGCCGCGCTCGACGCGACCGGTCACAACCGTGCCGCGGCCCGAGATCGAGAACACGTCCTCGATCGGCATCAGGAACGGCTTGTCGAGCGGACGAACCGGCGTCGGGATGTAGGCGTCGACCGCAGCCATCAATTCGCGGATCGCGTCCTCGCCGATCTTCTTGTCGGAATCTTCCAAAGCCGCAAGTGCCGAACCCTTGACGATCGGAATGTCGTCGCCGGGGAACTCGTTCTTGGTCAACAGCTCACGCACCTCGAGCTCGACCAGCTCGAGCAGCTCGGCGTCGTCGACCTGGTCGACCTTGTTCAAAAACACCACGATCGACGGCACGCCGACCTGACGGGCAAGCAGAATGTGCTCGCGGGTCTGCGGCATCGGGCCGTCGGCGGCCGACACAACCAGGATCGCGCCGTCCATCTGCGCAGCGCCGGTGATCATGTTCTTCACATAGTCGGCGTGGCCGGGGCAGTCGACATGGGCGTAGTGGCGGGCAGCCGTCTCGTATTCGACATGCGCCGTCGAGATGGTGATGCCGCGCGCCTTTTCCTCAGGCGCCGCATCAATCTGGTCGTAGCGCTTGTATTCGCCAAAATACTTGGTGATCGCCGCCGTCAACGACGTCTTGCCATGATCGACGTGGCCAATCGTGCCAATGTTCACATGAGGCTTTGTACGCTCGAATTTACCTTTTGCCATAGTCTCTTTCCTTGGACGGCCTGGACCTTCAGTTCAGTCGAATGCGGGGCGATTAGCGACTACGGCCGAAAAACACAAGTGCCTTGTGGCCGAACGCATTTTCACTCGATCCCGAACCCATGATCCGATTTCAGGGATGTGACGCCGATATGGGAATGAGGCGACGCAAATGTAAGACGGACACCACCGCGGCCAGTCGCGACACAAACTCTTAATGAAAACGGGGGCAAGATAACGCCCGGGCACCTTGCGGCGCGGGCAAACGGGCACCATGCGGATAGCCGACTTCACGGCAGGAAAAAACCTGCAACGTCTTATCTATCTCGCCGTCTGCGGCTTGATATTTGCCTATCTCTGCGTGCTTGTCATCGCGGTATTGATTGGCGATTGGCTGTTCGACGCGAACGGACAGCCAATCGCCACCGATTTCCTGGCATTTTGGGGCGCTGGCAAGTTTGTTCTGCAAGGCCACGCAGCCGATGCCTATAACTTGGAAATACACAAGAGCATCTCGTCCGCTGAAAGCGGCGCCGTTTTCAATGGCTATTATTCCTGGCAATATCCTCCAACTTTCCTGCTGGTGACCGCAGCATTGGCGCTGGTGTCTTATCCCGCCGCGTTGGTTTCGTGGATGGCATTCGGGATAACGTTCTATGCCTTTGCCATACGGCTGATCGGGGAGACACGCCTTGCGGTTCTGGCAGCCATGGCCTGGCCTCCCGTGCTTTGGAACACAGCGGTCGGGCAAAACGGCTTCGTCACCGCCGCCCTGCTTGGCGCAGCTATCGCATCGATTGAAAAACGCCCGGCGCTCGCCGGCCTCTTCTTCGGCCTGCTTACCTACAAGCCGCAGTTCGGTCTAATCATACCCGTTGCCCTCATCGCTGGAGGCTATTGGCGGGTCATCGGATGGGCCACCATTTCCGCCACTGCAATGGCCGTGCTTTCCATCGCCGTTTTCGGCACGCAGATCTGGTCCGACTTCTTTGACACCGCCGCCAAGATAAACGGGATGATCCTCGTCGACGGCAGGGCCGATTTTTCAAAGCTTCAAAGCCTCTATGGCTTTGTCCGCGCGCTTGGCGGAAGCTTGACGACCGCATGGGTCGCGCAGGGTTTTCTCATCGCAGCCCTGAGCGCCGGCATCATC
>NZ_SUEO01000072.1:1139-23654 GCF_004962925.1 Mesorhizobium sp. | reverse complement strand
CATCTGGATATGGCTTCAAAAAGGAGCTTTCCATGTCAAGGCAGCAGCTCTCGCGACGGCGACGATCCTCGGCACGCCGTACGCGTTCATCTACGATTTCGTAGCCCTCGCCGTTCCGCTGGTGTTTCTGGGGAAAACAGGCTTTTCGGCGAAAGAGAGCGCCGTCGTGATCGCTGCAGGCATTCTGGTCGGCTGCGGTCCCTCGCAATACGCTCCCACCGCGTTCTTCTCGGCGCTGCTCGTGCTCAGCCTGGTGATCGGCCGTGCATTGCAGGTCTATGCCGTCCCGATACGTCCGGCGGTTTCGCGGGCCGGAATGGCCCGCGCGAACTGAAGCAAGTCCTGCTCCCTTGCCCGTTGGCGCCCATTGCCGCCATTAACCAGGTCTGATTTCCTGATCCAATGCATTTCATTCCGATCGCCATCCGCGGCCCGCTGTTCATGATCCTCTCGACCGGGTCCTATGTCGTCAACGACACGATGATGAAGCTGGCGACGGTGGGGCTGCCACCCTATGAGGTGCTGTTTCTGCGCGGGACGGCGGCGACGCTGTGGGGCATCCCGTTGCTGTTTGCGCTGGGTTACGCCAAGCAGATCCCGCTGATCCTCGAAAGAAGAGTGTTGCGGAGAAACCTGTTCGAGCTGGCGGCAATCCTTTGCTACGTGGTGGCGCTCGCCAACATGCAGATCGCCGATTCGACCGCCTTGGGGCAGATCACTCCTCTGCTTATGCTGATTGGCTCCTCTGTCCTGTTCCGCGAACGGATCGGAGGGTTGCGCATGGCGCTGATCGGGCTCGGCTTCACCGGAGCGGTGATGGTGGCGCAGCCGACCATGCAGGGTATCTCGGTCTACGCTTTGCTGGCGCTCGGCAACGCGGCATTCGCCGCCGCGCGCGATCTCGCCGGGCGGCGGGTCGCCGCCGATGTGCCTGGAATGATCGTGGCTATTTCCGCGGTGGTGGTGGTGCTGGTCGGCTCAGGCGTCGCGCATTTGGTGTCGGAGCGTTGGGTGATGCCCGAGACGCATCATCTGCTGCTGATGGCCGGGGCCGGATTGTTCCTGATCTTCGGCCACTTCTTCATCTTCATGGCCTATCGCGTCGGGCCAACCGGCGTGGTGGCGCCGTTCTATTACTGCTTCACCGTCTGGGCAGTCATTTCGGGTCTGGTGGTGTTCCAGCAATTCCCGAACGCGCTGGCGATCAGCGGCATCCTTCTGGTGGTGGCCAGCGGGCTGACCATCGTGTCGCTCGACGAGCGCCGGCGCCGGCTGACCGTGGTCGCCTAATTCAAGCAGTGGTCACCGCTAAAATGGAGAAGAGACTGTGACAAGCCAGGAGAATGCCGGCAACCGCATGCTTGCCGGAAAGTGCATGTGCGGCGCCGTGCAATACGCGGTGGCCGACGAGTTCATCTACGCTGCGAATTGCCACTGCTCTAACTGCCGGCGCACCACCGGTTCCGCCTTCAAGCCGTTTGCCGGCATCGAGCGTGAGAGGCTGAGCCTGACCAAAGGCGAGGACAATCTCCTGATCTTCGGCGAGGAGACCGTCCATGACACCCATTGCAAGACCTGCGGCTCATTGCTCTATTCGGTCGTCCGCGACGGCGCTTTCGTGCACGTCGCCATGGGAACCCTCGTCGACGAGCCGGCTATCCGCCCGACGCATCACATCTTTGTCGGCTCCAAGGCGAAGTGGTTCACAATCACCGATGACCTGCCCCAATATGAAGAGCATGTGGTGATCGCCGGAGATGCTGGCGGATAACCGGCACAGACCGGCAGCTAGAGAATTATCCTCGGCTCGATAAGCGAGCGCTTGGACATGAAGTGAAAGAGATTGCGCGGTGTTCGGGGATAGATGATCCGGCCATCGCGCAAGGCTCCCGGATCGCCGAAAACATGCAGCGTCGAGGGATCATCGGCATCGCCTTCAGGAATGCCTCCCCATTTTTGCGGATCGTAGTAATCGACGAGAAATCCATAGTCGTAGCGGCAAAACCGCATCGCCTTGGCCAACGCCGCCGGCGACAGGTCCGAAGGGCTGATTTTCCTGCCGCCGACCTGCAGCCGTGGCAGGTCGAATACCCGTCCGCTTACAGAGGATAGAAACGCCTCCACTCTGTCCATCTGCTCGAATTTGAAGACATGTTCGAAGAGGAACAGGCTGCAGCCGGTAAAATAGCGCGGCGACGCCACGTGGAACTGGATCTCCCAGGAGCAGGCGCAGTATTTCTCGATGTTGAAAATGAACGTATCGAAGTCCGGATCGACCGGAATGCCGAGCCTTTCAAGCTTCTCCCTGTCCACGTCCGGTCTGGTCAGAACCCGAGTGTCGGAGATCCTGCTGGAATAGGCGGAAAGAAGCCGCTCCAGGGGATCGCGGACGATCGTGAACCGGCCCTTGTGTCCGTCATATGTGGGAAAGAAAGGGTCGACGTAGTTTGTCGCCAAATGGCCGTGAACGTCATTGTCGGGGTCGAACCCGGAGAGCGAGCCTTCCTTTCCGTCGAGCGCCATAAGCGCATATTTGACGCTGCTGCTGCCACTCTTCGGGATGGGATAATAGGTGATCGCCAGTTCTTTCATTTCAATCGCCATTGCCGACTGCGCCCGACATCGCCCATCCCGCCCAAATCCGTGCCGGAAATTCCCTATCAGAGTTGCCCGCTTGCCTCTAGCAGGGATGCGCGGGCCGCAGCCCGGTATCCTGCCCCAGGCGACAAGTGCAAAAGCGCCGAATGTTAGAAACGCTCAACCAAATCATCGTTTCGTTTTCGCATTCTCTGTCAAAGAAACTATAGTGATTGCGTTTGCCAGATTTGTTGCGGGGATTTTCTGTGGCATTGCCGCCGGACTGGATGCCCAACGTTCCGATGAAGCGGGTCATTTGCCATTGGACGGCAGGCTCGCATTCGGCAGGCGAGACCGACAAGGACGCCTATCATATCCTGGTCGAGGGGAATGGCAGCCTCGTCAGGGGCCGGCCTTCCATCACGCTCAATTCCGGCAGGGTGAAGTCGGGATACGCAGCTCACACCCTCAACTGCAACAGCGGCTCGATCGGGGTTTCCCTGTGCTGCATGGCCGGGGCGGAGGAAAGACCATTCAATGCCGGCCAATACCCGATGACGAGGACGCAGTGGGATGCGCTGATCGTTGTCGTCGCCGCGCTTTGCAAATACTATCGCATCAAGGTCACGCCCAAAACGGTTCTTTCGCACGCCGAGGTCGAGCGCAATCTCGGCATCGAGCAACGCGGAAAATGGGATGTTAGCCGCCTGCCCTTTGACCCGACGGTCGTCGGCGCGAGGGCCTGTGGCGACCGGCTGCGCCAGCAGGTCATGGCGGCGATGGGGTCGATGCCCGACCTGCCCGTCAGAAGCGGCCGTGACGCGGCTCTCGAGACTGCCTTCAGGCGTCTGCTCGATGAATTGTGGCCAATCCTGGCCAGAGGGCTCGAAGCTGGCTTCAACACGCTGGTCCGAGAAATCCTCAAAAGGATCAGGTAGGACGTTTCAGCCCGCGCCGCACCGTCGCACGGGTAATTGGACGAGAAGTCGCGGCTTCCCAGAGCGGAAAGCCGCGATATCGGATGGACCGAAAGCGGCCGGCCAGAACACGTCAGGCGGCCCGCCGAGGCCGCCTTGCCTGTCGGCCTTTAATCTCTAAAGAGCCCGGTTCCCGGTGAACTGGTGATAGGCCCACAGAACGACCACCGATCCCAGCACGGCGACGATCAGGCTGTAGATGTTGAGGCCGGTAACGCCTGACGCGCCAAAGGCGCTGAAGATCAGGCCGCCGACAACAGCGCCGACGATCCCGAGTATGATATCAAGAACAAGGCCCTGCCCGCTCTTGTTGACGATCTTGCTGCCTATAAAGCCGGCGATAACGCCAAGGATGATCCAGCTTAATATTGACATTTTCCTCTCCATTCCCCGCCTCCGATTACTTCCACATTATTAAGCAAAGCTCAAGCCAACTTGAAATTCATGATTACGGAAAGCTCAACCAGCTTGAAATTCGACCCGAATGGTTCATTGTGGAGATAGGACGGGCAACATTGACATGGAGATCCACAATGGGACTGTTTGACAATGCCGTTCCCGGCGGTAACGTCGCCAAGCCGCTGATGATCGCGCTCGGTGCGCTGCTGGTTGGAAAAATGCTGAGCGGTGGAAATTCCGCCCAGACCGATCCGGCCCAAAGCCCCGCCCCCGTGCCGCCTGATACAACCGCATCCGCCGACGGTGGCTTGCTCGGCGGACTGGGCGGCCTGCTCGATAAGTTGAAAGACGCCGGCCACGGCAATGCCGCCGATTCGTGGGTCGGCACCGGGCAGAACCAGCCCATCCAGGCCAACGATCTGGGCAATGCGTTGGGCCCGCAGGTCATTCGCGAGATCGCGCAAAGGACAGGGCTGAACGAGCAGGACTTGCTCAAGCAATTGTCCGCGGCTTTGCCGGGTCTCGTCGACCAGATGACGCCGAACGGGCAAGTGCCGCAGCAAAATCAACTCGCGTCGATATTGAACAGGTTCACCAGTTAGGCAGGCAGCTCACCGCGCATCCGTTGGACGCGCTACGAAGCTTCAACACGTCGAATTTTGATTTGCGGATGATCCCGTTCGCAGGCGCGTTTCAACTTGCGCTGAGCATGGATTCGGGATGATGCGCGAAGCCCTACGGAGCAGCGAATGGAAATCTGGAGCGGGTAGCGGGAATCGAACCCGCATATTCAGCTTGGAAGGCTGCTGCTCTACCACTGAGCTATACCCGCGCCTTTCAGTTAGGCATCGGCCGAAAACCGCTATGCACTTTTCGATCCGATGCTTCCGCGTTTCAGGGCTTCCGGGCCGGCAGTGGTGGAGAGGGTTGGATTTGAACCAACGTAGGCATAGCCAACGGATTTACAGTCCGTCCCCTTTAACCACTCGGGCACCTCTCCAGTCTGCCGCCGGAGCCATGCAACGAGGCATCGACGCGTCGCAACCGCCGTAGCAGCCCTTCGCGAAGCGCCTTATGGCGGCAGCGCCCAAAACTGTCAACCGCAACATCCCGGCAAAACGCGCTGAATTTGATGCCTCGCCCGACAAGCAGGTTCTGCGGCTGTATCCATACGCAGACGACACGGCTATAGAACCGGCCATGAGCAACGACAACAAGCCCAAGACCCCAAAAGACACCCACTACGCCAAGCTGCGCCGTGCGCATCGAGACGAGAAGAGCGGCGGCGCGCCGACGTTCAGGCCGCGCCAGCCGGTGCCGCCGGGAGAGACCGCCGCGGACGGCCTGGTGAGGCTCTACGGCCTGCATACGGTGCGGGCGGCACTCGACAATCCGAGCCGGCGGATCAGGAAGATGCTGGTGACGCGCAATGCCGCCGAGCGGCTGGCGATCGCCAACCTCGCCGCCTTGCCCTTCGAGGCAGAGCTGGTCGAACCGAAGGACATCGACAAGGTCACCGGCTCCGATGCCGTTCATCAAGGCGTGTTGATCGAGGCCGAGCCGCTAAAACCCAAGCGCCTCGACGCGCTCGGCGATACGACGCTGGTGCTGGTGCTCGACCAGGTCACCGACCCGCACAATGTCGGTGCGATCTTGCGCTCGGCAGTCGCCTTCGGCGCCGGCGCGCTGATCACCACGGCGCGCCACAGCCCGCATGAATCCGGCGTGCTGGCGAAATCGGCCTCCGGCGCGCTGGAGCATATCGACCAGATCGAGGTGAAGAACCTCGCCGACGCGCTCGGCCAGTTGCACGAGGCCGGCTTCCAGACCATCGGCCTTGATTCGGATGGGCCGGCGGAACTCGAAAAGAGTTTTTCGGGAGAAAAGATCGCATTGGTGCTGGGCGCCGAAGGCAAGGGCCTGCGCCAGAAGACGCGCGAGACGGTGACGACGCTCGCCCGGCTCGACATGCCCGGCGCCATCCGCTCGCTCAACGTGTCGAATGCTGCGGCGGTGAGCCTTTATGCGGCGAGGAAGTTTTTAGGGCAGTAAGGGAATAGGGCAATAAGGCAGTATGTTTCGCTCAGAGTGGATCCACCCTACTGCCCTACTGCCCTACTGCCCTACTGCCCTACTGCCCTACTGCCCTAACCCATGCCCCGCCATCCTCTCCAGCGCCCTGACCAGCGCCGAGTGATCCTCCTTGGCGCCGCCATTGGCCGCGCAGGAGTTGAACAATTGCTGTGTGGTAGAGGTGTTGGGTAGCGCGACGCCGAGCGCCTTCGCGCCTTCAAGAGCGAGATTAAGATCCTTCTGGTGCAGTTCGATGCGGAAGCCCGGCGCGAAGCTGCGCTTGATCATCCGCTCACCATGCACTTGGAGGATGCGCGAGGCGGCCAGTCCGCCCATTAGCGCCTGCCGGACCTTGGCCGGGTCGGCACCGGCTTTTGAAGCGAAAACAAGGGCTTCGGCGACCGCTTCAATGGTCAGCGCGACGACGATCTGGTTGGCGACCTTGGTGGTCTGGCCGACACCGTTGGGGCCAACCAGCGTGATGTTCTTGCCCATCTTCCCGAACACCGGCCTGGCGCGCTCGAAGGCCTTTTCCTCGCCGCCGACCATGATGGTCAGCGATGCGGCCTTGGCGCCGACCTCGCCGCCGGACACCGGCGCGTCGAGATAGTCGCAACCGAGATCGTTGATCTTCTCGGCGAATTCCTTCGTTTTGATCGGCGAGATCGAACTCATATCGATGACCAGCTTGCCCCCGGACAGACCTGAGGCGACGCCGTTGTTGCCGAACAGCACATCGGCCACCTCAGGCGTGTCGGGAACCATGGTGATGATGATGTCGGCCGTTTTCGCCACGGCGTGATGGCCGGAGACGGTCTTCAGACCCTTGGCGACGAGATCGGCCGGTGGCTTGGATCGGTGGTCGCTGGCGACGACGGTGTAGCCCGCGTCGAGCAGATGCCCCGCCATCGGCGTGCCCATGATGCCGAGGCCGATGAAACCGATGGTTTCCATTCATTTTCTCCGTCGTGTTCCTTGTTAACGCCGCGTTCCTTCGCGCCCCCCTCTGGCCTGCCGGCCATCTCCCCCACAAGGAGGGAGATTGGATGTCACCGCCGCCTTCGCCAATCTCCAAGGTTGCAGGAGTGAGCGAGGCGCCGAAGCTGCCAATCTCCCCACCCGTGGGGGAGATGGCCGGCAGGCCAGAGGGGGGGGCGCGAAGGAATGCGACCTCAATCACTACCTCCCCGGTCGCTAAGCCGCCGCACTCCCCTGCCCGGCCAAGTTCCGGAACCATCCGAGTCCGGCTTCCGTGCCGGCCTTCGGCTTGTACTCCGCCCCAATCCAGCCGGAATAACCAATGCGGTCGATGTGGTTGTACAGAAAGGGAAAATTGATCTCGCCCGTCCCCGGCTCATGACGGCCGGGATTGTCCGCAAGCTGGATATGCGCGATGCGGCCGAGGTTTGCCTCGATGGTGCGGGCGAGATCCCCCTCCATGATCTGCATGTGATAGATGTCGTATTGCAGGAACAGGTTCTTCGAGCCGACGCGGTCGATGAGCGCCAAGGCCTGATCCGAATAATTCAGGAAGAAGCCTGGAATATCGAGCGTGTTGATCGGCTCGATCAGAAGCCTGATGCCGGCCTGCTCCAGCTTCTCCGCTGCGAAAGCCAGGTTCTCGGCAAAGACATCTTCCAGCACGCTCCGTTCGACGCCCCGCGGCGCGATGCCGGCGAGGCAGTTGACCTGTTCGCAACCCAGCGCATGCGCGTAGGTGATCGCCTTGGCGACGCCTTGCCGGAACTCGGGAACGCGATCCGGCAACACGGCGATGCCGCGCTCGCCCTTGGCCCAATCGCCGGCCGGCAGGTTGAACAGCGCCTGGGTCAGGCCGTTCTTCCTGAGCCTCGCGGCAACCACCCCCGGCGCATGGTCATAAGGACCGATATATTCGACGCCTTTGAAGCCGGCGCGGGCGGTGGCATCGAAGCGGTCGAGGAAATCGTGCTCGCCAAAGAGCATCGAGAGATTGGCTGAAAAACGCGGCATTCTTTTTTCTCCGGTTCCAGACCATGATCCCGAAAAGTGAAAACCGGTTTTCGGAAAGATCATGGTCAAACAAGAAGATAGAGCCCCATCCCAGCGGGATGGATCAGGCTCTAATCGAGCATCACGATCGCGGTCGGCGCGTCTTTGTGATGTTCGGCAAGCTCCTCGAACTCGGTGATCTTGTCGATTTCGGTGCCCATCGAAATGTTGGTGACGCGCTCGAGGATGAATTCGAGCACGACGGGAACCTGGTGCTCCTTCATCAGGCGCTGTGCCTGATCGAAGGCGCCGGCGAATTCCTCCGGCCTGCGCACCCGGACCGCCTTGCAGCCCATGGCCTCGGCGACCGCAACGTGATCGACGCCGTAGCCAGCCTCGGGATCGTCTTTCCGGTTGACGTTCTCGAAGGCGAGACTGACCTCGAAATCCATTGAAAAGCCGCGCTGCGCCTGGCGGATCAGGCCGAGATAGGCATTGTTCACGACGACGTGGATATAGGGCAATTTGTGCTGCGCGCCGGCCGCCAATTCCTCGATCATGAACTGGAAATCATAGTCGCCGGACAGCGCCACGATGTTGCGCTGCGGATCGGCGGCGCGGACGCCAAGCGCTGCCGGCAGCGTCCAGCCAAGCGGGCCGGCCTGGCCGCAATTGATCCAGTTGCGCGGCTTGTAGACATGCAGGAACTGCGCGCCGGCGATCTGCGAAAGCCCGATCGTGGTGACATAGGTGGTATCGCGGCCGAATGCCTTGTTCATCTCCTCATAGACGCGCTGCGGCTTCAGCGGCACCTGGTCGAAATGCGTCTTGCGCTTCATCGTCTTCTTGCGACCCTGGCATTCCCTGACCCAGCCCGACCAGTCGCGCAGTTTCTCTGCCGTCTTCCACTCGGTGGCGACGTCGAGCAGCATTTTGAGCGCCGCGCCCGCATCCGACACGACACCGAGATCCGGCGCGAAGACGCGGCCTATCTGAGTGGGCTCGATGTCGACATGGATGAATTTTTTGCCTCTGGTGTAGACGTCGACAGAGCCGGTGTGGCGGTTGGCCCAGCGGTTGCCGATGCCGAAGACGAAGTCGGCCTCGAGCATCGTCGCGTTGCCGTATCGATGCGACGTCTGCAGCCCGCACATGCCGGCCATCAGCCGGTGGTCGTCGGGGATCGCGCCCCAGCCCATCAGCGTCGGGATAACAGGCACGCCGGTAACTTCGGCGAATTCGATCAGCAGGTCCGAGGCATCGGCATTGATGATGCCGCCGCCGGCGACGATCAGCGGTCTTTCGGCCGCGTTTAGCATCGTCAACGCCTTCTCCGCCTGGCTGCGCGACATCGCCGGCTTGAACGGCACCAGCGGCTCATAGGCATCGATATCGAACTCGATCTCGGCCAGTTGCACATCGACCGGCAGATCAACGAGAACCGGCCCCGGCCGCGACGAGCGCATCAGGTGGAACGCCTTCTGCAGCGCCATCGGCACGAGATAAGGTTCCATGACGGTGACCGCCCATTTGGCGACGGGCGCAGCGATGGCGGCGATGTCGACGGCCTGAAAATCCTCCTTGTTGAGACGCGCCCGCGGCGTCTGGCCGGTGATGCACAGGATGGGAATCGAATCCGCCGCCGCAGAATAGAGCCCGGTGATCATGTCGGTGCCGGCCGGGCCGGAGGTGCCGATGCACAGCCCGATATTGCCTGATCCGGCGCGGGTATAGCCTTCGGCCATGTGCGATGCCGCCTCGACATGGCGCGCCAGGATATGGCGGATCGTGCCCCTCGCCTTCAGCGCCGAATAGAACGGATTTATGGCAGCGCCCGGCACGCCGAAGGCGCAGGAAATGCCTTCCTTTTCCAAAACGAGAACCGCTGCGTCGACCGCGCGCATCCTGGCCATGTCAGCCTCCACGGAATTTGTTGATGGCCGAGAATGCCAGTGCGCCGACTATTTTTCAATTTTTTCAGAATATTTTTTCATTTCTAAGAAACGACCATTATTCGATGATTTAATTAGCTTTTCCGTTTTTCATAATTTTGTCATTGCCGAGCAGTGAAAAACTTTTTCATTGCGCATTTGGCGAAATTGGCAAGAATGCCGTCATGGAAACGACCGAAAAACGCCAGCGCGGACGGCCGCGCGCCTTCCACGGTCCATCTGAGGCGGCTTCGGTGCAGTCGCTCGATCGGGCATTGCGCATCCTGGCCATCGTCGCCGACGGCAGCGGCCTGTCGCTGAGCGAGATCGCCGCGCAGAGCGGCCTCGCAGCGTCCACCGCCTACCGCATGCTGACGACGCTGGAAAACCACGGCATGGTCGAGTTCGACAGCACCGACCAGCTTTGGTCGATCGGCGTCGAGACTTATCGCATGGGCGCGGCATTCCTGCGCCGCCGCAAGCTGGTCGACCGTGCCCGCACTGTCATGCAGGAACTGATGGAGAAGACCGGCGAGACCGCCAATCTCGGCGTCGCCGAGGATGATTGCGTCGTCTTCGTCAGCCAGGTCGAGACGCATCAGGCGATCCGCGCCTTCTTCCGGCCGGGCACGCGCAGCTCCTTTCATGCGTCGGGCATCGGCAAGGCGGTGCTGGCGCATCTCGAGCCGGAGCGCGTCGGCGCCATCCTGCGCCGGGCCGGGCTGGAGCGCTTCACCGAAAAGACGCTGTCCGACATCTCGGCGCTGGCGCGCGACCTGGTGACGATCAAGCTGCGCGGCTGGTCGGTCGACGACGAGGAGCGGCACCCGGGTATGCGCTGCGTGGCCGCCGCCATCTTCAACGAGTTCGGCGAGCCGATCGGCGGCGTTTCGGTCTCGGGACCGACGGTGCGCGTCACACCCGAGCGGCTGGCCGAGATCGGCCCCCTGGTGCGCGAAGCCGCAGCGGAAATAACCAGGATGATTGGTGGTCTGCCGCCCCCTTCTTCACCAAGCCGCGCCGCCGAACCGGGTTCACTCTTCGAGATTGGCGCAGCGCGCTCACCTTGACAGCCGCCCGGCTACGGCCAAGTTTGCGTCCACCTTCCGCCAGCCGACGCCGGAAAGACGCATGAGCCTCCAATCCGTCAAAGCCTTCTTCGCCGAATATGCCCCCGATATCGAGGTGATCGAAACGCCGACAAGCTCGGCGACCGTCGCGCTCGCGGCTGAGGCGCACGGCGTCGAGGCGGGGCAGATCGCCAAGACCATCTGCCTGCGCGTCGGTGACCGGGTCATGCTGGTCGTCGCCCGTGGCGACGCGCGCATCGACAATCGCAAATCGCGCGATGCATTCGGCGGCAAGCCGCGCATGCTCGATGCCGAGCAGGTGGCCGAAATCACCGGCCATCCGATTGGCGGCGTCTGCCCCTTCGGCCTCGCCTCGCCGTTGCCGGTCTATTGCGACGTATCGCTGCGCGCCTACGATCAGGTCGTGCCGGCGGCCGGCGCAACCAATGCAGCGGTGAAAATAGGCGTCGAGCGCATGGCAGCGCTGACCGGCGCCGAATGGTGCGACATCTGTCAGGATGAGCTAGGCCCCGGGCACTGCGCTCTTGGTCGATAGGTCGTAGAAATCAAGCAGCATCGCCAGCCCAACTCCGCAGGCGGTGAAGATGAGGCCGGCGATAAAGATGCGGGTGGCGCGTTCATAGACGCGTCGCTGTAGAGACGTTGTGTCGAGCAGCAACCGCAGCGCTCGTATCTGCAAGGCAATGCCTATCAAAATCGGCACGACGGCAGCCAGGTGATAGATTTCCCAAGGGAGCGGGTTGGCGGCCCAATGCGTGATGAAGCCCAGCGAGAAAGCCAGTAGAATGCCGACGGTGGTGATCGTGCCGTTGCGGAAATCCGTCTCAATCTGCTCTTCCTTGGGTTCGTGCTCGTCCAAGCGTCCCTCTCCCTCTGGTGCCTTCACCGCCAGACTAAGCTGTCGAAAAATCCCTGTACATCCCTCGCTGGAACCGGTCGCGGTGCCGGGTTCAATTTTGCAACTCAGTCAGCTGAAAAAGGGGCAGTGGGTGCCCCTTTTCCCTTGCCTGAAACGGTTCACCTCCCTCAAAGCCGGCAGCGGTGACGGTAACCGTCGTAGCCGACATAGGTGTCGGAGTACGGATCGTAGCTCTGATAGCGATTGAGACAGCGCCGGACGTGCCACGAACCGCCGTGGTCCTCGATGTAGACGGTGCGCGGCTGGGCGAGCGCGCTGCCGAGCAGGAAGCCGCCGACGCCGGCGGCAATGCCGATGCCAAGGTGCTTGTTGTAATGCTTGTGATGGGCGGCCGAAGGCTGAACGGTGCCGGCCAGCATGGTGGCGGCGACAGCGGTGGCGATGAGGCCGGAAACGATGGTGCGCTTGAACATGACGATCTCCTTGCTGCGTTGTGTGAGAGGCGATCCATCCGCCTCTTGACCGTCAGTCGTTGCGGCAAGGAAAAAGGTTCGATGATTTTTGAATTTTTTCGAACGAGGAAAATCGACCGGTCTGACAAGGTCCACAAGGTCCGCAGTCAGCACGCAATCATGATCGGTAGGCGGCGCCGGTCGATACCCCGGCGGGGAGGCCTCAGCCCATGCCGGTGATATGGCGCAGCCAGAAGGCGAGCGCGATGAAGCCGATGATGGTGGTGACGCCGGTCCAGTCGACATTGGCGCTCTTCAGATCCTTGATGAGCTTCACCAAGAGAATCCAGGCCACGGCGACGACTAGGGCAATGACGACAAGTCTGATCATGCGGCACCCTCGCCTATCCGATTGCACCTTCAATCAATATAGGAAGCGAATTGGCCGTTTTCAGGATGTCCGCGCCGGCCGTTCCGGCGCGTTCGCCGGCAGTCGAAAACAGAGTTTTGTCTTTACTGGCGCAGCAAATATGCTAACCGGAGCGCCGTGCCCTTGTAGCTCAGCTGGTAGAGCAGCGGTTTTGTAAACCGAAGGTCGGCGGTTCGATTCCGTCCGGGGGCACCAGAAAACAAATGGCTTCTACGAGAATCGCCCCAGGGGACGCTCGATATTTGCTCATCCCCGATTTCCACAGGCCGGGGCCATAGCACATCAGCTTCAACGTATATATTCCCGAGTGAAAACCAGAGGTATTCCCTAGTGGAAACCAGAGGTATTCCCTAGTGGAAACCAGAGGAGCCTTCGTTGGAGCAGAAACGCACGATCGCCCCCTTCATTGGTGGCATGTATGGTGGTCTTGCTGCCGTCGTGTTCGCGTTCGGTTTCCGCTTCCTGATAATTCCCGATCCTGATCCAACCTCGCAAACAACGATAATCCTTTCAGGACTGGCCTTTTCGATTTGTTTCAGCCTGACCTTCCTTCGCGAGCATCGACGCCAAATCGCTGCCGCCAGAAAATTTCTAAGCCGTCCAAGATCGTATCCGGACTAATCCCCGTTCTGCAACGCAACGCCCCGTGCCCTCTGGGCCGCATCGGGCCATCAGGAAAACTCAGTCGAGCCAACTGATACAACAGGGCGATACATACCGCTGGCATCTCCTGCTACCCCGGGCATTTAAAGCCATTCGATTAAAATGCTCCTGTGTATATTAGCAGTCGCTCAATTTAGCGCGCCGACAATGTCCTGGGGGCGGCTAAAATCAAATGGGTGATGTCATGCGAAGCGACTTCGCCGCTGCGCGCGAGCTCTTGGAGTGCGCTCAAAACCGGCTCTGCGGCATGGATGAAACGAGCCAACGCGTCAGCGAGGTGCTGGACTCCCTGATCGAGGAAATAGCCATCGCGGAATTCCGCAAGGCGCCACTGACCGTCGTGCCGTTTCCGCGCGCTCGGCCCAAGCATGCTCGGTAAAATTGCCGGTCGTGCCGGTTTCTCCTGGGGTCTCAACGTTCCCAATTTAGGTCGGCAACGGTGAGCGCCTCATCGCCTCTATGGCACGCTTACGGCTTGACCAGACACGCCCGCCTTGGTGAACGTGTTCCTCACCCGGACTGACTTGTAGACGTAGCCGACCCAAATTCCGGTCAGGGCAAAAGACGCTATGGGCGCTATCAGCGCATTTCCGGTAAGCACCTGGCTCACTGGGATGCCAAGAACCGCTGAAGTCCAGACCGTGTTCAAGAGAAACACGACAGGTATTACAAACCACTGGTACAGGAATAGCTGCGTGAAGCGGTAACTCCGCCGCAGCATTGCAACGAGCACAACCACCTGGAACACCACAAACGCTAGCAAGAGGGCAACCTCGCCGTAGACGGCCAAAGTGCCATTCGGGAGCGTCATGAGCTGTCGGTAGCCTTCACTCGATGAGCCCAATGAGACGAGTGTGCGTAGCGGGGAGAAAGCCTGAAGGATCGCAAGCAGCATCAGCCAACCTCCAAACCCCACAAGGCTCGCTGGATTCGGGGAAGGTTTGATCGCAGACCGCACAGCGAAAAAGACAGGCACCCCAATCAGCAAAAACAGTATTGCCCAATGCCAGAACGAAAAACCCATTTACCCCTCCACCCAATGCAGTCTTGGGTTGTATCATCTTTCTGCGTGTATTCAAGGTAGTATTTGCGTTCTGGCCCACCTTTGCGGTCAAGCCGCGATCGCCGTCACCAGAATGCGGTTCTGCCTTCGTATCGCGGCGCGCAGTTCCGCAATCCTGGCCTCGTCGCGCTTCACGAACTCGATGAACATCATATTCATGTTGTTGAACACCAACTCGCCCAAGGCCTGCCCGTCGATATCCCGGCGCACCAGGCCGATCGCTTGCAGTCTCGCGATCAGCGCGCGGATCTGTTCGGTCAGTGCCCGGTCGAGCGCGGTGTAGGCCTGACCGAACGGGCTGTCGGGCAGCTGCGTCGAGATCGCCATCGCCTGCCGCCACATCTCCTTGCTGAGGTAGTGCAGCGAATGCTCGATATAGATGCCGAGCAGCGTGTCGAGCGCGTCGCCGACATTGGCCGGTGGATTGGCGACGACGCCCTGCCCGGCATTGAGCACCTCGTTGACCTCCATCGAAACGATGGCGCCGAGGATATCGCCCTTGTTCTGGTAGTAATTGTAGATCGTGCCGACCGACACCTCGGCCTGCGCCGCGATGGTCTCGATCTTGGCGCCTTCATAGCCGGCGTCGCGAAAAAGCGCCGCCGCCGCCTCGATGATACGACGGTGCCGATCCGCCTTTTGCCTTGCCCGCAATCCACTCATATCGGCTATTTGCCATAAAAACAGAATTGACTCAATTTTAGAATTGGTTCAATTTTTTGCCAGAAGCCAAAAAGGCAAGGGAGAACACTCGATGTCCATCAATCCAAAGACCCCGAATCCGACTATCAAGAATCCGCGTTCCGTTCTGAAGAGCCGTCTTCACGCCGCGTGTGCTGCGACAGCGCTGCTGCTGGCGACGGGCAGCCTCGCTCAGGCCGCGGATCTCAACGCCTTGATCTGGTGCGACCATGCCGACCCGGCGCTGCTGCAGCCCTTCGAGGAGGCCAATGGCATCAAGGTCAACGTCAAGGAGTTCGAGGGCACCGGCGCCGGCATGGCGATTGTCGAACAGTCGCAGCCCGGCGACTGGGATGTGATGGTGATCGACAGCATCGACATCCCGCGCGGCGTCGAAAAGAGCCTGTTCGAGCCTCTGCCGGAAGACAAGCTGCCCTTCGCCGACCTCTTTCCCCAAGTGAAGATGGACAGCTCCACCGTGGTCAATGGCAAGCGCTACGGCATCACCGAAAAATTCGGCTACAACACGATCGGCTACAACAAGACCAAGGTCGATCCGGCGGACATGCAGTCGATGGCTGCGCTGACCGGCGACAAGTATAAGGGCAAAATCGCCATCTATGACTATTACCTGCCGGTCATCGGCATGGCCGCACTGGCGATCGGCAAGAAGACCGCCGAGCTGACCGAAGCCGACCTTCCCGCCATCAAGGAAGAGCTGCTCAAGATGAAAGCCAATGCCAAGCTGGTCGGCGAGGTGACCGCCAGCCAGACAGCGCTGGCGACCGGCGAGGTCGACATACTGGTCGGCGGTGGCGAATGGGTGACGGCGGGCCTGGCGAAGGAGAACCCTGCCCTCGATTTCTCGATTCCGAAAGAAGGCGCTGTGCTGTGGTCGCAGTCGCTGGCCATGTTCAAGGACTCGGAGAACAAGGACATGGCGCTGAAGTTCATCCAGTACATTATGAGCCCCGAAGGCCAGGCGCGGCTTGCCACATCCGCCTGCTATTGGGGCATGCCGGCGAATACCAAGGCGGCGCTGAGCGACGAGCAGAAGAAGATCCTGCGCTTCGACGAGCAGCCGGATTTCCTCGCCCGCGCCCAGCCCTATCCGGCGCCGAATGCCGATCTCGACAAGAAGATGCAGGACGTCTGGACCGAAATGCTGCAGGCGCAGTGACCGGCTGCCGGTCGTGAACCCTGCCAAGAACAGCGGGCGTGCCCTGCCCCGGGCGGGCTGTGCCCTGCCCCGGGCGGGATGTGCCCTGCGCTGGGCGTTGGTCACGCCGGCGCTCGGCTGGACGCTGCTGTTCTTCGTCCTGCCTTTCCTGGCCATGGCGCTTTCCAGCCTGACGGCGCATGACGGCGGTGGCTTTACGCTCGCCAACTACAGCCAGTTCTTTGCCAATCCGGCCTATTGGCAGGCGATGGTGAACTCGCTGCAGGTCACCGCCATCGTCACCCTGATCTCGGTGCTGCTCGCCTACCCCTTCGCCTGGATCCTGGCCGAACAGGTGCCGGAGCGTTGGCAGCGGCTGGCGCTGATGCTGGCTGTGCTGCCGTTCTGGACCTCCTATGTCGTGCGCTCCTACTCCTGGCTGCTGGTGCTGGCGCAGAACGGCGTGATCAACCGTGCGTTGACCGGCTCCGGCCTGTTCAGCGAGCCGGTGCAACTGGCCAACACACGGCTGGCCACGGTCATCGGCTTCGTGCATTTCTTCGTCATGCTTTTGACGTTGACGATCTTCGCCAATCTGAAGCAGCTCAGCCCGAGCTACCGCAAGGCCGCCGCCGATCTCGGTGCCGGGCCGGTGCGCACGTTCCTGCACGTTATCCTGCCGCTGACGCTCCCCGGCATCATGGTCGGCGCCTTCCTCACCTTCGTGCTGTGCATCGGCGACTACATCACGCCGCAGATCCTCGGCGGCAACAACGAGCTTTTGATGCCGCAGCTGGTGATGATGCAGATCGGCCGGCGCGGCGACTTTCCGCTCGCCTCGGCGCTGTCGATCATCCTGATGGCGGTCGTCACCATTGCCTATCTCGCCTGCGCCCGCTGGCTGAAGATCGAGCGGGCCTGAGATGCGCGCTCTCATCCGCATCGTCTCCGGTCTCTACGCCGTCGCCATCTATGGCTTCATCTTCCTGCCGGTGGTCGTGCTGGTGCTGTTTTCGCTGCAGGCGACGTCGTTTCCGATCCCGCCCTTCACCGGGCCGTCGCTGCGCTGGTACGACGCCGTGCTCGCCGACACGCGGCTGACCTCGGCGTTGGTCAATTCGCTTCTTGTGGCGGCCATCTCCTCGGCTGCCTCCGTCACGCTGGGATTTCTTTCTGCCTGGGGCTTTGCACGCTTCGCTTTGCCGGGCTCGGCCCTGCTGCGCGGGCTGATCACGCTGCCGCTGACAGTGAGCTATCTCATCATCGGCATGGGGCTGCTGGTGCTGTTCAACTGGGCCGGCGTGCCAAAATCGCTGCTTGCAGCCGGCATCGGCCATGTCGTGATCAACCTTCCGCTGTGCTTTGCCATCATCTACAGCCAGATGGGTGACCACCAGATCAACATCGAGCGCGCCGCGCGCGACCTCGGCGCGCCCGAATGGAAGGTGCTGCTGCTGATCACCGTGCCTGTCATGGCGCCGGCGATCTTCGCCGGGTTCTTCCTGTCGATGACCTTCTCCTGGGACGAGTTCGTGATCTCCTTCCTGCTGACGCGCTTCGACACGACGCTGCCGGTCGAGATCTGGAACCTCCTTCGCTCAGGCCTCAATCCCAAAACCAACGCCATCGGCTCGCTGGTCTTCGCCGTCTCAATCGTGCTGGTAATATTCTTCGAATTGATGCTGTTGCGGAGGAAGCCGGCATGACCGCGCCACTGGTCGATATAAGCTCTGTCTCGCATCGCTTCGGCCAGCATACCGTGCTGAAGAACGTGTCGCTGCAAATCGAGCCGGGCAGCTACACGATCCTGCTCGGGCCGTCGGGCTCCGGCAAGACGACGCTTTTGTCCATTCTCGGCGGGTTCGTCACGCCGAGCGAAGGCAAGGTGCTGATCCGCGGTGAGGACTGCACCGACGTGCCGCCGGCGAAGCGCCCGACAACTACGGTGTTCCAGGACTACGCGCTGTTTCCGCATATGAGCGTCGGCGGCAATGTCGGCTTCGGCCTGCGCATGCAAGGCGTCGATGCCACGACACGGGCCGCGCGGGCACGCGAGGCGCTGGCACTGGTCGGTCTGGCGACTGCTTTCGACAAGAAGCCGCATCAATTGTCCGGCGGCCAGCGGCAGCGCGTCGCATTGGCCCGCGCGCTGGTGATCGAGCCGGCGGTGCTGCTGCTCGATGAGCCGCTTGGCGCGCTCGATCTCAAATTGCGCCGGCAGATGCAGGACGAGCTAAAAGCGATCCAGAAGCGGGTCGGCACCGCCTTCATCCATGTCACCCACGATCAGGAAGAAGCGATGGCGCTGGCCGACCATTGCGTGGTGATGAACGATGGGCGCATCGAGGACGAAGGACCGCCGGAGCGCGTCTATGCACGGCCGGCGACGCGCTTTTCCGCTACCTTCATGGGCGAAAGCACGCTGATATCGGGAACGGTGACGAAGGCGAAGGACGGAACAATCACGGTTTCTACGCAAGTCGGACCGCTTTCGCTGCCCGGCACAGCGTTAGCCGGGACGGCTGTCGCCCTTGCCATCCGTCCGGAGCATCTCGTTCTCGGCGCGGCCAGCGGCGCTGTAAGGCTCGGCACGGCCAAGGTGAGCGACGTGGTGTTTCAAGGCAGCTTCAAGCGCGTGCTTGCTCTCTCCGAGAAAGACCCGGCGCTGCACTTCATCGCCAGGGTCCCCGCCGCTGCGGCCGTCCGGCCGGGCGACATCGTTGCGGTTTCGTGCGACGCTGGCGATGTCATCCTTCTGGCGGACTAAGCCATGGGCACGCTTCCGGTCATCGACGCACCGAATTGGTATGAAACCATCCGCATGGGCGATGGCGTGACGCTGATCCACGAGCCGTGGATCAAGCCGTTCTTCCGCTGCAACATCTGGCATGTGCGCGGTCGCGACCGTGATCTCCTGTTCGACACCGGCCTCGGCCATTTCAGCCTCAGGCGCCATGTGCCGCTGGTGACGGAACGAAAGCTCCTATGCGTGGCGAGCCACACGCATTTTGACCATATCGGCTGCCATCACGAATTTCCGAACCGCTGCGTGCATGCGGCCGAGGCAGAAATCCTCGCCGATCCACGCAATGAATGGACGGTCGCCGACACCTACGCGACTGACGCAATGTTCGACGGCCTGCCGCGGGGCTGGGATACGGCGCGCTATCGGATCCTGCCGGCGCCGGCCGATCGCCTGCTCGGGCAAGGCGACGTCATCGATCTCGGCGACCGTGCCTTCGAGGTGATCCACACGCCGGGTCATTCGCCCGGCGGCATCGCGCTGTACGAGAAGAAGACCGGTATCCTGCTTTCCGGCGACATCATCTATGATGGCCCGCTGATCGACGATGTCTACCATTCGCTGGTCGACGACTATGTCGCCACGCTGCTCAGCATGCGCGACCTTGATGTCTCAGTCGTGCATGGCGGCCATTTCCCGAGCTTCGGCAAGGTGCGCTATCGCCAGCTTATCGAGGAGTATCTCACACAAAAGCGGCAAGCCGGCTGCCATCTGCTGCAATCGCTATAAGCATCGGCTTCTCGTATCGCGGGGCGGCCGGGCCGGCGAGATCATGGTAGATTGGTATCGACAGCCACAATCTGTTTCCGGAACCATTGGAGGGTGCGCTCAATCCCATCCTGATAACTGGTTGTTGCTTCCCAGCCGGGGAGAACACGCCGCGCCAAGGTCAGGTCCGGACAGCGGTTTGTCGGATCCTGGGGAGCTGGCGCGTGGTGTTCGATGGAGCTGCCCGGAACGAGCGAGCAAACGAATTTTGCGATCTGCAGCACCGGCACCTCGTAGTCGTTTCCGATGTTCAGGGGGCCTCGATGTGAGATGCGGTCGCGCCAGAAGAAGCGTTCCAGTGCATCCACGATATCATCGACATAGCCCCAGCTTCGCGATTGGGAGCCGTCGCCGTAGACGGTCAGTATCCCGGTTGTCAGGGCCTGGTTTATGAAGTTCGAAATCGCGCGGCCGTCGTCGGTCCGCGTTCGCGGGCCATAGGTGTTGAAAAGCCTCACCACGCGCACGTCGAGTCCTTCGACGCGCTGCGTCTCGAACAGCAATGCTTCTGTGCAACGCTTGCTTTCGTCATATGACGATCTGGGTCCGGTGCAATCCACGGAGCCCGTGTAGCTTTCGGGCTGTGGGGAAATCAGGGGCTCGCCGTAGACTTCCGAGGTCGAGGTAAAGCAAAAACGGCCGCCCGGCTTGAGCAATGTCAAAAGATTGAGGGCTCCGCCCACATTGGCCTTGATGGTGCGCGACGGCTCGCGCATGTACCAGGACGGTGAAGCGGGCGACGCAAGGTGGATGATTTCATCGAAGCGCTGATCGGATCGGAAGCTTTCGACGTCTTGTATTTCGAGGCTCAAGCGCAGGTCGGTACTATGCGCAATGTTCTGGCGCGATCCTGTCCATAGATTGTCGACGACAACCAAGGCCTCCAAGTCGGTGCGCAGCAACAAGCGGTCGATCAAATGCGAGCCGATGAAGCCGCAGCCACCAGAAACCAACACGCTGCGCGCCATGGAAAGCTTCCACCCCGGACGTCAGGCCAATCACGAGTTCATCTACATCGCTACAGGCCGGAATTGCAACGAGCGGCCTTGGACGGATGCCGCAGGCGCACAGCCAAGGGAGGCTGCGCACTGCGCTCGTCAAATCCGTCCAGAAGAAGACATGCCCGGTGCTTGGCGAATTCACAGCGCCCTTTGCGGGCACGGCGTGCCGGCGGCATCGCCACAGCGTGAACCCGTGGGTTGGGGTCTCAAACTCGTCTCTTCGGACTGGCGCACCAGTTGGGCAAAGGCAAGAGCAAAACTTCCCAGCATCAGGACGATGATGATCAGGCGTGTTACCGGCAATAGATTGGTCCGACTGGCTGGCCCCCACGCCGCCCATCCACTGCGGCTAACATGATCGATCCGGCTTTACGAGAGTTTAATCCCCGTCTTAACCATCACATTCGCTTGTCACTCGACACGATGCGCGAGCGCCTGACCGGCGTGCTTCCCGGCACTGTGTCGAAGGCAGCACATGCCTGCCTTTGCAGATTTGCCCGCCCATGCTAACCCGGCGCTGGCGCGGCCCCAGCAACCGGTCGCCATTGGGGAGTCATGAGCAAAGCCGCCAACCGTTTCGCCTTCGTCTCGTCCGGCGCCGCCGACGCCAATGCGGCGCTGGAAAGTCTGTCGGCGCGCTATGGCCAGGCATCCATCGAGGATGCAGAGATTGTCGTCGCCCTCGGTGGCGACGGCTTCCTGTTGCAGACCTTGCGCGACACGATGAGCACGGGAAAAAAGGTCTACGGCATGAACCGTGGCACTATCGGCTTCCTGATGAACGAATACCGCGCCAGCGGTTTGACGGCGCGCATCGCGGCGGCCGTTGCCGAAACGATCCGTCCGCTGGAGATGCAGGCGGTGACGGCAGAGGGCGAAACGATTTCAGCGTTGGCGATCAACGAGGTCGCGCTGTGGCGCCAATCCTACCAGACGGCCAAGATCCGTATCACCGTGGACGAGCAAGTGCGGCTGGAGGAATTGAACTGCGATGGTGTGATGATCGCGACGCCGGCCGGTTCGACCGCCTACAATCTGTCCGCGCACGGGCCGATCCTGCCGCTCGACGCACCGCTGCTGGCGCTGACCCCGGTCAGTCCGTTCCGCCCGCGCCGCTGGCGCGGCGCGCTGCTCTCCAACAAGGCGATCGTGCGGTTTGAAATTCTGGAGCCGGAAAAACGGCCGGTGAATGCCGCCGCCGACCACACCGAAGTCAAGGCGGTGACCACGGTCACGGTCAGGGAATCACCGACGGCGACCGCGACGCTGCTGTTCGATCCCAACCATTCGTGGAACGAGCGCATTCTCGCCGAACAGTTCCGTTACTGAGCCGGTACAGCGACCGACAGCTCGATTAAGCATCGCGATTAAGGTTACAACTTCACAATCATGCCGGTCCCCGCCCGTTTCTGTTGACAAATCGTGGGCTTGCGCCTACCTGCAATACCAATCTTGCAGGCGCGCGGCGCTTGCCGCGACTGCTTACGTTGCGCCCCCGAACCAGCCAAAGACAGCCAAACTTGTCCTCAGACGCCCAGATCGCTCAAGAAGCGTTGACCTTCGCAGACCTCGGCCTGTCGCCGAAGGTTCTTTCCGCAGTCACCGATGCCGGTTACA
>NZ_SUEO01000072.1:772-1129 GCF_004962925.1 Mesorhizobium sp. | reverse complement strand
CGGTTACACCGAACCGACGCCGATCCAGGCTGGCGCCATTCCGCACGCCTTGCTCGGCAAGGACGTGCTGGGCATCGCCCAGACCGGCACCGGCAAGACCGCCTCGTTCGTGCTGCCGATGCTCACCCGGCTTGAAAAGGGCCGGGCACGCGCCCGCATGCCGCGCACGCTAATTCTCGAGCCGACGCGCGAGCTTGCCGCGCAGGTCGAGGAAAACTTCGTCAAATACGGCAAGAACCACAAGCTCAACATCGCGCTGTTGATCGGCGGCGTGTCCTTCGATGAGCAGGACAAGAAGCTGGAGCGCGGCGCCGACGTGCTGATCGCGACGCCCGGCCGCCTGCTCGACCACCGCGA
>NZ_SUEO01000072.1:0-762 GCF_004962925.1 Mesorhizobium sp. | reverse complement strand
CGAGCGCGGAAAGCTTCTGCTCAACGGCGTCGAGATCCTCGTCATCGATGAGGCCGACCGCATGCTCGACATGGGTTTCATTCCCGACATCGAGCGCATCTGCGAGATGATCCCGTTCACGAGGCAGACGCTGTTCTTCTCGGCAACGATGCCGCCTGAGATCACCAAGCTCACCGAGAAATTCCTGCACGCGCCGGTGCGCGTCGAGGTTTCGAAGGCCGCGTCGGCCGCCACCAACATCATCCAGCGGCTGGTGAAATCCGGTTCGAAACCCTGGGATAAGCGCGAGACGCTGCGCAATCTGATAAAGGCCGAGGATGCGGAGCTGAAGAACGCCATCATCTTCTGCAACCGCAAGGTCGAGGTCTCGGAGCTTTTCCGCTCGCTGCTGAAATATGATTTCGACGCCGGCGCGCTGCATGGCGACATGGACCAGCGCGCGCGCATGCAGATGCTGGCCAATTTCCGTGACGGTAAACTGCGCTACCTCGTTGCGTCGGACGTTGCCGCGCGCGGCCTCGATATCCCCGATGTCAGCCACGTCTTCAATTACGACGTGCCGATCCATGCCGAGGACTATGTCCATCGCATCGGCCGCACCGGCCGCGCCGGACGCTCGGGCAAATCCTTCACCATCGCCACCAAGTCCGACACGAAATACATCGACGCGATCGAACGGCTGATCGGCAACAAGATTGAGTGGCATGACGGCGATCTGTCGACGCTCGTCGCCAGTGAGGGCGGAGAGGAAGATGCTCCCCG
>NZ_SUEO01000071.1:10734-26204 GCF_004962925.1 Mesorhizobium sp. | reverse complement strand
GCCGCACCTGAAGGACAATCCATTTGCGAAGCGCAGGCCGAAGCTCCGCAAGCACCATAGGCGTTGCCGTCCGACGGGCCGGAGAAGAACATACCACGCCTCCGCCTTTCGACTTCCCTTTGCCGTTCGTTCATGGCGTTCAGTCGATTATGCTCAGCACGATATTCAGCAAGGAAGCCCGCAATGGCATCTGGCGCCAGCTTCAGGGCAAAGGCGTCGCAGTCCAGCTTGCTGGCGCGATAGCGCTTCTGAATTGATAATCACGACGATGGTAGTCATTCTCGACGATGCAAGAGTTGCTGCCATTTATTCGGACAGGAGCTACCGGTTCGATTGAACCGGTAGCGGTGAACGGAAAGGGCACAAACACCCTTCGGCCGCGATTTCGCGAATAGCAATACCGCAGAAACGTGCCACTTGGCGGAGGATCTGCGCCCTCCGAAGGCAGAAGTTACAGGTTCGAATCCTGTCGGGTGCAGCATTGCCGCAGTTCGCTTGCCGGCAACTATTCCTGCTGGAATTGACAGGGCCAATCTTCAGGCCTCGTCAAGCCAGAAGGCAACTCGGTCCGGGCGTCTCCGCAAGCCATGTTGAGCTGCCACTGTGACAGACCCACCGAATTGGAAAGGTCGACGCCCTCGATACGGGTCAGAAAGAAAAAGGCGCGGTCAAAGTCTATCGGCGCGGTGAACGTCGCTCCTCGGAAGTCCGCCCGTGCGAGATTGGCAAACGAGAAGCGGCTGCCGCTGATATCGGCGTCATGGAACTGCGCACGCCCCAATTCTGCCTTTGTGAAATCGACATTGGTCAGATTGGCGTCCTGGAAATTCGAGCGCTGCATTTCCGCGCTCGCAAACACAGCGCCCTGCGCGTCCATACGGCTGAAGTCGGTCCTGTAGGCCTCGATTCTGTCGAACCGGGCGCCTTTGGCGGTCGAGTCGGCCAGGGAAGCACGCACAAGCGTTGCCTTCTCAAGATTTGCCGCAAGGAGATTGCTGTTCCTGAGGTCGGTCGAAGTGAAATCAACACCGAACAGGTTCGCCCCGCTCAGGTCCTGTCCTTCTAGGATGAGAAGCTTCTTGTCACACTCGTGCCAATTGACGCGAGGCGTCGCGGCCGCGTGGCAATTGTGAGCAGCAGTGGCGTTCTGCCAAGCAAACACAGCTAGAACCAAGCCGGATGCGCCGTAAGCTCTGGTTCGCCTCAAAGTCATTGTTGCTGGACCTCTGCTACTCGCCAACACTCAACCTTACCACATCTGCTGACACTCGAGCCACGGTGACACCGCCGTCGCAGTTAGCGCATTTCTCGTATTCAAGCTTTGATGTTGATCAACCGATCAACCCGCGCGTAGGGCGCGATTTGCGAGCGCCTCCCCATATCATCGGCGGTCCAGCAGAGATTCATTTGTCACCGGCCAGGCGCATCATTCTGGCGTCGGACCTATTTGCGCCGACTAAGAAGCCCCGTCAGCAAACGAACTCGGTCACAGCACTGTATTGGCGGTATCCCTCTTCCGCTACCACCTACTTCGCGTCCTGCCAGCGGAAGTTCCGCTTCCTCGCCGAGCAGGGCCGCGAGCCTGCCCTGTTTCTCGACCCGATCGGCGCGAACGGATGCGAGAGGTGGACGATCACGGCGGCAATGAGGCCAAGGGCTCGAGCATCAACACAAATGACAGGCCAAGCATGTTGGCGGCGATGTTGTAGAGACTGCACATGCGCCTTTAAAGGTAAGCGCTTGTTTTATTGCCGGCGCAGCCATCCCACTGGTTCTATTTCGAGCACCGCGCCGATGGCGAGCGATATCTATGAGGAACGCTGAATGATCGGACCGCCAAGAAGACAAGGCGAATATCCCGACCGCGAGATCGACTGCCAGGAGGCCATGGAGCCAGGCAGGCGATCGTCGACTGATGCTGGAGGCTGGATGGACGCGCGGGGAGATCATGCGCTCGCTGCGCCGGCTTGTCGCCGCCGACAACATGACGCAAAAGAAAACGCCAAGGTCGAGGCCCAGATCGCGATCGCACGCGCAATGATGCGTGCCGGCCGGCCTCTCTAGGGTCGTGATGATCGCCGCAGCGAAGCCTTAAAGCTTCGGGCCCGCTTCCCTCAGAATCGATGCGCGATCGACCCGATGAGCGATACAATGTCGCGTATCTCCTGCTCAGTGGCACCGGACTCCCGTGCAAGCGCTTACATGTTCCTCCATTAGGGTGGTTCGCCTTGGTTCGTCTGCTATCACACAAATGCCTCGCGTTTGGGGTAGGAGTACGATGGTCGCTCCTGCAGCGGTTCGATTCCTCACCAGGATGTAGCCGCGAAATGCTCCTAGTGCGTAAAGGCCCGCTGCCGGTCCCTCCCGCAGCGGGCTTTCATTCGCGCCACCCAGTCTGACTTCGAATTATGCGGATCGCGCGAAAACCAAAGGCGGCGCCTCTCCAAACAAGAAGTCTCGTCTCAACGTAGTCTTCCGTAGCAGTAGAAATCCGCCGCGTGCCGCGTTGCCCTACTAGTTTTTGCCTATTCGGTTACTCTTCGGCCTCGCGACCGAGATGCAATGCTAGTTGGCTACAATCCACCCTTCACCTGCCGCCGCAATACCCCAAGGGTAGATCAAATCGAACGCGGTTAGCGCTCTCGCCAAGCTGGCATCAGGTGCAGAAAAATCAACGTAGGACCAACCGGCTCCAGGATCGCTGCGTCGCCACACTCTCAGAGTGCCACCCTTCCAACTGCCCGCATATTCATGGTCACCCAAAGTCACAATATTGATCAAGCCATCGCCCCCAGGATGCAGACTGCCCCCAGAGCCTCCGAGTTGGAATGCTGACTGCTGTCCATTAGCAGTTAAACAGTTGTGGTTGGCCTTGAAGTCAAATAAGCGCGTGCTATCCGCCGCACCCTTCAATTCAGCGTTCGCCTGCGGTGGGTGCCAGAGAGTTACGTGCAATCCCTCACTGACCAAGGATTTGATAAGAGGAACGAAATCGGAATCGCCCGCAAACAGTGTTGCTTTCGATATGTTGCCCCGGAAAGCGTTGGTCATCATATCAACCGCTAATCGGACATCCACGCCCTTTTGTCGCTTATCAACCACCCCCACAATTTGCCCGAGGGCAACGTGGACCCGATCGAGCGCCTGAATTTTCGCAAACCGATCGTGGTCTGGCTGCACGCGAGCTTCATAGGCAGCCTGCGTTTCATTGTGCGCCTTGCCTGGAACGGCATCGTAATAGAAAATTTTAGCGTAGCCCCCACCTGTCATCGGTGGAACATGCGGTTGATAGGCGCTCGCATCGCCAAATAAATCCAGACAAATCTTCCTCACGCTTGCTCGCAGGCAACTACCGTCGATGAAAAGATATTCTCGCTCCTCCCTCGATGTCATGGTCACCTTCGTTTCCCTGCGAGTTGCCCAATTCGACTTATCGATGAAGGTGTAGGAGTGCCGTTTTCTACAGGTGTCCGCAATGGGGGTTGTGAGCCGAAACTCAAACTAACCACCCAAATAGGAGGTTTATTGTTCTTCCGGAAGCGGCTGGTGCTCCGGCCGGGCATGATACGAATCGAAACATTTCATCCCCTTCCCGGTTTGTGGACAGACTTTCGATGGGCGCGATTTGGGCCAGGTGTTTCTTCCGGTCCAGGGGATCAAGGCTATGGAACACCACGGGTTCCGGTGCCTCGAGAGTCTTCCACCTCAGCTGAGCCGAGACAGTGCGCGAATGGCTGGAAACGGCTATCTGCCGGTCAGGGCGATCGACTAGGAAAGCGAGACGGACGGCAGCGACCAGGCTGGCACGACATGCAGAAGACCCGCCGCTACATTTGCGAAGCGACGGGCCTCCACCCCATTCCCCCATGCCTGACCACGCAATTGCGGTGCCAGACGTCTTGACCCATTGCGAGGCACCTTACGGCTCTACACAGCGCCACCTTGACCGCGCAGCGGCGGCTGATTGGCAGGCAGCACGACATCACCCCAACAAGATGCCTGCCACCTGTGCCAAGCCCCCGCCAAGCCATTGCAAACATCTACGCACGAGGCCGATCTGTCATTAGCTTTGCATCCTAATACTTATCCTGGCGTACATATCTTGCCCGGCGCGGCGCTCTTGCATCGTTCCCGACCGGCTTATTGCTGTCCGGGATTGCCGTCAGCCTACGCAGCCCTTGGCTAGAGCGGTTCGTCATTTCAAGGAACCGCAGAACCGCTCTATCTCTTTATTTTTGACTGCAATTCCGGACGGAAAACCGTTCGCACTTTTCCTGGAATTGCTCTGATTGCGGACTGCCTTGGTCAGTCCATCAAAAGCACAACAGCGGGATGCAGCTTCTTCAGATTAGGCAATGATTTCGACTGCCAGGGTATGTCGGGCGTTCCACGCACGACGAGTCGAACATCGGGATGCTTGCGCACCTCAATGGTAAATTTCGCCAGCAGGTTGATGCCGGAAGAGTTGAGAAAGTGAAGGTCCTTCAGGTTGAGCGTAATGGAAGCGGGATTCGAGGCTAGAACACGGGTCGCCAACGCCGTGATAGACGCACCGGCGTCGGAACTGGCAAGCCGCATTGCACCGTCGAAGAAAATTTCGCTTCCTTCAGTCCACACGCGGTAATCGTCTGTCTTGATTTCCATAAGCTGGCTTCATTTCGTTTAGTTGTGAATTTGCGAGATCGGAATGGAGGCATATGTCTCCACGCAAATCCGATCACTATCGTCGGCGGCGCTGAATATCCAAGCCAGGCGTGCGCCGTAGTCGTTCATCAATGTCAGCAATCCAAGTCCGGAGCCTCCCACGTCGGGGTTGGCGGCATTGGCTTCAATTCGCTGTATCAGCAGGTCCATAGGGTCGCCAACCGTGATGTCCGCCAGCAGACCTTGGAACGCAGACGCATCTTCCCCATCGACGTCATTCGACACTTTGAGCTTGAAGCACTCCGAGTCCATCGACGCCTCGATCACGATCTCACCCGGTGCGCGAAACTTGACGGCATTTTCGATGAGCTCGTTGACCAGATATCCGATGCTGTGCCGCACTTCCATGTAATCATTGCGGGACGACCGGAAGCGCAACGCGAAAAGATCGGCGATGAAGTCCGAGGTCGTGGCACAATGACGCCAACTCAAATCGAGAGGTCCGTCGAACAGCCGCACGCGACTGACGCTCTCCTTCATCCCGATCGCGATATCAGGGGTACCGAACAGCGTTGTCATTGCTATGTGTGCCTTATGATCACGAGGGTGATGTCATCGTGGATCTTCTGGATCCCGATATGGGCCATCAGATCGTCGATGATCCCAGTCTTGATGTCCTCGGCGCTGCTGCCGTGACGTCTTTGTACGCTCTGGCTGAGGCGCTCGAACCCGAACAACTTTCTTTCGTGGTCTTCCGCCTCGGTCACACCGTCGGTGTGCAGCACGATCACGTCGCCGCTTCCGAACAGGATGTCACGCGTCGCAATGAACTTCGAGATGTCATTCTCCAGGCCAACCGGTAGACCCAGATCAATCGTATCGATACGTTCGACTTCCCCATCCGCACGCACGACAAGAACGTCCTCATGCTGGCCGGATAGCGTTACCCGCTCATCTTCGAAGTCAAGAAAGGCCAGCGAGAGATGCTTGTCGGTGTTCGTCCGCTCGATGTTCTTGTAGATCGCTCTGTTCAGCCGATCCAGAAACTGGTGCGGATTCGCTTCGTCGGTCTCCTGCAGCGCGCGCGCAACGGATTGGACCATCAGCATCAGCACGCCGCTCTCAAGACCATGACCGGTCACGTCGCCGATGCCGATCTTGACCCGTGATCCGTTCTGCAGGACGTCATAGTAGTCGCCGCCAACCTCGTCAGCCGGACGCATGTAGGCTGCGATCTCCAGCCCAGGAATCGCTTCGAGTTCAAATTGTTTCGGCAGGACCATCATCTGGATCTGCCTGGCAACCGCGAGCTCGGCACCGAGGCGAACGTTCTCGTCTCGCAGCTTTTCGTTGAGTGCCGAAATCTCCTGGTTGGCGTCCCCGAGCTCCCTGGTTCGTTCGTCGACGAGCTGCTCGAGGTTTTCCGTGTGAAAGCTGATCTGCTCAGCCATCCGGTTGAAAGCGACCCCCACCGCTCCAACCTCGTCGCGCGTCGGAATGCTTACCCGGACTGAATAGTCTTTCGCCTGCAACCGCTTGGCGGCCCCGGCAAGCGCACTGAGGCCTGCAGTGATCCGCTTTGAAATTCCGAAGACAGCCGCAAAGACGATCAGGAGGGAAACGATAACTGCGATGACCTGGGTTATCAGGATCCGGTTGGTTGCGCTGGAAATGCTCTGCTGCGCTGCAAGGAGGGAAGCATAAATTTCCCGTTCGGGGACGACGAAGCCAAGCATCAGGGTTTCGGCCGTGATGGACCCCGTACTATTCCAGAGATTGACTGGGTTTAGCCGGCGAAGTACGACGATGTACGGTTGGGCTTTGCCGTTTTCCTCAATCGAAATATGCTTAATGACTGTCTTGTCGTCGGCGGGAAGTTCGAGCGCTGCGACGGTCGCGTGCGTACTCTTTTTGAGCGAGCGATCGAGGCCGGTAACGCCTTGACCTGCCGCACCACTTGCGATCTTGAGCCCGAGCATTTTCTCGCCTTCAGGCTTGATCGCGAGCACATTGCCGTTCGACATGGTGAGAAAACCGAAGCCCGTATCGGCGACCTTCACGCTTTCGACGATGTCAGCGAGTTGATCGAGCGTAACGTCGGCAGCGACCATACCGGCGACATTATTGCGGTCTTTCGTCCAGAGTGGGTGGAAGAAGCTCACTATGAGCTTGCCGGTAATCGCATCGATATAAGGAGCAGTCGCAGTGATGTCATCGCCCTTTACGGGGCGCGAATCGGGCTCCCTGATCCAGCCTTCCCAGCCTTCATAGACGCCAGGAAAGAAGAAATCCCAAAAATTCGCTTTGTCGTGGCCTGGATAAAGCTTGTCGAAGGTCTGCGCCTGATCGGAATAAGGAATCGTGCGCATGATCGGCCCTGCCTTCGGCCCTACGTAGTAGACCTGCAGCTTCTTGGCGCCAGTTGACATCTGGCTTGTGCCAAAAATATCGAAGATCGCACTCTCCTGAATGTCGCGGAGAATTTCGGGCTTCGGTTGGTGATCAGCGGAGAGGAGATAACCCCAGACACTCATGACCGAAGGTGACCCTTGCCGGGTCTGTACCCAGTTTCCCGTGGCGTCATATGCAAGCGGCGCATTAAAATAGGGGTTCTTCGCCAATGCCTTGCCGATCGCATCTTTTGCTTCCGGATAATCTATTAGTCTCTGCATGGAGGCGGCAAGTGCGGTCACCTCGGAGTGCATGCGGCCGAACAGGAGATCGGCGCGCAGCGCCGTCGTCTCGATATAGTTCTGGAGGTATTCCTGGCTTGCCTTGGTGAGGCCGCTCTCGATCTGCTGCGTCGCGTCCCGGGAAAGCCGGTTCACATTCCACAGCGCGACGCCGCCGCCGACGAGGAGGTCGAACAGCACCGCCCCACCCACAACGATCAAGAATTTAGCGCGGAAGCTGTTAAGCCGGAGGACAGGCCAGGGTCTGGGCGGTGTTGCATCCAAATCGGTCATAGCGGCTTGCGTCCCGATGCAACCCAGATCGGCCAGCCGGCATAGCCCTTGGAGTGGAGCGCAGCGAAGATGTGGTCCTGGAAGCCCTGTCGGAACCGCCTGATAAACGCCGGTGTGTCACCTCGCTTGGTAGCCATCTCTCCTGCATAAACATTCTCCCATGCCGCTATGACGTCCGCGAAGTCCTGTGGATCGCCGTCGTGGTTGGTGACCATGAAGGACTCGACCCGAATGTCTTCGAGCCCCGCTTCGGTCAGGTAGCGTTTGCTCTTCGGGCCGAGCTCAATATCCATCTGGAAGTGCGCCCACAGCTTGGCGACCTCGTTATAGGTCCACTGGATGCTGTCGGCGCGTGGTTCGCCCAGGCAGTGCGAATTTTTTTCATTGGTGATGTAGACACGTCCGCCCGGCTTGCAGATGCGAAACAGTTCCCTGAGGATCAGTTCGGGCTTGTTGAACACCTGCAGCGAATGGCGGCACGTGACGAGGTCGAACTGATTTTCCTCGAGCAGCATTTCTGATGCATCGCCATATGTGTACTCGATGCCCTTGATATCGAACTCCGCAGCCACGTTTCGCGCATAGGCGAGGCTCGACCTGGAGTGGTCGAGGGCGACGATCCGCGATGGCTGGAACTCCTTCTGCACGAGCACGGCGAAATCACCTATGCCGCAACAGATGTCGGCCATCACGATCCCGGGCCTCATGCCGTGTCGGGGCAAGATTGCGCGCTCGTGGCGCCAGGTCATCTTTGTTTGTGTGCGCAGGATCGGCACGAACCCGCCTTCCTCAAGGAAGCCCTGCCCCGGATAGAATTCGCTGTCATACTCCTCGACCGTGATGTTCGGTTCGATTCCGCTCAGGCGACCGAACTTTCGTGACGTCCATCCGACGACGCTTGACGTGATGACGATGAATTTGAGATCGGGTCGAGCCCGACAGGCGTCGAGAATGATTCTCGAAAAGGCGTGAAACGCAGCGTTGTTCATCTGAGTCAGACGTCTGACATTGACGTAGAGAACGCCGCGCACACGGCCGATCGCATCGCGAAGCAATGCTATGCTGGGTCCAAGTTCATCGATTGCCTGAGGCCGGACCACCCCCGATATGGAGAACTCCTGACTGTTGGCGTCGTATTGCGCCTTGAAACGCGGGAGAAGGTCGTAAGGGTTCAATGCAAGCCCTCGAGCGGGAGATCCACGACAAGCTTGATCGCATCACCGTCGGCTTCCTCGACCCTGAGTGTCGCGTTGTAGTCCATGGCCAGTTCCAAAAGAACCACCTCCCGGCTCGGGGCGAGATCCCCGGATACCGAATTGAGATATCGCTCCCGGACCTCGGATCCTGCGACCAGCGACACCGCTTGTTCGTAGAATTGACGCTCCTCTGGCACGCAAGGGAATGTCAACTCGATCCTGTCCGTCGCGCCATGGCGAGACACCCTGCATGCCAATTCGCCGTCGGCATGGCGCGTACGAAAGGCGACTTCCAGCAATTCGTTAAAGGCGGAAGAAAAGAGATTTGAATGCCGAACCGAGTCTGACCTGTTTCGGCTGACCATCCGGGCCATGTATGTCGAGACATAATCGCAATGTTTCCAGGCGGAGACGAAAGCTTTGATTTCCATGTCGATCTGGATCATCGGTTCAAAAGCCGACTCGCCAGCCAGGTGATGATGAACAGTTCCCATCGGCATCCTCACTTTTCCATCGTATTGAGCCCTCGCGGGGTGATGACCTCCGCGACAAAAAATGTCACCGCGTCCTGATGGGTCAGTCTCGCACCGACTCGAAAAATTGCGCGGTATCTGCCTTGATCGTTCTACAAATCCCCACTTCACGGTTAACAAAGGGTGCACGGCGCTAGAGCGCCCGATTCGATTCCTCCATCGCTCGTACCACCCTCAGCGGGGACCGCCTTATGAAATCGCCGATCGCCTCAACTCCAAGCGGCCGCCCCAGGAAATTGCCTTGCAGGCAATCGCAGTTTTCCTTGATCAGCCACCGTGCCTGTGCCGACGTCTCGACCCCCTCGGCAGTGACATTTATTCCCAGGCCGTGTGCCAGGTTCATGATCGAGCGCACGATCGTTTGGCTTTTGAGATCGGTCTCCAGGTCCGCAATAAAGTACTGATCGATCTTCAAAGTATCGAAGGGAAAGTTCTTAAGGTAGCTCAACGACGAGTAGTATGTTCCAAAATCGTCAAGAGAAATTCGTATTCCCAAGACGTTCAGAGTGTTCAACGTGTCGATATTGTCGATCGTCTTTTCAAGCAGGACCGTCTCGGTTATCTCAAGTTCAAGTCTGTCGGCTTCGATTCCAACGGCATCGATGATCTGAGCGACGGTGTCCGTCAGCGAACCGCTAAGGAACTGAGCTGGTGACAGGTTTACTGCGACTGTCAGCGAGGAGGGCCACGTCAATGCCTGGCGACAGGCTTCCTCGAGTACCCATCGTCCAATCTCTTCCATCAGACCGTCGGCTTCGGCGATCGGTATGAACACGTTGGGTGGAATGACTCCGACCTCGGGGTGCCGCCACCGCAGCAGCGCTTCGAAACCGATCACCGACGCGGGAGGCCGAATGAGCGGCTGATATTCCAGATAAAGTTCGCCGCGCTCCAGCGCGGTTCGAAGGCTGCGTCTCAGATTCTCGCGTTGCTCGAGCAAGAGCAGCATCGAACGGTTGAATGTTCGAGCGCAGCCGCGTCCATCTGTCTTGGCCGCGTAAAGGGCAATATCAGCGGCTTTCATCAACTGTTCGCCATCGGTCCCGTGCTCCGGCCCGAAAGCAATTCCGATGCTCGAGCCTACGAAGACGGGAATGCCGTTGATGACGAACGGGTTCTTGAACGCGTCGACCAGCGATCCGGCCAGGCGCTCAGCCTCTGCTGGCTGCTCCTTTCCCAATTGGATGACAGCGAACTCATCGCCGGCATACCGGTATGCGGATTCGCCGTCCTGCAGCGCGTCGCGGATACGGCCCGCCGCGAGTTGAAGAAGAGTGTCGCCTGCTCCATGGCCGAGCGTGTCGTTGACCGCTTTGAAATCGTCAAGGTCGATTTGCAGAAGGGCTGCTTTCGGCTTTGATCCGCCGAGGGCGGCCATTGCCTGCTGCAGCCGCTCGCCGAACCGCCGCCGATTCTGCAGTCCGGTCAGTACGTCGTGCGTCGCCTGATGGAGCAGAATTACATGCTCTTGCTCCTCAACGACGCTTCGCCCATCGCGCCCCCTTGATTCGATGATTCCCACACCATTCGCAGTGGCGAAAACGAAAGCGGACCGTGGCGCTTCACCCGATGATCGCGGCAAATCAATGCTTGCCGGTGAGCCGCCGTGGAACACACGAAGAAATTCGTCACGATACCTCGCATCGAGGAAGCTCGGGTAGATCTCCCAAACGGCAGCACCCGGCACCACCGCGCCTCCGTACAGGCCTTTTAGTTTGGCTGCGTAGTGCGTCAGACAGAAGTCGCGATCATAGAACGACAAAAATTCGGTCGTGTACGCCAAAAGGTCAGCGAGCAGCACTTCGCCGGGACGTGGTGCATCGCTTGAGGCAGGCCCCTCGCTCTCCGTGCCGACCCCTGATGCCTCCGGGTGCAATAGCCACCTCCATGGGCAGTGAGAATCCACGTCCCCCAGCCCAGAAATAGCATAACCGTCAAGCTTGGCAAACATACAACTCGCAGTCTCAACAAGTGTCTCATGCTGCGTAGTTGCAATGTATGCTCCGCTGTGATTGGCAGCGACATCGATGAACAGTTGGTTAATAAATCGGGAATTGGCTATGATTGATGGAGCGGTGGACGCGACACGAAATAATCTGGTCCATGAGGCGGCTGATCTTCCCCGCCCCTGTTTTGAGCCGGCCCCACTTCAACCATCCCCGATCCTGTACTCAGCTTCCGAGCGCTTTGAGCCAATCTTCAAAGGAAGAGGCCTCCTCGTGTCCGGCATGCGAAACAGAGTGGGCGGTGCGCGGCAACACCACGGAACTTCGGACTTCGCGGGGGCTGTAACCGAATTCCTTGCTAAATGCTCGGCTGAAATTAGCCGCTGAACTAAACCCGACGGCTTCGGCAATATTAACAATGCGCCGGCTGTCCGCCGGATCGCTAAGCGCAACATGGGCTGCCAGAAGTCGGCGACTTTGTATGTAATGGAGAACACCACCGCTCGGTTCGAACAACTGATAAAGACGAGAGCGCGAGACGCCGAGCGCCCGGCACATTGAATCCGGCGTCAGATGAGCCGCAATCAGATTGTTGTGGACGTATCGACGGGCTCGCTCCATCAGCGCGACATTCACCAGTTGTTCGGTGGCCGCGGCATGTTCCGCCGGGGGCGAGAGGCAGGCAATGATCATGCTGCGTGTTGCGTGCACAATGCGGGGCAGATCGTCAGCCGTGAGACTGCGCAGTCTTGCTTCGATGCTGTTGAGGTAGTCGAGCAAAAGGTTGGCAAAGTTGCCGGACAGAATTGAATTATTCTTTGCGTCCAGGGTTGCCGCCGCATCGGTGAACAAATCACGCGGCAAATAGAGAAAGAGACTTTGGGATTCCGTTGCCCTCCCGCGAAACGGGTAGCCAAGCGATCTAATCTCCAATTTGCCCGGCTGGTTTTCCGCAACGCGGCGATCGACCTCGGTCCACGACCGGCCAGTACGAGGCAAGACGATGTACCAGTGATCGATCGAACTGGATCGGAGCTTCGCGGCGGAACGCAAGTAGCTGTGTGCTGGCGCGCGCTGTTGAACGACCAGCATGCCACCGAGATTCCAAGCCGTGTGGTCGGCGGGAAAGCCATCGTTCAGCGATTTGTCATCCGGCAACCTGACCTCTATTAGCGGCGCCATATGCGCTTGCCAAGCGGCGAATTGATCCTTTGGCGCCAGTTCGAGCGTTGAAAAGGACAGAGGTTCAGACGTCGACGCGAGCGACGGAGCGTCCTCATTGTGGGACTGACCTTCGCGTGGCCAACGACGCCGATCGAGCTCCCGCGGCTGCCTCGCAGGGGCCTCGTCTCTCCTCTTAGTGTCCATCGCGCGGTACCATATCCGAATCGGGTATGCCCCATGCCCCTCTCAATCATGTGGTGTACCTCAGGATCTGGCAAGGCTGGTGAACTCGAGGCGACTAAAACGGCGATCAAGCTGGTTTACGGAAGAAATGCATTCCGAGATAAGTTTCTGGATCGGAAGCTAACGACACTCTTCAACTTGGTACGTATAGGTTCGGTCGTCGTGGAATTAGTTGAGGAGTCCACCGATATGACTGCAAAGCTCGACAGCGAAGCTCGTCGCAGGATAATTCTTGATCGATACAGTAAATTCGGTTGCACGCGAACTGCGAAAAAGGCGGCGGAATTCCGACAAGGATTTCATGTCCCAGAACAAAGCTGGAGGTCTAGAGCTCGCGATTGCGCGCTGATTTTTGGATTATTGAAAGCACCAGTCAGCGAGTCACCTTATTTCGACACACGCCCCAGCGGTTCATCAGCAAAAAAAGGCCCGCAGCAACCACGGGCAGCGGGCCCTGAAAGGTTCGCACAGATGCTGCGGCCGCGTTTCACTCGCACCTGCCTCAGCCATATTGATCTGGCTATTTGTGAAAGCGTGTTTGATCAGGTTTGCGCAAATGAACACATTGACCCTTTAAGCCGGGACGCCGAGGCCTTAGCGGTGGCAATTGTCGCAATCTTCCGAAACATTACTACCAACGAGCGCGAACTGCTGGAGGACGTTAGGTCTTTTCGTCGCTCAAAGGGCTCAGAGACGGCCCACTAGCTGGCGGCGCTGGGAGGCGAATTGTTCTAGCCCACTTTGGCATAGCCAGATTCGCATCTGTATTGGCCATTGGCGCCCGCCAGAGTGTAGCCACAGCGCTTGCGAAGGAGATGGAAATGGGCTTGGCCCAAGACTTGTCTGATGTTGCCCTCACATTCGATTGTCCGGATTGCTCGCATCCGGCGGTAAGGAAGGGCTCTGCGCTAAGAACGATCGCACATTTCAGGTGCAACGGGTGCAACGCCAAGGTACGGATCACCTATCCGCAGAAGGTAGCGATCTTCGAAAAGCACAAATTAGCCGCCCAAGGGGCATTGCGATGAACCCAAGGCTGCGGGCGTGATACCTTACTCGTGGTCACCAGAAATCCTGCAGCGAGGCGTGCCGAAGGTGCTCTTCGCCCATTGAATGCTTCACGCGGCCTTGATGCCCGACTTGACCCACTGCGTTGCCGGCAGCTTTGGCATGCCCTTGGACGATTGCCCGGCATGTTCCTGGAAGCGCTTCCACAGCCGCTCCCGCATCTCGCGGTTGACGCTGACATATCTGCGGGTTCCGGGCTCGGCTCCAGCGATGAAGCGCCACAGCTTGCCAGGACCTCCGCTTAATCAGATGCCGAAAACGCCAGGTAGCTGCGTCACATCGCGGATTTCGGTGTATTCGTAAAAGGGGTTGGCCGGCTCGTGGGCGCGATTGACCCAGACCTTGCTCTTGATCCCCAGATCATAGGCAGACATCAGGTCGTGGCGGAAAGACGAGGACACATGCGTGATGTCCTCCGGGCCGCAACCCAGCGTGTCGAACATGTATTCGAACGCCTTGAAGTGCGGCTTGTAGGCACCCGCCTCTTCAGCGGTCAAGACGGCATGAAAGGGCGCACCGAGCTTCGCCACGTTCGGGTGCCCGAGGGGGTCTGCGGGGATGATCCCCCAACTTGCGCCGGTGCCACCTGCGATCACTTCATCGTCCCATTCCCTCTGGAATCAACAGGTGGATGGAATCACGACACCGCCAATCAATCAACGCGGACGAATCAAATACACTCCGCCAAGAGCCGTCCCGGCTGCAAGATCGAAAGCGGACGCCCACAGCGAAATTCGACTCCCCACTTTTTGCGAAGACGCCGGCGATACCGCCAGAAGGTCTGCCGCCCGCCGCAGGGTAATCCATGCGCTAACTTGGGTTCTCCAAGCGGTTTGTTTTGCGCCACTCCTCGTACTCCCCGCGGGCATCGTCATGCAGCGGATAGTAGCGTTGCAACGACCCGCCCTCCAATAGCTTCACTCGCGAGAACTCCTCCCAATCGTGATGCTTTTGTGATTCTTCGATCACCTTCGCGGCCATTGCGACGGGAAGCACCACCACCCCGTCGTCGTCGGCCACGATAATGTCGCCGGGGATTACCGTGACACCGCCGCAGGCAATCGGAACGTTGACGGCGTTGGGGTAGATGCTGGTCTGCACATGATAATTTGGCGTCCAGCCGCGCAGCCATAGCGGCAGATCGAGCTTTTCAACATTGGGCCGGTCGCGCATGCATCCATCAATGACGATGCCCGCGCCACCCCTGCCTTTGAAATACGTCGACATCATATCGCCGAAGACGCCCGAGCTCATGTCGCCGCGCGCGTCCACCACGACCACATCGCCCTCCTGTGCGTGATAAAGCACGTGGCGATGCAGCTGCGTCTCTGGATCGGCATATTCTCCCTCGGTGAATAGGTCCGGCCGCTGTGGCATGAACTGCAGCGTCAGCGCCGGCCCGACGATCGACTTCCCGCGGTTCTGCGCCACCGGTCCGACCATGTGCGGATTGCGAAAACCCATGTGGCCAAGCGTGCCGGCAACCGTCGCGGCGCCGATCTCCCTTAGCGCGTCGATGAGGTCTTTTGGCGGCCGCGTGATGTCGGGAGCATGTGTCATCGTGGACTCCGGTTGAAAGGGAACTACCAGTTCGTAACAGAACCGTCGCGGCGCTTAAGGTGAGGCGCTTCCCAAAAACGAAAGCTCGCCGCCTGGATTGCCTCCTCGTTGACCTCGACGCCGAGCCCCGGCAGATCGCCGACCGGATAG
>NZ_SUEO01000071.1:9935-10724 GCF_004962925.1 Mesorhizobium sp. | reverse complement strand
GAGCCGTGGTTGCACGGGGAAGACGTCGGAATTGTCGAAGCCCAGCTTTGTTTCGGGTTCCCTGGTCTCGAGCCACCCGAAGTTGGGCACCGCGGCGGCGAGATGCACGGTCGCCGCCGTGCACACCGGACCAAGGGGATTGTGCGGCATCAGATCCACATAGTGCGCCTCACTCCAGCCAGCGATTTTCATCGCCTCGGTGAGCCCGCCGACATTGCAAACATCGAGCCGGTTGAACTGATGGATGCCGCGCTCGACGTAGGGCAGGAACTGCCACTTGCTGGCAAACTCCTCGCCGATGGCAAAGGGGATGTCAGTCATCGTGCGCAAGGATTCGTAGGCCTCCGGTGTCTCGTCCCGTATCGGCTCCTCGAGGAAATCAAGCACGCCGCGGCCGAGCTTGTTGCAGAAGCTCGCCGCCTCCGCCACCGACAGCCGATGATGATAATCGACGCCGATGACGACGTCGTCGCCCAGCGCCTCGCGCGCCTTGTTTAGCATGGTCGCGGTAGCGCCGATGGACTCGCGCGGCTCGAAGATGTCCCTGCTGTTTTGCCCGACGGGGAAGAAGCGGATCGCCTGCCACCCCTGTGCGCGTAGCTCGCGGGCTCGTTCGATGGCAACGTCACCTTCGGCCTCGTCTCCGGTCGAGGCGAAGGTAGGGATGCGGTCGCGCTGCTTGCCGCCCAGCAGCTCGTAGACCGGCACCCCCAGCGCCTTGCCCTTGATGTCGTGAAGGGCGATGTCGATGGCGGAAATCGCCGCCTGCAGAACTCGGCCGCCTTCGAA
>NZ_SUEO01000071.1:0-9925 GCF_004962925.1 Mesorhizobium sp. | reverse complement strand
CCTTCGAAGTACTGGCTGCGATAAACCTCCTGCCAGATCCGGCCAATCTGCATCGGGTCGCGGCCGATGAGAAACTCGCGATAGTGCTCGATCGCGCCGGCCACGGCCTTCTCGCGACCGCTCAAGCCGCTCTCGCCCCAGCCGAAGATGTCCTGGTCGGTCTCGATCTTGACGAGCATCTGGTTGCGCGTTCCTACCCACACTGGATAGGGCTTGATCGCGGTGATCTTAAGCTTCTCAGTCATCCACGCCCACGTTCCACACACATCCGCCCTGTCTCAGTTGGCCTTGAGGGCCATTTCAGTTTCGCCGTCGAACAGATGCATCCGCTCCTGATCGAACTCTAGCCAGATCTGTTCGTCAGGTGCGACGGCGATGTTGGGGGACACGCTGATGTTGACGATGGCGCCGGAGAGGAACGCCTGCACGAAGGTGACGTCTCCGGTTGGTTCCACCGTAAAGGCCTTGGCCGGAATGGCACCGGCGACCGCGCTGTTGTGCAGCTTGATCGTCGAGTGTCGTGCTCCGAGGACCACCTTCTTGGTCTTCGCCCTCTGGACCTTGCGCGCGTTGAGTTGCGACAGCTCGAGGCTCCAGCCTTCCGCGCTGGTCAACACGGTGTTGCCGTTTGCCGTCGATGCCTCCAGCGGAATAAGGCTCATCGCCGGGCTGCCTATGAAGCTCGCGACAAACATGTTCACCGGATGGGCGAAAACCTGCGCCGGCGAATCGTATTGCTGCAGATAGCCGCCGTTCATCACCGCCATCCGGTCTGCCATGGTCACGGCCTCGAGCTGGTCGTGCGTTACATAGATGATCGTCGCCTTGAGGTCCTGGTGGAAGCGCTTGATCTCAGAGCGCATCTGCACGCGCAGTTTGGCATCGAGGTTAGAGAGCGGCTCATCCATCAGGAACACAGCGGGGTCGCGGACGAGGGCACGGCCCAGGGCCACACGCTGCTGCTGTCCGCCCGAAAGTTCGCGCGGCTTACGCTCGAGCAAGTGCGTCATGTCGAGCACTCGCGCCGCTTCCTTGACCTTCTTGTCAATCTCGTCCCTGGGGAGTTTGCGCATCTGCAACGGGAACGCCAGGTTCTTATAGACCGACTTCTGCGGGTAGAGCGCGTAGTTCTGGAACACCATTGCGATGTCGCGGTCCTTGGGGTCGAGGTCGTTGACCACTCGTTCCCCGATGACGATGTCGCCCGATGTGATCGGGATCAGTCCCGCGACGAGATTGAGCGTGGTTGTCTTGCCGCAGCCTGAAGGGCCAACGAGCGCAACGAACTCGCCGTCATTGACCGTCAACGAAACGTCGTTGACGGCTTTGAAGCTGCCATAGGTCTTGACCAGATCTTTGAGGACCACGTGGGCCATCGGCAACTCCCTAATGCTTGACCGCGCCTTCTGTGAGGGCGCGTACGAAGTATCGTTGCAGGACGAGGAACAGCACCACGACGGGCACGCTCATCATAAAGCTGGCCGCCATCAGACCCGGAAAGTCCGTCGTATTTTCCGAGAAGAAGCGCTGGATGCCGACCGGCAGTGTCAACTGTTCGTTCTTGGAGAGGAAAGTGTAGGCGTAGATGTACTCGTTCCACGCGCCGATGAAGGAATAGATCGCGGTGGCGATGATTCCCGGCGTCGAGAGCGGCATCACGATCAGGATGAAGGCCTGGAACCGCGTTGCCCCATCGATGCGCGCCGCCTGCTCGAGCTGCACCGGGATGTTGTCGTAGAATCCCTTGAGCAGCCAGATCGCCAGTGGCAGGCCGAAGGTGAGATAGGTGAGAATCAGCGAGCCATGCGTGTTCACCAGCCCCAGCACGCGCATCAGGATGAAGAGCGGCACGAGAAAGATCACCGCGGGGAACATGTTGCGCAGCAGCACGGCGAAGAACAGGAAGTTCCGGCCGGGGAAACTGAAGCGCGAAAACGCGTAGGCCGCAGGGACAGCCACGATCACCGAAAGGATTGTCGTGACGGTCGAGACGAAAAGGCTGTTCCAGAAGAAGCGGAGGAAGTCCTGCCCGACGCTGTTCTGCGGATCGAGCAGCTTTTGATAGCTGGCGAGGGTAGGCTGGTCCGGCCACCATTGCGGCGGGAACTGCATCGCCGCGAACCCGGACTTGATCGAAGTGATCAGCATCCAGATCATCGGCAGCGCGGTGTAAAGCAGCATGAACACGAGGAAGATGCGCCCGGCCCACCGCCATCCGTCGACGCGCATGCGGCGCCGGGTCTGACCCCGAGAGGCTGTCTCGGCAATCGTGCTCATGCGGTACCTTCTTTCCGCTCATTGCCGCTTAGCGCACGGACGTAGAAGTAGCCCAGCGTCATCAGGATGAGGAACAGGAGCACCGAATAGGCCGATGCCACGCCCCAGAGCTGTCGGCCGAAGGCGAGCTCATAAATGTGGGTGATCCAGATATGCGATGCGTTCGAGGGCCCGCCGCCGGTCATGATCCAGGGGATGATGAAGGAATTGAAGTTGGCAACTGCGAGCAGCAGGATCGTCACTGTTGAGACGTTGCGCAAGTGCGGGAAGGTGACGTGCCAGAAGCGCTGCCATGCACTGGCCCCGTCAACTTTTGCGGCGCTCAGCAACTGTTCGGGGACTGTCTGCAGGCCGGCCATCATCATGATCATGGCAAACGGAAACTCGCGCCAGATATTGACGACGATCAGGGAGGGCAGCACCGTACTGACGCTGTCGATGAAGTTCGGCGGCCGGTCGGCCAATCCGAGGCCGACCAGCACTGCTCCGATGATCCCGAAGTCCGAATGGTAGATCCACCTCCAGATGTAGGAGGCGGCGACCGCGCTGATGACCCAGGGAACGATCAGGATAGCGCGCAGGACACCACGGCCGATAAAATCGCGGTGGAGCGCCAGCGCGGCGGCAAACCCCAGGACAAAGGAGATGAAAGTGGATCCCAGTGTCCAGATCAGAGTGTTCCAGGTGACTTTCCAGAACACGCGACTGGCGAGTATGGTCGTGTAGTTGTCGAAGCCGATGAAGATCTTGTCGCGGAGCTGCAGGCCAGGCGGCGTCTTAAAGAACGACAGCTCGATCGTGTAGTAGATCGGATAGGCGATGACGATGAGCATCACGGCGATCGCAGGGAGCACGTATGCGTAGTCGGCGCGATGCTCCCATATCTTCCGCAGCACGCCGGACCTACCGGGTTGCAATCTTCGGCGAGCCTCGGCCTTGCCGGTCACGATCGTCACTGTGGCGTGCCCTCGTACTTCGGACGAACCGGCTGCACTATCGGCGCAGCTGGCCAGATCGCAGGTAGGGCTTGGACTAGAGTCCGCCCATCAGGTCTTTTACCTTCTCGGCTGCGTCGTCCGCTGCCTCGTCGACGGTCATCGCTCCGGTCAGGGCATTCTGCAGCATGTCCGGGACGATGATGTTCATGATCTCGGGGGACTGCGGCAGCGCTGGGAACGGGATGCCGTATGGCAGCATCGAGGTCGTAACATCGAGGAACTCGATGTTGTCGAGACGTTCCTTCATCCATTTGGTCTTGAAGCCATTAAGGTTGCCCGGGTTCGAGCCGGCGTAGGCCATCTTCAGCGACCATTCAGGGCTCGTCCACATGCAGATGATAGCCTTTGCAGCCGGCTCGTCTACCTTGCCGCCCTCGACATATTCGGGCTTCAGGATGTGAATGTTCGAGCCGCCGAACACGACGGCGCGCTTGCCGTCGGGGCCAGTCGGAATCAGGCCGTAGCGCATGTTGTCGATGACGGTCTGCGCCTTGTCCTTGTCGGTGCCTGTCGCCTTCTTCTGCAGGTCGAGCATCACGTCGTAGTCTGATGGGTGCGAGATCATCATGCCAAGCTGGCCGGCGAGGAACAGGGGCTGGTTATCGGCCTGCTGGTTGGTGAGTGCCGAAACCGGGACCGACTTGTCGCGAACGTACATGTCGTACGAGGCTTGCAGCGCCGCCTTGCTCTGCGGGCTATTGAGCTCGACCTCCTTGTAGGTCGGGTTCGCGGTGGCTTCGTCGAAGACGCCGCCGCCATAGGCCCACAGCTGTGGCATGAAACGGTACGGCGTATTGCCGGCATTCTTGCGAGCCACGAGGCCGTAGCCGGCAATGCCGAGCTTGTCGTGGATCTGCTTGGAATACTTGACGACGTCATCCCAGGTTGCCGGCGGCTTGTCTGGATCGAGGCCCGCCCGCTTGAAGATGTCGGCATTCCAGATGAACGCCATCGTCTCGTTGTTGGTCGGAATGCCGTAGGTTACGTCCTCCCAGGTTACGGCCTTCATCGCGCCGGGCCAGAAATCATCGGTCGAATAGCCCACATCCTCGGGTTTGAGCGGCTCCAGATAGCCCTTTGACGCGAACTCGGTACCACCCAGGATTTGCAGGCGGACCGCCATCGGCGCGGCATTGCCCAGGAGCGCCGTGCGGAACTTGTCGAGGAGGTCGTTATAGGTGAGGGCTTGTTCCTCGAGCTGGATGTTCGGATAGGTCTTGCGGAAGGTCTCGAAGAATTCCTTATAGTACTGGCGCAGGAGGTCGGGGTCGCCCTCGAACACGCCCTGATACCAGAAAGTCAGTCGCCCCTTGTAGTCGAGCGGGGTGACCTTGGCGCAATCGGCTGCCGTGTCAAAATCCTGTGTGCCGGCAATGGAGCGCACATATTCCGGCGACCACTTGCTCAGGTCAACCGGTGGCGCACCGAGCGCCGATGTGGACATCAGCGATGCCATCAAAGCAGTGGCGACAGTGCCGCGCAGGACCGCACTGCCGAGCGTAATCCTCGTCATAGGTATCCTCCCTGGTTCTCCATGCCGCCCGGCGTCGAGCCAAAGCGGCCTAGCTCGTTCGACCGCCGGGGATGCGCCTTTCTGCTCTATGTATCCCTTCGATCACTTTGTACGTTTTCAGATCGTGGATTGCCTGTCAACGCGTTGGATCGTACATTGTTTGTGGAGGCCGTGCGTGATATCGGGCAAGGCGTGTATTGTTTTCAGGGAGCCGGCCTTGGCCGAAATTAGCGATTTCATAGCCATGCCGCCTGTGGGGACTGATACCATCGGGGCCTCCAGTGAGGGCGCCTCGCTTTATCAACTGATCAGGGAAGACATCATCGAGGGACGGCTCGCCGCTAACGAACGGCTTGTGGTCACCGATCTCGCCCGGCGTCACGGCACCTCGACCAACCCCGTGCGCGAGGCCCTGCAGCTGTTGCGTGGGGAGGGCTTTGTCACCTTTGTCGCCAACCGCGGGGCGCGCGTCCGACCCATAGATCAGGATTTTGTCCGGGATATCTACGAGATCGGTGTTCTGATCGAGCCAGCCCTGACGCGATGGTTTGTGAATATGGCTACCGGCGAGGACATCGCCGAGCTCGAACGTCTCCAAGGCTTGATTGAAGAGAACAACTTCGCCGATACATTCAGGCACAGTGAGCTGGATACCGCTTTCCACACCGTGATGTACCAGCGGCACTATAACCGCCATGCCGCTGAGCTCTGGTGGAAGCATCGCGAAGTGCTGCGAGCCGTGAGCCGGCGTTTCAATTTCACGCTTGCGCGGCGTGCCGCGATCATTCGCGAGCACCGCGAACTCATCGCTCTCGTAAGAGCGGGAGAGGCCGACAAGGCGGCCGAACTCGTTTCCCGCCATGTCGAGGGTTCGGGCCGGCATATTCTCGAACAGATGCGTGCGCGCAACGCCGCTCGGGCCGGATAGGATGAAGGTCCGGTCTAAAACATCGTTAGCCTGACCCTTTCAGATAAAGGTAATTGAAATGAAAATCACGAGCATTCGGCCGTGGCTGATCAAGTCCGATGCTTCTTATTGGGGAGAGTTTCTGTTCGTCGAAGTGATGACCGATGAGGGGGTGAGTGGCTGGGGAGAGATCACCACCACCACAAGGCTCGCCAACCGCGCGCTCTGCACGATCCTACGGCAGATCGGCGTCGCCGTGACAGGCGAGGATCCATCGCGTATCGAGCATCTCTGGCACAAGATTTTCCGCAGCTTCACCTACATGGGCAGCCGCGGCGCCGCCGTCGAATGCGTGAGCGCCATCGATATAGCCCTCTGGGACATCCGGGGCAAAGTCCTCGGTAAGCCGATTTACGAGCTGCTGGGCGGACCAGTACGCGATGAAATCGCACTCTATACCCATCCCAACCAGGCCAAATTCACCAGCAAGGAGGCTGTTGTCGCCGAAATTCGAGACATCGTCGAGTCTGGACACACCGCGCTCAAGTTCGATCCCTACCCCCACCAGGGCCGCAGCGCCGATAACCTGTCCCGCGAACAGCGGGACGGCTATCTCGATGGCAGCATGACCCGCAAGGACGAGCGCGAAGCCGCCGAACTCACGGCTCTGATCCGCGAAACGGCGGGGCCTGATATCGACATCCTCATCGATGCGCATGGCCGCTTCGACGTTCCCACCGCCATTCGTCTCTGTCGTAGCCTCGAGGAAGCCGGCCAGATCGACTGGTTTGAGGAGCCCTGCCCGCCCGAGAGCCTCAACGCGCTCAAGCAGGTGCGTGAGAAGGTCAGTGCCGCCATCTCGTGGGGCGAGCGCGGCCACACGAAGTGGGATTTCGTGCCGGTACTCGAGAACAAGCTCGCTGACTACATTATGCCGGACGTCACCTGGACCGGCGGCATTACCGAACTCAAGAAGATTTCTGCCCTATGCGAAGCCTACTACGTCCCGGTCTCGCCACATGACGCCGCGGGACCGATCAACGTGGTTGCGGGAGCGCAGGTGATGATGACCGTTCCTAACTTCTACAAGCTCGAAACGTCGGAGTGGAACCTAGGCAAATACGATCACCTCATCGACAGACCACTCGACAATTCGAACGGCAGCCTCAAGCTGACGTCGAAGCCTGGTCTCGGTATTGAGATGGACCGTGACTACCTGCAGGCCCACGAGATTGAGCTGGGCTAGCAACGCTCCAAGCCCCATCCACCAGAACGAGGATAAGTCATGGCAAAGACGGGTGGCGCCGACGAGGCGCTCAATCGGGTGAACGCGAACTCTAAGCCATCCCAGCTTCGTATCACCGACATGCGGGTAGCCGAAATCGTTGGCGCGCCGTTCACCTCAGCGCTGCTCAAGATTTACACCAATCAGGGCATCGTCGGGCTTGGCGAGGTGCGCGACGGCGCCAGCGCCACCTACGCGCTGATGCTGAAGAGCCGGCTGCTTGGCGAGAACCCGTGCAACATCGACCGCCTGTTTCGCCGGATCAAGCAGTTCGGCGGGCACGGCCGGCAAGGCGGCGGCGTCTCGGCGGTCGAAATAGCGCTGTGGGATCTCGCCGGCAAAGCCTATGGCGTCCCCATCTACCAGATGCTCGGCGGCCGGTTTCGGGAGAAGGTGCGCCTCTATTGCGATACCGACGCCACCGTGCCGAGCGGCACCGAGACGGGCAAGCGCCTCAAGCAGCGCATGGCGCTCGGCTTCACGTTCCTCAAGATGGATCTGGGGCTGATGCAGATCGCGGATGTACCCGGTGCGGTCGTGTCCCCTGCCGGCTCACTTGAAGGGTACCGCGTTCACCCCAGCCGCGGCCCGGTCAAGACCATTGAGGAGCGGCGCGCCCGCAACGCCGCGTACGATCTGCATAACGTCCCCCACCCGTTTACCGGCTTCCACTTTTCCGACAAGGGCATCGACCTGCTTGAGCAGTACATTGCCGAGGTTCGCGACGTTATCGGTATGGATATTCCGCTCGCCATCGACCACGTCGGCCACATCTCGTTGCAGAACGGCATTCGCCTCGCCAGGCGGATTGAAAAATACGTGCCAGCCTGGCTCGAGGATGTGATCCCGTGGCAGTACACCGAGCAGTACCGACAACTGCAGGACGCCACCACGGTGCCGATCTGCACCGGCGAGGACATCTACCTCAAGGAGGGCTTCGAGCCTCTGCTCAAGAGCGGCGGCCTCTCCGTTATCCACCCAGACCTGCTCACCAGCGGGGGCATCCTCGAGACCAAGAAGATCGGCGACATGGCGCAGGACCACGGCGTCGCTATGGCCATCCATATGGCCGAAAGTCCAATCGCCGCAATGGCCGCGGCACATGTAGCGACCGCGACCGAAAACTTCATGGCGCTCGAATACCACTCTGCCGATGTCGACTGGTGGGACGATATCGTCACCGGCGTTCCCAAGCCGCTCGTGAAGGACGGCTTTATCACCGTTTCAGACAAGCCGGGCCTTGGGATCGACGACGTCGTCGACAAGGTGATCTCGCAGCATCTGCAGCCGGGCGTCAGCGGCATCTGGCAGCCCACGGATCACTGGGACAACGAGTATTCCTGGGATCGCACCTGGAGCTGAGGCGAAAAGAACCGAAGATGAAGATCACCGACCTCCGCTGTGCCGTTATCGGCAAACATCCCGTCGTCCGCATCGTTACCGACGAGGGCCTCTATGGCCTGGGCGAGGTCGAGTACACCAAGCCCTACCTCAAGCCCTGGGTCCTGCATTTTCGCGAGGCGCTGATCGGCGAGGACCCGACCGACGTCGAGCGGGTGATGCTGAAGATCCGCCAACGCGGCTCTTTCAAGCCCTATGGCGCGGCGGTAAGCGCTATTGAGCATGCGCTGTGGGACATTGCCGGCAAGGCCGCAGGCGTGCCGGCCTACAAACTGCTCGGCGGCAAGGTGCGCGACAAGGTGCGCGTCTACAACGGCTCGATCCGCCAGAAACGCACGGGCGACCGGCCGGAGGATTACGCCGCTGACGTCAAATGGATGATGGAGCAGCCGCAGAACTTCTTCATGATCAAGCAAGGAATCTCGTTCCACTCCAACATGAAGGACACAATTGACGGCTTCCATTACGGCGTGACGCAGAAGGCCGGCTATCACGGTGCCATGGATCAAGGCGTGATCAGCGAGCGCGGTTTCAACCACATGCTCGACTGCGTGATCGCGATGAAGGAAGTGCTGGGCGACAAAGTCAGCCTGGCACTCGACTGCGGTCCCGGCTGGATGCTGCCCGATGCGATTAAGTTCGCTCGCGCGGTCGAGAAGTACAATTTGATGTGGCTCGAGGACATGCTGACCGGCGACTATGTGCCGTGGGTCAATCCGCAGGCCTATCGGGAGCTGACCACCTCCACCTCGACGCCAATCCATACCGGCGAGCAGATCTACCTGCGGCACAATTTCAAGGAGCTGATCGAGACGCAGGCGGTACGTGTCATCGGCCCCGATCCCGCCGACATTGGCGGCATTGCCGAACTCAAATGGGTCGCCGAGCACGCCTATATGCACTCGATCTCGATGGCGCCGCACGGCACCGCGAATGGCCTGCTCGGCCTCGGCGCGCTGATCAATGTCTGCGCCACCTTGCCCGCCAACTACATCGCCTTCGAATACCCGAGCGCCTCCAACCCCTGGTGGGAGGACCTCGTGGTCGGCCTGCCGTCGCTGATCGTGAAGGACAGCATGGTGGACCTGCTGGAAGCGCCGGGGCTGGGCCTCGATATCGACGCCGAAGCAGCCAGGAAGTATCTCAGGGAAGAGGACGCGGGCTTCTTCGACTGAGCCATCCTGCTTGCGCCACCCTGCACCGCGCGACCGCTTCGCGCAGATTGGCATCCGGGATGACTGTTTCGGGCCGGAAGCGGAATGGCGGCTTCAGAGCTCGAATTCTTGCAGCAGACGTTCACCGCGACGCAGCCAGTCAGGATAAGTTGAGACCTTTTCTAGGGCGAGCTGCCTGGGCGCGCCTGTTCTGCCTGAGCGGGGAAACCGATTTCGACGTCCCGAAAGGTTGTGCTGATGAGGAGGATAACTAACTGCCAAGTTAGAGCGGCATGTTTGAGTACGCTTTGCCCCGGTCGAGGCGCATTCCACTGGGGATCCAGCAATAGCAACGTCCTGTCGAGGTCGACCTGAAATTGATACCCGGCC
>NZ_SUEO01000070.1:16045-26416 GCF_004962925.1 Mesorhizobium sp. | reverse complement strand
CCATATACCACCCCGGCGAGGCCAAGACATCGCGTCGGCAAAACGAACCTCGTCGTAGTTGGTCATCCACCCCCCGGGGTCAGCAACTGACAAATCTATACGGTAGACGAGTGACAGAAGGCAGCGGTATGCGCATGCGCTTGTACTGCGCAGCGTACTGAAACCTATGCCGCGCTGAGCTTTGCCAATGTCTCGTCATCGACCTCGAAATTGGCGTAGACACTCTGCACGTCGTCATCGTCCTCGAGCGTGGCGACCAGTTTCATCAGCGACTGTGCCCGCTCCTCGTCGACCGCAATGTTGGTTTGCGGCTTCCAGATCGGCTTCCAGCGCCTTCGACACCTCGCCGAGGTTCTCGAAGGCGCAATGGATCGTGTGGCCCTCCTCGTCCGACTGGACGTCGTCGGCGCCAGCCTCGATCGCAGCATCCATGACCTTCTCGGCGCTGCCGACTGACGCCGGATAGAAGATTTCGCCGACGCGGTCCCACATGAACGACACCGAGCCGGTTTCGCCCATCGCCCCGCCGGCCTTGGTGAAGGCCGCACGCACATTCGACGCCGAGCGGTTGCGGTTGTCGGTCAGCGCCTCGACGATGAGCGCGACGCCACCCGGTCCGTAGCCTTCGTAGCGCACGGCTTCGTAAGTCTCGGCGTCGCCCATCGACGCCTTGTTGATGGCGCGCTGGATGTTGTCCTTCGGCATCGACACCGCCTTGGCGTTCTGCACGGCCAAGCGCAGGCGCGGGTTCATCGACGGATCCGGCGTGCCGCTCTTGGCGGCGACGGTTATTTCGCGCGCCAGCTTGGAAAACATTTTCGACCGCACCGCGTCCTGGCGGCCCTTGCGGTGCATGATGTTCTTGAACTGCGAATGGCCAGCCATGGCACCCCTGTCGTCTTCTTGGCAGAGCATCCTGCAGCGAGGTAATCACCTCGCCTTTTGCCAAAATGCTCGAATTCAAAATTTCAGAACGTCACTGGTGCGTCCGGATGGACGTTCGGCGCTCTATCTCGGAATGGCCGGCTTATAGATAAATCGGCTCAATTCGTCCAGCCGCGCCGTAACGGTGGTGCGCAACACGCCCGTCAGCTGCATTGTTGTGGCCATTCATCCCTCCAGATCGGATTTCAGCCGGTCGAGAATGCTGATCGCGTGCGTGGCGTACTGGCTGATCCAGCGGTCGTGGATCTGTTTGATCGGCAGCGCATTGAGATGGTTCCAGCGTTCGCGCCCCTCGCGCCGCGCCACGACCAGGTCGGCTTCTTCCAGCACTTTCAGGTGCAGCATGACGGTGCAGCGGTCCATGTCGGGAAAGGCATCGCACAGCATGCCGGTGGTCCGCGGCTCATCTCTCAGTTCGTCCAGCAATTCGCGCCGGCGCGGATGCGCCAGCGCCTTGAAAACATTGTCGTCTTGCGATCGGCTTGACATGTTATGTTTATATAACATAATGTCGATCCAATCAAGGAAGGAGCTGTGGATATGTCCCTTGGATTCAGAGTTTCGTGCCGCATCGGCAAACCCGTCGCCGAAGTCTTCGACGCGGTCGTCAATCCGACCAAGCTCAGTGGCTATTTCACCACCATCGGTGGGGCCAGCGCGCCGCTGGTGGCCGGCGCCGGCGTCGTCTGGTGGGGCAAGGTGCCAGTCGAAGTCGACGAGGTGAAGAAGAACAGCCGCATCGTGCTGCGCTGGGACGCAACCGACGCCGACGGCAAGCCGGCTTACAAGACACGCATCGAGATGAATTTCGAGCCACTGGACGACGGTGGCACATTCGTCACCATCGCCGAGACCGGCTGGCACGAGGACGCGGTCGGCCTGAAGAAGTCTTACCTCAATTGCGAGGGCTGGTCGCAGATGCTGGCCTGCATGAAGGCCTATGTCGAATACGGCATCAATTTGCGCGACGGCTATTACCGCAGCGAGATGAAGGGTGAACCGGCCAGCGAAGGCAATATCTGAGCGACCGTGAGAGAGGCCTGGTGATGAGGAAAGTAACGCCATTCCTGATGTTCGAGGGTAAGGCCGAAGAGGCAATGGCCCTCTATTGCGACACCATTCCCGACAGCAGCGTTCTTGAAACCACACGCTACGGCCCCGGCGAAGACGGCCCCGAAGGAACGGTCAAGCTGGCGCGCTTGTCCATTGGCGGCGGCTTGGACGTAATGGTCTTCAACAGCCCCGTGCACCATGCCTTCACGTTCACACCGTCGGTCTCGCTCTATGTGGACTGTTCCTCCGAGGAGGAACTGAACCGCATTGTCGAGACAATGGCAAAGGACGGCGGGTTTCTGATGCCGCCCGACAATTATGGCTTTAGCCGCCGTTTCGCATGGCTGAACGACAGGTTCGGAGTCTCCTGGCAGATCAATCTGGCATAGCGAGGTCTGGGCGAGCCGACCAATAACAACAGAACATGAAAATGGAGCCAGCAATGACCGCGAAGATCACCGGCGGCATCAACATCGCCATGAAAGTGCCCCCGCACCAATACCAGGACACGATCGCCTTCTACCGCGATGTCGTCGGGCTGAAGCCATTCACCGCCAAGGCGCCGGCAATCGGTTTCGAGCTTGGCCCCAACCGCCTTTGGATCGATGAAGCGCCGATGCTGAGCCAGGCCGAGGTGTGGCTGGAGCTGTTCACCGACGATTTTCCGGCCGCCGCAGGTCATCTCGCCAAGGCCGGCGTCGTGCGCTGCGACGCCATCGAGGCGCTGGGCGAAGATTTCCGCGGCGGCTGGATCACCAATCCGGCCAACATCGTTCACATGGTGCGCGAACCCGACCCCTGGTGAGCACCAAGCCTGAAAGGAGCATCCCATGGAGATCCGCGAAAACCCGGTAGCCGAAGCCGGCATGCTGATCCGGCGGCCGGTCGCCGAAGTGTTCGAAGCAATCGTCGATCCGGCCATCACCACGAAATTCTGGTTCACGCACGGCAGCGGCCGGCTGGACAGCGGCAAGGAGGTTCGCTGGGAGTGGCGCATGTACGACGTCTCGACGACGGTCACGATCAGCGAGATCGTCAAGGACAGAAAGATCGTCATGCAGTGGAGCGATCCGCCGACCACGGTGGTCTGGACCTTCACCGAGATGCCGGGAGGCGCGACCTTCGTCGAAGTTCGCAATTTCGGCTTTGCCGGCAGTGCCGACGAGCAGGTCAAGCAGGCGATCGGCTCGACCGATGGCTTCGCGCTGGTGCTCGCCGGCGCCAAGGCGTGGCTGGAGCAAGGACTGACGCTTGACCTGATCGGCGACCGCCACCCGAAGGGCGTGCCGGCAAGTTAAAACGCAGCGGCGTCCCTAAGCGCCGATCTCAGTGCCCGCCGGCCTTTGCCTTTCTCCGCCGTCGCGCCAGCATATTCAGGCCCTCCACGAGGGCGGAAAAACCCATGGCGGCGTAGATGTAGCCCTTCGGCACATGGAAGCCCATGCCATCGGCGATCAGCGTCATGCCGATCATCAGCAGGAAGCTCAGCGCCAGCATGACGATGCTCGGGTTCTTGGCGATGAAGTCGGCGAGCGGCCCGGCCGCCAGCATCATCACGGTGACCGCCACGATGACGGCGATGTACATGATGGCGATCTCGTCGGTCATGCCGACCGCGGTGATGATCGAATCGATAGAGAAGACGAGATCGAGCAGCAGTATCTGGAAAATCGCACCGGCCAGCGAAAGCTGCAGCGTCTCGCCCATCATCGTGTCCTGGTGATCCTCGAGATCGACCGTGTGGTGGATCTCCTTGGTCGCCTTCCAGACGAGGAACAGGCCGCCGGCGATCAGGATCAGGTCGCGCCAGGAAAAACCATGGCCGAAAGCGGTGAATACCGGCGCCGTCAACTGGACGATAATCGAGATGGTGGCAAGCAGCACCAGCCGCATGATCAGCGCGGCGGAAATGCCGAGCCGCCGCGCGCGGGCCCGTTGTGCCTCCGGCAGTTTGTTGGTCAGGATCGAGATGAAGATCAGATTGTCGATGCCGAGCACGACCTCCAGCACGATCAGCGTCAGCAACGCGACCCAGGCGGTCGGGTCGGAGACAAAAGCGAAATGTGGCGCCAGGAATTCGATGAGCTGCATGGAGGTCGTCCCCTCTTTAACGATCTGAAGCAGGCGTAGCCGGCAATTAGGTATTACAATCGTTTACATCAATGTCATGACCAGAAGGACGGCGCAGTTTCCTCGAGCCGCGGTCCGCGGCGAAACGGCGCAATCCGCTCGGTCAGGCCGCTGCGATCTGAAATGTCGACGCCGACGCCGCACAATGTCGCTGGGCCGGTCGCCGCCTCGAAACGTCCTTTCGGCACCTTCGACAGAAATCGGTTGAGCGGCTCCTCCTTATCCATGCCGAGCGAGGAATCATAGTCGCCGCACATGCCGGCGTCGGAGATATAGCCGGTGCCGCCATTGAGGATATGGTGGTCGCCGGTCGGCTGGTGCGTGTGGGTGCCGACAACGAGGCTGGCGCGTCCGTCGACGAAATGCGCAAAGCACATTTTTTCAGACGTCGCCTCGGCGTGGAAATCGATGACCACCGCATCCGCCTGCTCGCCAAGCGGACAGGCGGCAAGCTCGCGCTCACCGGCCTGGAACGGGTCGTCGAGTTCGGGATGCATGAACACCCGGCCCATGATGTTGGTTACCAGAACGCGCGCGCCATTCCTGGCGATGTAGACGCCGGAGCCGCGGCCCGGCGTACCCTTGGGGAAATTGGACGGGCGCAGGAAGCGCTCCTCGCGCGGGGCGAAAACCAGCGCGTCGCGCTGGTCCCAGACATGGTTGCCGGTGGTGACGACGTCGGCACCCGCCGAGATCGTCTCGCGAAAAATTTCTTCGGTGATGCCGAAGCCACCGGCGGCATTCTCGCCATTGACGATGACGAAGTCGAGTTTGAAATCCGAGATCAGGCCGGGCAGTTGTTCCCACACCGCCGTGCGCCCGGTCTTGCCGACCATATCGCCGAGAAAGAGAAGTCTCATCTAAACATGATCCCGAACCAAAGGTCAGCGAAGCAAAAAGCTGCATGACTTTCGGAAAAGACCATGCGTCCAGGAACTTATCTACAATTTCGGCGCGAACCGGCGCAACCCGTTCTCGGTGAGTATTTCCGGGATGATCATGTCATGCGGCTCGTCCGGCACCAGCGCCACCTCCTGGCAGTCGAAAGCAATGCCGATCAGCCGCGGCGGCTGCCCCTTGTCGACCAGCCGCGCGATCGCACGGTCGTAATAGCCGGCGCCGTAGCCGATGCGGTGGCCGCGCGCATCGAAAGCCGCGAGCGGCACCAGCATAACCTGGGGATCGAGCACCTCGGCCTCATCATGCGGCCCGACGGTGCCGAACCCCATGTCGACCATGGGCGCGCCACGCACCAGTTCGCGAAAGACGATGGTGGTCTTGTCGAGAATGGCCGGCAGACAAAGCCTTGCCCCATTTTCGCGCAAGGCGAACATCAGTGGCCGGACGTCGACCTCCGAGCGCATCGGCCAGAAGCCGGAGACGATCTGGCCCGGCTCTATCGCAATGCTGTCCCGCGCCGTCTCGGCCATTTCGAGCGCTGCCTCCACACGCCAGAACGGATCGAGCGCGTCGCGGCGCCCGAGTGCTTCCTTGCGGAGATGTCTTTTCAGTTCTTTTGGAGAGGTCATGGGGCCAAGGTAGAAAAGGTCGGATCTGATTGGAGTTTTAAGAGCGACGTTTTCCACCGCATGATCCACCGAAGCGTGAGTGGATCCTTTGCGTCGAGTGACGATCCACACAACCGGTGGAGAGAGCGATCCCGGGAACCTACAAAGTAGGTGGGCGCCGTATGAGAAAACCCACGGGTCTTCCCAGGGACAGCTCCCTAGGGATCATTAAGGCCCCGGGGAAAATGTTCTCCTGCCGGGAAGCGCAGACCGTCGCACCCAATATAGGCCGACGATCGACCAAGCGCCAGAGAGACAGCCATGTTCGGCGGCTTAATTCGTCGCGAAGTCCTGCCTGGAACTGCGCCGGCACAAGGTTTCACTGTGCCCTCGCCGCTGCGCCTTGCACAGGCTGGACTGTCTCCTTACGGTTGCCATGAAAAACCGAGGAGCAACAATGCGTTTCGAAGGCACGGCGGCCTATGTCGCCGACAAGGACCTGATGGTGGCGGTCAACGCAGCGATCGCGCTGGAGCGGCCACTTCTGGTCAAGGGCGAGCCAGGCACCGGCAAGACCGAACTGGCGAGGCAAGTGGCGGCCGCGCTCGGCCTCGAGCTGATCGAATGGCACGTCAAGTCGACGACAAGGGCGCAGCAGGGCCTTTACGAGTATGACGCCGTCTCGCGGCTGCGCGACAGCCAGCTCGGCGACGAGCGCTTCAACGACATCCGGAACTACATCAAACGCGGCAAGCTGTGGGACGCCTTCTCCGCCGGCAAAAAGGTGGTGCTTCTGATCGACGAGATCGACAAGGCCGACATCGAATTCCCCAACGATTTGTTGCAGGAACTCGATAGAATGGAGTTCTTCGTCTACGAGACCGGCGAGACGATCCGCGCCGTAGTCAGGCCCATCGTCATCATCACCTCCAACAACGAGAAGGAACTGCCGGACGCCTTCCTGCGCCGCTGCTTCTTCCATTATATCCGCTTCCCCGACGTCGACACGCTGCACAGGATCGTCGACGTTCACTATCCCGGTATCAAGCAGAACCTGGTGCGTGCCGCGCTGACCCAGTTCTACGAGATCCGCAACGTGCCCGGCCTGAAGAAGAAACCGTCGACCTCCGAGGCGCTGGACTGGATCCGCCTGCTCGTCGCCGACGACATCGCGCCCGAAGACCTGCGCTCCGATCCGAAGAACGCACTGCCCAAGCTGCACGGTGCGCTGTTGAAGAACGAACAGGACGTGCATCTGTTCGAGCGACTAGCCTTCATGGCGAGAAGGCAGGGGTGAGGAGCGGTCGGCCTGGGCCGCAGAAACTCGGCCTCTGACGCCGAGCCGGAAGGCCGTTGCTACGAGCGGGCTTCGCTTGCGCTCTGAGCAGTATGATGACCCCTTGCTTCCTGCAGCGCGACATTTTTGGGGCCGAAGATGAAGAAGCTGATGACGGCAAGAGCAAGAACGCCGATCCCGCTATAGAGCATGACCCAGCCAAAACCGTTGACCAAGGCGGCATGCACGATGGCGCCGGACGGGTCCAGGGTCGCGAGCTTGGGCGAGTATTGCGAGAGGCCATCGAGATTTCCGGCGGCGATCTTCTCCGCCAGCGCGCGCAGTTCATTCAGGTCGAGGGTCATGCCAAATGCGTCCCGCAGATGAGAAACAATCCCCTGCGTCAACAGCAAGCCCAGCACCGCGATATTGATGGCGAGCGTGATCAAGCGCGCGCTGATATCGATGCCCGAAGCCATGCCGGCACGATCCGGCGACACTGAGCCGGTCGTGGTGTTGGTGGTCGGCGAATTGGTCAGGCCGATGCCGATGCCGGCGATCAGCGTGCCGGGCAGCATGGCCAGCCAGCTGGCTCCGTCGAGCCCGGAACCTATCCTCATGGCGATAAAGCCGATCCCCAATGTCAGCAACCCGAGCGGGATCGCCACCCGCGCCTGATAGCGCGCGCGCAAGCGTTCGGCGATCGAGGACATCAGCATGAGGGGAAGCGTGTAGACGAGCAGCAACAGGCCGGTCGTGGTGCTGTCGTAGCCGAGAACGCCCGAAAAATAGATCGGCATATAAATGATGAACGGCCAATAGCTGAAATTCATGCCGATGCCGCCCAGGATCGCTCCCGAAAATTGGCGGATGCGGAACACCGAGAAATCGAACATCGGATAGGGATTGATCTTTTCGGCAACAAGGAACGCGATGAAAGCCAGCACGGCCGCGCTTGCCACGCCGATGCAGGCGCCAGAGCCGAGATCAGCCCCTTGCGTGATCAGATAGGAGAAGCCGAACACCGCAAACGAGAGCATGAGGATGCCGGCCCGGTCAAGCTTCTGGGCGTTTCGATCGAATGATTCGGTGACACCGGCACCGATGAAGACCAGGGCAAGAATGGCGAGTGGCACATGGATGAGGAACACCCACTGCCAGCTCGACAGCGTTACGATCAATCCGCCAATGGCGGGACCAAAACCAAGCCCGATGCCCGAGACGACGCTCCAGGCAACGAAGGCCTTGCCGCGTTCTCTGCCGTCTTGGAACTGATGGGATAGCACCGCCACGCTGCACGTGAACATAGCGCCGCCCGCAAGACCTTGCAGAAAGCGCGCGACGATCAGAAGTGAAGCGGTCGGCGCGAGGCCGCATAGCAGAGAGGCGAGGCCGAAGGCGATAGTGGTGATCACCATCACGCGTTTGCGGCCGAAGCGGTCGGCCAATGTCCCCGTCGCCATCAACACCGTCGTGCAGGCAATGGTGTAGGCGTTCATGATCCATTGCAGATCCTTGAAGTCGGCGGCGAGCACGCTTTCCAGTTTCGGAAGGATCACCGGTACACTGGAGATTTCGAGACCGAACAGCAGCGAGGCAAGGCAGACGCCCGCAAGCGCAACGGTGTTTCGGTCAATTTGAAACGTCATATCGATCACTTTCCATCGGAGCATTCACAGGGGCTGCGAGCGGCGCCCTTCAAACTGCGGCCGAAGTGACATAGACGAGCCTTGACCATGAAAAAAGACTATGCATTTCTATTTCAGAAATGACAAAATGGAATGATCGCGATGACCAGCCTTGATGTCGACGCCGTGCGCACCTTCGTCATGGTGGCCGATCTGCAGAGCTTCACCCGAGCGGCTGCCGCGATGGGGAGCACCCAGGCGACGATCAGCGTCAAGCTGCGCCGGCTCGAAGAAAAGCTCGGCGCGCGCTTGATCGAACGAACCCCGCGCCGTGTGGCCCTGTCGGCAAGGGGAGCGGTTTTCCTTCCCGCGGCCCGTGAATTTCTTGCCGCCCATGAACGCGCCGTCGCTGAGTTTTCCGCAGCGCCATGTCGGCTTGCTCTCGGCTTTGTCGATCATGTCGCGGGGCCTAAGCTTTCCACACTGATAGCCCAGCTTCATGCCCATGATCCGTCGCTCGCGCTCAACATAAGGATCGACACCAGCTCCATGCTGGAGGAAGCTTTCGATCGCGGCGAGCTGGATGCGGTGATTGTGCACCAGGAAGATGACAGTCGACGCGGCGAAGCCTTGTCGCGCACCCACTATGGCTGGTTCGCGGCCCCTGCCTTCGAATGGCGGCCCGGAACGCCATTGCGCCTGGCTCTTTTAAGCACCGTATGCAACTGCCCGGACCGCCTGAGGGCGGTCGAGGCGCTGGATAGGGCAGGCATCGCCTGGAATGAGGCATTCGTGGGCGGTGGCGGCGCGGCCGTCAACATCGCGGTATCGGCCGGCTTCGCGATTGCCGCCCTCGCCCACCGTGTCGTTCCCCCCGGCCTGGTCGAGGTGGGCCGCAAACTCGGCCTGCCGCCAATTGCGCCTTCGGAGATCGTTTTGCATTCGCATGCTTTGTCGCCGCGGGCACGAGAGGCGCTGCACATGCTTGCGACCGCTTTTCGCGAGTATAATTTGCCGGCGGGATAGGCAAAGATATTCCTGATCCCGATTCTGTTGGATGGATCGGGTTACAGACTTCAGAGGGAAATGAAATGACCGAGATCACCGTCCGACCACTGGCGCAATCCGACCACGCCGACTGGCAGCGTCTGTGGACTGCCTACCTCACCTTCTACGAAACCAAGCTGCCGGAAGACGTCTACGCCGTCACCTGGAAGCGGCTGTTCACGGCGGGTGAGTTCGAACCGAAGGGGTTCATCGCCACGCTCGACGGCAAGGCAGTCGGCCTGACGCACTACCTCTACCATCGCTCCTGCTGGTCGCAGGTAAACAACTGCTATCTGCAGGATCTGTTCGCCGACCCGGATGTGCGCGGCAAAGGCGTCGGCGCCGCACTGATCGAGGCGGTGAAGCAGGAAGCCGGCAAGATCGGCGTCAAGAACGTCTACTGGATGACGCACGAGACCAACACCACCGCGCGCAAGCTGTACGACCACGTGGCGCGGCGCACCGGCTTCATCGAGTATGATCTGCTATAGATGGTGCCATGTTCATCCCCTTCTTCCTCGAACTGAAGGCTGCGCGGGTTCCGGTCTCGCTTCGGGAATATCTGTCGCTGCTGGAAGGGCTGGAGGCGGGGCTGGTCGACTACGATGTCGAAGGTTTTTACTATCTCGCCCGCTCCGCCCTGGTGAAGGACGAGCGCCACATCGACCGTTTCGACCAGGTCTTTTCGCATATCTTCAAGGGGGTCGAAGCGCTGGCTGGCGAAAACGCGGTCGACGTCGAAAACATTCCGGAGGAATGGCTGCGGCGGCTTGCCGAAAAGCAC
>NZ_SUEO01000070.1:12516-16035 GCF_004962925.1 Mesorhizobium sp. | reverse complement strand
CGATGAAGAAAAAAAGCTGGTCGAGGCGCTGGGCGGTTTCGAAAAGCTGATGGAAACGCTGAAGAAGCGACTGGAGGAACAGAAGGGCCGTCATCAGGGCGGTTCGAAATGGATCGGCACAGGCGGCACCTCGTCCTTCGGCGCTTACGGCTACAATCCCGAAGGGGTTCGCATCGGCCAACATGAGAGCCGCAACCCCCGCGCGGTGAAAGTCTGGGACAAGCGCGAATTCAGGAATTTCGACGATGCCGTCGAGCTCGGCACGCGCAACATAAAGATCGCGCTGAAGCGCCTGCGCCGCTGGGTGCGCGAAGGCGCCGAGGAGGAATTCGACCTGCCCGGCACCATCCACGCCACGGCCGAGCATGGCTATCTCGACGTGCAGACACGGCCCGAACGGCGCAATGCCGTGAAGCTGCTGATGTTCTTCGATGTCGGCGGCTCGATGGACGACCACATCAAAAGCGTCGAAGAGCTGTTTTCGGCCGCCCGTGCCGAATTCCGCCAGCTCGAATACTTTTACTTCCACAACTGCCTCTACGAAGGCGTTTGGAAGGACAATCGCCGCCGCCATGCGGAGGTGATTCCGACCTTCGACCTCCTCCATAAATACGGCCCGGACTACAAGGTGATCGTCGTCGGCGATGCCTCGATGAGCCCTTACGAGATCGCCCATCCCGGCGGCTCGGTCGAGCACTGGAACCCGGAGGCCGGCGTCGTCTGGCTCAGTCGCCTGCTGCAGCAATGGCCGAACGCGGTATGGCTCAACCCCGAAAGCGATAAGCACTGGGGCTTCACCCATTCGATCGCCATGATCCGCGACATCTTTGGCGGCCGCATGTTTCCGCTGACGCTCGCCGGGCTGGAAGCCGCGACGAAGCAGCTTTCAAGGAAGCACTGAGTGGATTTTCGGAACGCAAGACAGGAAGACCGATGACCTGTTTCCTTTGCCTGCAGTGTGGCGTCCAATTCGCGGCAACAGCCGCGCCGCCACAACATTGCCCGATCTGCGAGGACGAGCGGCAATATGTGCGCTGGGAGGGCCAGGCCTGGATCACGCCGGAAGAGCTCGCCGCCGGGCATCGGATCGCGATGAAAGACGACGCTGGCGTGCTCGCTTTCGGCATCGAGCCGCGCTTCGCCATCGGTCAGCGGGCGTTGCTGGCGCAAACGCCGCACGGCAATGTCCTGTGGGACTGCATCTCGATGGTCAGCGACGAGGCGGTGGCCGAAATCAACCGACGGGGCGGCCTGACCGCGATCGCCATCTCGCACTGCCATTACTATTCGGTAATGGTCGAGTGGAGCGAGGCGTTTGGCGGCGTGCCGATCTACCTGCACACCGATGATCGCCAGTGGATCATGCGGCCGCATCCGGCTGTGATCAGTTGGGAGGGCGAGACGCGCGCCCTAAACCCCTCGCTGACACTTATCCGTTGCGGCGGTCACTTTGCCGGCGGCCAGGTGCTGCACTGGAAGCGCGACGGCGGCGACGCCATCCTGGCCGGCGACATCTTGCAGGTGACGCCTACGCGCCGCCATGTCAGCTTCATGTACAGCTACCCGAACTACATCCCGCTCAATGCGGCGAAAGTTCTCGGCATCAAGGCTGCGCTGGAGCCTTTCGCGTTCGACCATATCTATGGCGCATGGTGGAACCAGAACGTCATCGGAGATGCAAAGACAGCATTTGCAGCTTCGGTTACGCGGTATCTCGCAGCGATCGCCTGAGGAATTCTTCGCGGCATCGAAAATATGGGCAACGCCGTAACGAATGCCTATTTTAGGCGAACTTGGGAAGGCAACCCAAATAGCGGCATGAGCTAAGAGGCAAAAAGATGGATAGTCACACCTACCCGGTCACCCGCACCGATGCCGAATGGCGCGCGCGCCTGACGCCAGAGCAATATGCGGTGATGCGCAACCACGGCACCGAGCGGCCAGGCAGTTGCGCCTTGCTCCAGGAGAAGCGCGCCGGCACCTTTTCCTGTGTCGGCTGCGACCAGCCCTTGTTTGAATCCAAGCTGAAATTCGAGAGCGGCACCGGCTGGCCGAGCTTCAACGACCCCGTGCCCGGTTCGGTCGAGACGACCGTCGATCGCAGCTACAGCATGGTTCGCACCGAATGCCACTGCGCCCGCTGTGGCAGTCACCTCGGCCACGTCTTCGAGGACGGCCCGCCCCCGACCGGCCTGCGCTATTGCATCAATGGCGTCGCGCTGAAATTCGAGCCGGCTGCCTGACTGGAATTCGACCGTGGCAAAGGACGGCTTCGGCCGCCCCTTGCGGGCAGCACTGTCCTGTCAGACCACCACCACCAGTATCAGCCACAGCACAGCCCCCAGCGTCATCAGCGAAGCCTTGATGCTGGGGGATTTCTCGGCGGTCCGCCACACCGCAAAAGTCAGAAAGAAGTTGTAGGGCACGGGCGCGAAATGCACCGCCAGAACGAGAGCGAGTGGCAGCTTCAGCCCGAGGAGGGTGAGCGCCAGCGCCGACGCTGCGATGTTGATCGCCGTGCCGACAAGGACAAGATCGCGCCAGAACAGCCGATCGAGCGGGGCCGTGCCTTGCCAGCGCGAACGGAAGAAGCCCAGAGCGCGGCTTGCCTCACCGCCTTCGCCTTCGAAGGGAGCACTCATAGGCGCGGCCTTCTCTCTTTCGACAGCCGCAGAAATGTCGACCGCAGCAAGCCTGTCAACGCAAGTCGATCATCAGCACGCAAGCATATGATTTGACAGATTGTCATCAAACGGTCGTGAAACCTTTCTACGTCGCCCTTGTCGGCATCTTGGCAAAGATAAATTGCCGGAATCTGCCGCCCCCCATCATCCAGTCGCCTGTCAAGGAGGTCTTGAGATGAGCGATAATGTCTACAACGTGCTGTTTCTTTGCAACGCCAATTCGGCGCGCTCCATCATGGGAGAAGCCATCCTCAATCGGATCGGTGCCGGCAGGTTCAAGGCATTTTCCGCCGGTTCGCAGCCAAAGGGCGAGGTCAATCCTTACGCACTGCAGCTGCTCGAAAGCCTCAACTACGATACGAGCTTCGCCCGCTCGAAAGGCTGGGACGAGTTTGCCGAGCCCGACGCGCCGGAAATGAACTTCATCTTCACGCTCTGCGACAGCACCGCGAATGAATCATGTCCGATCTGGCCGGGTCATCCGATGACCGCGCTCTGGTCGATACCGGACCCAGCCAAGGCAGACGGCACCGAAGCCGAACTGCACCTTGCCTTTGCCGATGCCTATCGCATGCTCAACAACCGCATCTCGCTGTTCACCAATCTGCGAGTGGATGCACTCGACCATCTGGCGCTGCAACAGCATCTCGATGCGATCGGCCGCGACACGCCGAAGCCGAACTAGGCTCAAGCCGCTGCGACGCGAATTCACGAACCGGCTTCGCCACCCTGGCCCAGAATCTCGGCAACGGCGCGCTCGAAACGCGATGCTTCCGTCACCAGCCAGTCGGCCATGGCCGGCCAATTGTCCTCGGCAAAACAGTTCACCCGCCAC
>NZ_SUEO01000070.1:0-12506 GCF_004962925.1 Mesorhizobium sp. | reverse complement strand
ACAGCGAATTGATGCCGAGGCCCTCGCAACTCTGTTCCGGCCTAAGCTTCAACCTGTCTTCGATCGCCGGCTGGAACGGCTTCAACCGCGACCAGGCTTCCGTGGCACCGAACTTCTCGTTGCGGCCGAAGAAGACGCCGACATGGTTCTGCGCCGGCGCGACATACATGGAAAGGACCAAGGCGAAGTCGGGCAATCCGCGCTGCCAGAACCAGGGTCCGCGCCGCGCCATCAGAGCCCTTTCTTCCGGATGCCGTTCCGCGAACAGCGTCCAGAAGCCGCGTTGGCGGAATTCAGAGGCGCGGCGGACGCCAAAGTCGAATTCGCTCATGGTTCGACCCGTTGAGGGCCCCGCAACCGGCGCCCAGGGCTGTTACCAGCCTTACACCATGCCGAGCGCGGCTTTGTAGAGGTCGAGGATGGTTTCCTCCTCTTGCCGCTCGGCCTGGTCCTTCTTGCGCAGCCGGATGATCGACCGCATCGCCTTGGTGTCGAAGCCGGTGCCCTTGGCCTCGGCGAACACTTCCTTGATATCGTCGGCGATCGTCTTCTTCTCTTCCTCAAGCCGCTCGATGCGCTCGATGAAGGCTCGCAGCTGGCCGGCGGCAACAGTCTGGCTGGTCTCGGTGATGTCGTCGGCCATTTTTTCTCCGCGTCGTTTTCCATGCCGCGACTCAGGAACGTGTCGCGGCGAATTTGCAGCGGTTCGATGCCCGACCGGGGGCGACCGGTCAAGCTGTTATCGATGCGGCATGAAGGGCTACCGCCAGACGCAGACAACTCTGCCTGGGCAACATTTCTGTTTCATCCGAATGCGATCAGCAGATCCTTGGCGTCGATCTGATCGCCGGCCTTGACCAGCACTTCGGCGATTGTGCCATCACGCTCGGCATGCAATGCCGTCTCCATCTTCATCGCCTCGATCGACAGCAGCACGTCGCCGGCCCTGACTGCCTGGCCGGCGGCAACGGCAAGCGCTGAGACGACGCCCGGCATCGGCGCGCCGACATGCGCCTCGTTGCCCGGCTCGGCCTTGCGCCGCGCCTTGGCGGCGGAAGCGCCATGCGCGCGATCCGGCACTTTGACCCGGCGCGGCTGACCGTTGAGCTCGAAGAACACGGTGACCATGCCCTTCTCGTCGACATCGCCGATGGCCAGGCAGCGCACCACCAGCGTCTTGCCCTTCTCGATGTCGACAAAGATCTCGTCTTCCGGCTTCATGCCGTAGAAATAGGTCGGCGTCGGCAGCACGCTGACCGGCCCGTAGGTTTCCTGGGCTGCGGCAAAGTCGGAGAAGACCTTCGGGTACATCAGCCACGAGGCGAATTCGAAGTCGCTGAGCTTGCGCTCGAGCTTCTCCTCGATGTCCTTGCGGCTGGCCTTGAGATTGGCCGCTTTCAACAGCGAGCCAGGCCGGGCCGTGATTGGCCTGTCCCCCTTAAGCACCTTCTTCTGCAGGGCCTCCGGCCAACCGCCAGGCGACTGGCCGAGATCGCCGCGCAGCATCGATACGACCGAGTCCGGGAAGGCGATATCCCTGGCCGGATTTTCGACATCGGCGACCGTCAGATCCTGGCTTACCATCATCAGCGCCATGTCGCCGACAACCTTGGATGACGGCGTCACCTTGACGATGTCGCCGAACATCAGATTGACGTCGTGATAGGTCTGCGCCACTTCGTGCCAGCGCGTCTCCAGCCCGAGCGAGCGCGCTTGTTCCTTGAGGTTGGTGAACTGCCCGCCTGGCATTTCGTGCAGGTAGACTTCCGAAGCCGGCCCCTTCAGGTCGCTCTCGAAGGCGGCATACTGGTTGCGCACCGCCTCCCAGTAGAACGAAATGTTCCTGATCCATTGCGGGTCGAGGCCCGGATCCCGCTCGGTGCCCTTCAGCGCCTCGACGATCGAGCCTAGGCAAGGCTGCGAGGTGTTGCCCGACAAGGAGTCCATCGCCGCGTCGATCGCGTCGACGCCGCTGTCCACCGCCGCCAGTACCGTCGCCGCCGACAGGCCTGACGTGTCGTGCGTGTGGAAATGGATCGGCAGATCGGTTGCCTCGCGCAGCGCCTTGAACAGCACTCGTGCCGCCGCCGGCTTCAGGAGCCCGGCCATGTCCTTGACCGCGATGATATGGGCGCCGGCCGCCTGCAACTCCCTGGTCAGCGCGACATAGTATTTGAGGTCGTATTTGGCTCGCGCCGGGTCGAGTATGTCGCCGGTGTAGCAGATCGCCGCTTCGATCAGCTTGCCCTCGGCGCCGACCGCATCCATGGCGACCCGCATATTGTCGACCCAGTTCAGACAGTCGAAGACCCGGAACAGGTCTATGCCACCGGCGGCGGCCTGTTTGACGAAATGCTGGACAACATTGTCGGGGTAGTTGGTGTAGCCGACGCCGTTGGCGCCGCGCAAAAGCATCTGCAGCAACAAATTGGGCGCTGCCTCGCGCACCAGCGACAGCCGTTCCCATGGGTCTTCGGTGAGGAAGCGCATGGCGACGTCGAAGGTCGCCCCGCCCCAGCATTCGAGCGACAGAAGCTGCGGCAGCGCGCGCGCATAGGTGCCGGCAATGCCGGCGATGTCATATGTGCGCACGCGCGTCGCGAGCAGGGATTGGTGCCCGTCGCGCATCGTCGTATCGGTGACCAGCACCTCTTTCTGCGCGCGCACCCAGGCCGCGAATTTCTCCGGACCAAGCGCGTCGAGCTTCTGCTTGCTGCCATCGGGCACATTGCCGTTGAGATAGGGCACCATGGGTGCCGCCGCATCGGCCTTGGGCTGCGGCCGGCCGCGCGTCTCGGGATGGCCGTTGACGCTGACATCGGCCAGGTAGTTGAGCAGCTTGGTCGCACGATCTTGCCGCTTCACGCTCGCGAACAATTCCGGCGTCGTGTCGATGAACTTGGTCGTGTAGGAATTATCGGCGAAACTCGGGTGATTGATGATCGCCTCGAGGAAGGTGAGGTTGGTCGCCACACCGCGAATACGGAACTCGCGCAGTGCCCGGTTCATGCGGGCGATGGTCTCGGCCGGCGTCGGCGCCCAGGCCGTCACCTTCTCCAGCAGCGGGTCGTAGAAACGGGTGATGACCGCGCCCGAATAAGCGGTGCCGCCGTCGAGGCGAATGCCGAAACCGGTGGCGCCGCGATAGGCGGTGATGCGGCCATAGTCGGGAATGAAATTGTGCTCGGGATCTTCCGTGGTGATGCGGCACTGCAGCGCGTGGCCGTTGAGCCTGATATCCTTCTGCGCCGGCACGCCAGATTCCGGCGTGCCGATGGCGAAACCATCGAGGATGTGGATCTGCGCCTTGACGATGTCGATGCCGGTCACCTGCTCGGTGACGGTGTGCTCGACCTGGATGCGCGGGTTGACCTCGATGAAGTAGAATTTCCCCGTGTCGGCATCCTGCAGGAACTCGACCGTTCCGGCGCCGATATAGCTCGTCTCGCGGGCGATCTTCAGCGCGTAATCGCAAAGCTCTTCGCGCCGTGACATTTCGAGATACGGCGCCGGCGCGCGCTCGACGACCTTCTGGTTGCGGCGCTGGATGGAGCAATCGCGCTCGAACAGGTGCACGGCATTGCCGTGTGTGTCGCCCAGCACCTGCACCTCGACATGGCGGGCGCGCTCGATCAGCTTTTCGAGATAGACCTCGTCCTTGCCGAAGGCGGCTTTCGCTTCGCGCTTGCCCTCCGTCACCTCGCGGGCAAGATCGGCTTCCGAGCGGATGGCGCGCATGCCGCGGCCGCCGCCGCCCCACGATGCCTTCAGCATCACCGGATAGCCGATCGTCTTGGCGAGTGCCTTCACCGCCGCCATGTCGTCCGGCAAGGGATCGGTGGCGGGAATTACCGGCACGCCTACCTCGATCGCCAGATTGCGTGCGGCGACCTTGTTGCCGAGCCTGCGCATCGTGTCCGGCTTGGGTCCGATGAAAATGATGCCGGCCTTCGCGCAGGCTTCGGCGAATTCAGGGCTTTCCGACAACAGCCCGTAGCCCGGATGGATGGCATCGGCGCCCGAAATCCTGGCGACGCGGATCACTTCCTCGATCGACAGATAGCTTTCAATCGGCCCCATATCCCTGGTCAGATGCGGCCCGCGCCCGACCTGATAGCTTTCGTCGGCCTTGAAGCGATGCAGCGAGTATTTGTCCTCCTCGGCCCAGATCGCCACGGTTTTGAGGCCGAGTTCGTTGGCCGCGCGGAAGACGCGGATGGCAATTTCGGAGCGGTTGGCGACAAGGATCTTCGTGATGGCCAAGGACAAGGCTCCGAACGCGAACGGGAAGGGAACTGACGCCATGATTAACGCGAAAATGCTGCAGTGCAAACAAAATCGGGTGGCGATTTAACCGATTTAGTTTTATCTATCGCGTTGACACATTGCGTGTCGGTCCGGACAACGCCTCGCAGTCCCGATCAAGCTTTCGGGAAACTCCCATGAAAAATGCCCGGCGCGAGGCGCCGGGCATTTTATGTAGCAACGTCCGGTTATTTGCCGGGTGCGTTCTCGACATAGGTGTACTTGCCGTCGTCACCCTTCTTCCAGGTGTACATGACGTAATCCGGACGGGTGATGTCGCCTTTCGCATCATAGCCGATCTCGCCGATCGTGGTCTTCCAGGGGCCAGCCGACTTGATGGTCTCGGCTACCTTCTGAGCGTCATCGGCTGAACCGGCCTTGGTGATGGCGGCCGCGATGATTTCCATCGCCGCGTAGGAGTAGAGGGTATAGGCCTCAGGCTCGAAGCCGGCCGCGCGGAACTTCTCGACGAGTTCCTTGGCGTTCGGATTCTTGCGCGGATCCGGAGCGAACGTCATCAGCGTGCCGTCGACGGCGTCGCCGGCGATGGACGCCAATTCGTTTGACACGATGCCGTCGCCGGACATGAAGGTTGCCTTGAGGCCCTGGTCGGCGAGCTGGCGTATGATCAGGCCGGCTTCGGTGTGCAGGCCGCCATAGTAGACGACGGAGACGCCCGCGTCCTTCATCTTGGCGATGAGGGCCGAGAAATCCTTGTCGCCGACATTGATGCCTTCATACATGGCCTCGGTCACGCCATTGGCTGCAAGCCCCTTCTTGGTTTCGTCGGCGAGGCCTTGGCCATAAGGCGTCTTGTCGTGGATGACAGCAATCTTGGCATCCTTGAAGTTCGCGGCGAGATAGTCGCCGGCAACCTTGCCCTGCTGATCGTCGCGTCCGCAGGTGCGGAAGGTGTTCCACATGCCGCGTTCGGTGAACTTCGGATTGGTCGCAGCCGGCGTGATCTCGAGGATACCGTTCTCGGCGTAGACTTCCGATGCCGGGATCGAAACGCCCGAGTTGAAGTGGCCGACCACGTACTTGACGCCGTCGGCGACGAACTTGTTGGCGACCGAGATGCCCTGCTTCGGATCGGAGACGTCGTCGCCGACCGTGAGCTTGACCTGCTCGCCGTTGATGCCGCCGGCCGCATTGATGTCGGCGACAGCCTGTTCGGCGCCCTTTTGCAGCTGCGCGCCGAAGGCGGCGTTCGGACCGGTGATCGGACCGGCAACGCCGACCAGGATGTCAGCCCACGCGCTTCCGCTGAACGCGACGAGCGCGGTCAGGGCGACGGCGGACAAAAGTGATTTTCTCATGTAAAACGCTCCCATTTACAGAGTGGGCGTGGATGATGCTTTCATGCGATGCCCACCTTTACTCGCAGAAAACGTACTTTGCCGATTTTCAGGCACTTGTCACGCCGATTCATCCCCGGAACGGCGTTAATGGTGAACGTCAACTTTTGGTTTCCAGCTCAAAAGCGATGCTCTTTCGTAGAGCCAGTTATACTGTGTCACCATCTGGTTGGTGCGCGTGTATTGAAAGCCGATGAAGCCCAATATCATCAGGACAATGGTGTCGACGATGTAGTACTGCAGCGAGAACATCGTGCCGCCGAACAGTGCGTGATGGATGAACCTTACGGCGATGCCGAGGCCGAGCATGTAAACGAACAATTGGACGAAGCTGCGCCATGTCTGGGCGCAGGCCTTGCCCGTCATCCATGCCGCCCAGCCGCCAAGCAGGCAGGTGACGAACAAGAAATGCCAGACCGAGGGTTCCTCATAGAGAATGCCCTGCATGATGAAGACTCCTGAACTCAGTGATGGCCGCCTTCGAGATAGGCGGCGCGCACATCCGGATCGGCGAGCAGTTCCTTGCCGGTGCCGCTCATCGTCACATTGCCGTTGACCATGACATAGCCGCGCGTGGCGAGCTTCAGCGCGCCGAAGGCGTTCTGCTCGACCAGGAACACGGTCAGCCCCTGCGTGCGGTTCAACTCGCGGATAGCGTCGAAGATCTGCTTGACGATCAGCGGCGCCAGGCCCAGCGACGGCTCGTCGAGCAGGAGCAGCTTCGGCCGCGCCATCAGCGCACGTCCGATCGACAGCATCTGCTGCTCGCCGCCCGACAGCGTGCCGCCGCGTTGGGCAATGCGTTCCTTCAGGCGCGGAAACAGCGTGAACACCTTCTCGACGTCCTCGTCGTAATGCTGGAGGTTGTCGAGGCTGGCACCCATCTGCAGGTTTTCCATCACCGTCATGCGCGGGAAGATGCGCCGTCCCTCCGGCGACTGGGCGATGCGCATGCGCGCGATCTCATGGGTCGGCAATTGGGTGATGTCGGTGCCGGCGAAGGTGATGGTGCCCGCCCGCGCCCGTGGAGCACCAAAAATGGTCATCATCAGCGTCGACTTGCCGGCGCCGTTGGCGCCGATCAGCGCCACGATCTCGCCCTGCTTGACGGTGACATCGACGCCGTTCAGCGCCCTGATGTTGCCGTAGTAGGTCTGGACACCCTTGATATCGAGCAGCGTCGTGCCGGCCATTATTTACGCCCTCCGCGTCGGTTGGAGGCGCCCGGTGTCTTCGGCTTTACCGGAGCCTTGGTGGCCGGCTTTGCCGCTGAGGATTTCGCGGCAGAGGGTTGCTTGGCTGCCGCCGGGGAGGCTGCCTTGCTTGCTGCGGCACTCGACCTTGCATCGACCTGCTCGGCTTTCGAGGCGCCCTTCGACACAGTGACGCGTTCGCCCTCGCTGTGGCCGACCGTGTCGGTCACCGGCCCGGCGAGATACGAAGATGATGTGCCCGGGCCGTGCGCCGAATCCGGCCCCGTATCCAATTGCTCGATGACGTCTTCGTCGCCGACCTCGGTCAGCACCGTCTCGACGTCCTCGTCTTCGACCCCGAGATAGGCGGCGATGACACGCGGGTCGGTGCGTACCGCCTGCGGACTGCCATCCGAGATCTTGCGCCCGTATTCGAGCACCACGACATGGTCGGAAATCTGCATGACCACCGCCATGTCGTGCTCGATCAGCAGGATCGAGGTGCCGGTATTGTCCTTGATGTCCATCAGCAGCGCGTTGAGCGCCATTGATTCCTTCGGATTGAGCCCGGCCGCCGGTTCGTCGAGACAGAGCAGCTCCGGCCCCGTGCACATGGCCCGCGCAATCTCCAGGCGCCGTTGCGCGCCGTAGGGCAGGTCGCCGGCCGGATCGTCGGCCCGATCGACAAGGTCGGCCTTTTCCAGCCAGTGCCTGGCGAGGTCGATCGACTCGGCCGACGCTTTCCGGTAGCCGCTGAAGCCAAACAGGCCGAGGATGGTGTAGCCGGACGCCTTCATCAGCTTGTTGTGCTGCGCCACCAACAGGTTCTCCAGCAGCGTCATGCCCGAGAACAGACGAATGTTCTGGAAGGTGCGCGCCACCTTGGCGCGCGCCGGAATCTCATGATTCGGCAGGCGTTCGAGCAGATAGCTTGAGCCGTCGCGCCGGTTGAGCGTGAGCATGCCTTCAGACGGCTTGTAGAAGCCGGTGATGCAGTTGAACACGGTGGTCTTGCCGGCGCCGTTCGGCCCGATCAGCGCGGTGATCTCGCCGCGCCTGGCCTGGAAGGACAGGTCGCCGATGGCGACCAGACCGCCGAACTTCATCGACAGATGCTCGACCTGCAGGATGGCATCGTTCATGCCCGGGTTGGCTTTCTGAATCGAGCTCACATCACTCATCAGCCGTGGCCCTCCTTGGTGAAAGAGCCGGCTACGGCCCTGCTCTCCTTGAGGAAGGCTGTCGGTTCACGGCTGCCGACGAAGCCGCGCGGCTTCCACAGCATGACGATGACCATGGCCATGCCGAACAGCAGCATGCGGTAGAGCTCCGGCGTGAAGTCGGGACCGAAGACCTGCTTCAGGAAATCGAGTTCGCGCAGCACCTCGGTGCCGCCGATCATCACCATGGCGGCGACGGCGATGCCGACCAGCGAACCCATGCCGCCGAGCACGACGATGGCGAGGATGATCGCCGATTCCAGGAAGATGAAGGATTCGGGGCTGACGAAACCTTGCCGCGCGGCGAAGAACGAGCCGGCGAAGCCGCCGAACATGGCGCCGGTAGCAAAGGCGGTGAGCTTGGTGGTGGTGGTGTTGATGCCGAGCGAGCGGCAGGCGATCTCGTCCTCGCGCAGCGCTTCCCAGGCGCGACCGACGGGCATGCGCCTAAGCCTTATGGTGACGAAGGCGGTGAGCAGGCAGAGTCCCAGGATCAGGTAGTAGAGGAAGATCTTGTAGTAGGCGCTCGACGTGGCGATGTCGAAAACCTTGGCGATATAGTTCGGGTCCGAAACGTTGAACGATATCAGGCCGAAGAAAGAGACCTTCGGGATGCCGGAAATACCGGCCGAGCCGTTGGTCACCTCGCGCCAGTTGATGATCACCAGCCTTATGATCTCACCGAAGGCGAGCGTCACGATCGCCAGATAGTCGCCGCGCAGGCGCAGCACCGGAAAGCCGAGCATGACGCCCCAGAAGGCAGCCATGGCGCCGGCGGCAGGCAGCAGGATCCAGAACGACAGGCCGTAGTGCGTGCCGAGCAGCGCATAGGCATAGGCACCGACGGCGTAGAAGGCGACATAACCAAGGTCGAGCAGGCCGGCGAGGCCAACGACGATGTTCAACCCCCAGGCCAGCATCACGTAGATCAGGATCTGGATGCCGAAATTGTCGACCCATTTCAGAGAACCCTGGAACCCGGCGGCCACCGATCCTCCGTACAAAGCAAGCACCAGCACGACAATGACCGGGTAGAGGGTCAGTGCGGTTATGCCCAGCGCCGAAAAATGGGCATGGATGAAGGTTCGGAAATAAAACAGCACAGAGGCGAGGGCGTAGATGATCGCCAGCGCCCTCAGGAACCGTGCATAACCGGCCAGACCGGGTCCCAGCAATCCGTCAAGGGGGCCGGCAAGGAAAACCAGCACGGCCACCGTGACGATGGCGGCGAGGAAATAGGGCAAGCGGAAGAACCGCGTCGCTACGCTCTCCGGCAGCAGGCCGGTGGCTACATCGACGATCTTCTGATTTGCGAGGAAGGGCTGTCCGTAAGCGACGTAGAGAAAACGGCCGGCCATGGTCAGCACAACCACGATGGCGAGCAAGCCCCAGCGCTGCACCAGTATCAGTTCGTTGGAGATGTTCTGGTCGGTCTTCAGGCCGATGAACAGCACGAACAGGCCGAGCGCGATGGCGCCGGCATAGAGCGCCTCGCGGGTGGCGCGCTGCATGGGGGTGGCGACGATGTCGCGCTCCGGAGATGCGGTGACCGCCATTGTCTCAGACCTTTTCGACTTCTGGCCGGCCGAGAATGCCGGAAGGCAGGAAGATCAGCACGATCGCCAAGATGGAGAAGGCAGCGACGTCCTTGTAATCGATCGAGAAATAAGCCGACCACATGCTTTCGATGAAGCCGATCATCAGCCCGCCGAGCACGGCGCCGGGCAGCGAGCCGATGCCGCCGAGCACCGCGGCAGTAAATGCCTTCACACCGGGCGTAAAGCCATCGGAAAACACCACCACACCGTAATACATCAGGAACAACGTGCCGGCGACGGCGGCAAGGGCGGCGCCCATGATGAAGGTGATCGAGATGGTGCGATCGACGTCGATGCCGAGCAGTGCGGCCATCTTGCGGTCCTGCTCGCACGCCCTTTGGGCTCGACCCAGCGAGGTCTTGTTGACCAGGTACCAGAACAGCGCCAGCAGGACTATGGTGACCAGGACGATGATGATCTGCTTCAGCGACACGCTGATGCCTTCGATGTTGTAGACCTTGGACACCATCGGCGGGACCGGCTTGTTGCGCGGCCCTTGCGTCACCTGGACGAAATTGGACAGCGCAATCGACATGCCAATCGCGGTGATCAGCGGCGCCAGCCGGAACGAACCGCGCAAAGGCCGGTAGGCCACCTTCTCGATCGTCCAATTGTACATGCTGGTCAACAGCATTGCGACGATCATCATGACCAGGAGCGCGATCACTACCGGCAACGAATAGAACAAGGCACCGAGGATAAGGAAAACGATGAGGGCGGCGAAAGCGCCGATCATGAAGATGTCGCCATGGGCGAAATTGATCATGCCGATGATGCCGTACACCATCGTATAGCCGATCGCTATCAGTCCATAGATCGATCCCAGCGTCAGCCCATTGATAAGCTGCTGGACAAAATACTGCATGCTGTCGTGGCTCCCCTGGAATGTCGCCCATGCAGACGCATTCCTTTTCGTATTTCCCCTAGTCGTAAAGTTTCGAGCCCGGATTGCAACGTCATTTTTTAATCGGCATGCGTGATTTTGAAGCACGCAATCGGATTGTCCGTTCTTCCCTTCCCGGCCTCTGGACTATCGCGGACCCTATCATTGGCATAACGCAATGTCTTTGGCGATTCGTCGTCAAAATGCACGCCGTTTCGAAGGAATCGCCGTCAAAATAAGTTGATGAGCGGGATCGTTGCGCCATCGAAGCGATCGATCTTTGAGTTCCGTTCGTTTCCCTGGGTCAGGATGCTCTCTATTTGACGACGAATCCGTGCGCGAACGGATCGCGATCGTCGATGAAGATCGTGTTCAATCCGGTCATGCGCGCCCAGCCGCCGATCGAGGGAATGATCGCCGGCTCGCCCGCAACCGTGACCTCCTTCTCGATCCTGCCCTTGAACAGCGAGCCGATGATCGATTGATGGACGAAATCGTCGCCGGTCCTAAGCTTGCCCCTGGCGTGAAGCTGCGCCATCCGCGCCGAAGTGCCGGTGCCGCAAGGCGAGCGGTCGATCGCCTTGTCGCCATAGAACACGGCGTTGCGCGCATCGGCTTGGCTGTCGGTCGGCGCCCCTGTCCACAGCATATGCGACAGCAGGTCGATACCGGGATTCTCGGGATGCACGAAAGAGTACTTCTCGTTGAGCCGCTGCCGCACCACCGGGCTCCAGGCGATCAAGTCACCTGCAGAATGGTCGGCCATGTCGCGAAAATTCTTCTGCGGCTCGACGATGGCGTAGAAATTGCCGCCATAGGCGACGTCGACAGTGATCTCGCCGAGCTGCGGACATTCGACCGTCAGACCCTCAGCATAGAGGAAGGACGGCACGTTGGTGATGCGCACCTCCTCGACATATTCGCCGACCTGTCTGTACTCGGCGATGACCAGGCCGGCCGGCGTGTCCAGCCTGAGCAAACCCGGCGTCCTCGGCTTGATCAGCCCGTGTTCGATGGCAAAAGTCACCGTGCCGATGGTACCGTGACCGCACATTGGCAGGCAGCCCGAGGTTTCGATGAACAGGATGGCGATGTCGCAGTCGGGCCTCGTCGGCGGATAGAGGATCGAGCCGGACATTACGTCATGGCCGCGCGGCTCGAACATCAAACCGGTGCGAATCCAATCATACTCGGCCAGGAAATGCGCGCGCCGCTCCATCATCGTCGCGCCCTGGAGCAGCGGCCCGCCGCCGGCGACAAGCCGCACCGGATTGCCGCAGGTGTGACCGTCGATGCAAAAGAAGGAGTGGCGCGCCATTTCTAGATCCCGTCAAAAGCGGTTCGGAGAAAACGGAGAAAGATCAAACACCGGATTTTGGCCGAGAATGAGATCGCGGATCAAGCGTCCGGTGGCAGCCGCCTGAGTCAGGCCGAGATGGCCGTGGCCAAAGGCGTAGACTATCGTGCCGGCGTGCCTGGCGCCACCAATCACCGGCAGCGAATCCGGCAGCGATGGCCGAAATCCCATCCATTCGCGGCCACCGGCCGGATCAAGTCCCGGCAGGAAGCTTTTGGCCTTTTCGAGCAGCGCTTTCGAGCGGGCATAGTTGGGCGGCCGCTCAATGCCGCCGAGCTCGACCGCGCCGCCGACGCGCACACCGGTTTCAAGCGGGGTGACGACGAAGCCATGACCGGAGAAGATCAGTTGCCGCTTCACGTCGAAGGCGGTCTTCGGCAACGTCGTGTTGTAGCCGCGCTCGGTTTCGAGCGGGATGCGGTCGCCGAGATGTTTCGCCATGAGATGCGACCACGCGCCGGCGGCGATGACAAGGCATTTTGCCTGCCGCACCGTGCCGTCGGCCAGCGTCAATGTCGCGCCATCCTGCCCTGCTCCGACACGGTCGATCCGAGCCTTTTCGAAACGCGCGCCGTTCTTCTCGGCATAGGCC
>NZ_SUEO01000006.1:56940-71791 GCF_004962925.1 Mesorhizobium sp. | reverse complement strand
GTATCCCCCGGACCCAGACCAAGCATCAGGCTTCGTCCCGTGAGCAGGCTCGCCGCCCCGATTGCCGGGATTGTCAGGCCGATCGTCGCGCAAGCGGAGCCTAGGGCGACATTCAGCCCTCGCTGAAGTTCGTTATTAAGCGCTGCCCGAACGGCCGATACCGCTTCCGGCATAAGCACAAGCGCAGCGACGAAGAAGCCCACAATTGCGTCCGCCTGGGTAACGTGAAGAAACGCGAGCCCATCCTCGATGCTGCCGGCCACCTGCTCGGTCAGAAGAACGATCCCTGCCAGCCCGACAAATAAAAGGAGCACGTTGGTGGTCACTTTCCCACCCTCAGATGCATGCCCCTGATGTTCCTGATGTTCCTGATGTTCGGCGCTGGACGTCAGATCCTCGATAAAATCGCCCCGTTGGCGCACCATTTGTGCAAAGACGAACGCACCGTAGAGGAGAACAGAAAGGACGCTCACGAATGCGAGTTGCGATGCGGAGAACGCACCGGGGCTTGTTGCAAGAGTGTAATTTGGAAGGATCAGCGTAAGAACCGTCAGCGCCATAATGACGGCAAGGGAAGCGTTGGTGCCCTGTCGTTTGATGTCCTGATACCGATGCTTCAGCCCACCCAGGGTGAGGCAGACCCCGACCACACCAGTGCACACGATCATGACCGTCGAAAACACGGACTCGCGTGCCAGCGTCGGGTTGTTCGCGCCGTGCAGCATCATCGAAACGATAACCGATGCTTCGATGGCCGTGACCGAAAACGTCAACAGCAGCGTGCCATAAGGTTCACCGAGCCGCTGTGCGACGGCTTCGGCATGATGCAAAACCACAAACACGGTCGCGAAGATGAAGATAGCGACCACGATCAAAGCCAGGATCTTGATCGAAAGCAGCGAATGCTCGATCGACGCGCCGCCGAAATGACTTAATGCGGCCAATCCCAACGAGCCGATCGGGAACAGATATTGGCCGATCGGTCGTCGATGAACAGCCAAGACGGATTTCCTTCATCGCATCGCCGGTCGCAGATTGGATATTACAGAGACTGACCGAAGCCCACGGTATCAGTCTACTTGCGGCTGCCGGCCCGTTCAATGGCCACGATTCGATCGACTTGGCGGGACGAAATTTTGCCGAGCCCGATGCCGCATAGGCCGGATCACAATTAAGCCTTGAGTTTTCACGCTTCCGGCAATAGCTAGGTGCTACCAGGCCGGGCCCCTCTGGCAGTCCATCAGGACTGTGATGTCGGACTGGAATTCCAATCCGGTGGCCTGGCTTTTGAGATTTCTTCAGCTGTAGCGGCATTTCTCTCATCATGCGCGGTGTCCGCGTTGCTCTACGGCTATGCTCGCAAGTCTCGTCACCCCTAGCTGAACGCAAGGGTGCCATATGACAGAATTTCTCAGTCCTGAAGCAATGACCGCTCTCTTGCAGGTCATCATGATCGACCTGGTGCTGGCCGGCGACAATGCCATCGTTATCGGCCTTGCCGCGGCCGGGCTACCCAAAGAGCAGCGCAGAAACGCGATCGTCATCGGTATCGTCGCAGCGGCCGTTCTGCGCATCGGCTTTGCGGCCGCTACAACCCAGCTCCTGCAGATCGTCGGCTTGCTGTTGGCCGGCGGGATATTGCTGTTGTGGGTATGCTGGAAGATGTGGCGCGAACTCCGGCAAAACCATGCGCAGGAAATACAGGCTATCGAAGCGCTTTCGGAAGGTGACGTCGACTACGATGGCATCGTCGCTGGCAAAGCTTCACGCAAGACGCTGGCGCAGGCAACGTGGCAGATCATCATTGCCGACGTCTCTATGTCGCTCGACAATGTTCTGGCGGTAGCGGGTGCTGCGCGCGAACATCCGAACGTATTGATCTTCGGCCTTGTCCTCTCAGTCGCGCTGATGGGCATTGCCGCAAACTTCATTGCCAATCTGCTTCAGAAGCATCGCTGGATTGCCTATGTCGGCCTTGTCGTCATCCTCTACGTAGCTGGCGACATGATCTATCGCGGTACGCTCGAGCTTCTGCCTCACATTGCGGGCTCTTAAGACACAAAAGGTGGGCCGGCCGGAACAACGTTGTTCCGGCCGATTTGGAGCGCACCCGCTCGATCCGGCGGTAGAAAGAATTCCCTCGTACTCAGATTCGCGTAAGTCGCGACTTGCCCCCACGCAAACGGCCAAATCGGAAGGCATCTGAAACGGCTGAGCGGACCATAAGCATCTCGCCTATGGTTTCGTGTGTCATGAGCCCGACCAGTCGGTCGGAATTGTCCACGACCGCAATGGCAGGCACATCTGCCCGCTGCATGAGGCGCAGGCTTTCCTCGAGACTTTTGCGGTAATGTATTTTCGGGATATCGTTGCGCATTGCGCTCGCAACCGGTGCAGCGGGCCCTTTTTCCTTCAATGTCCGGATCATGTCGTTGCGTGTCACCAATCCCTCAAGATGGCCGGCGGAGTCGATGACAGGGAAGTCGTGCTGCGTGGTAGCAAGCAGCATCTCGATTGCCTCGTCGAGCGTCGCCGACCGTTCCAGCCGGGCGAACTCGGTGATCATCACGTCCCCGACAAGGACGCTTGTGGCTACCTCTCGGATCTGTGCGTTCTGGGCTTCCGCTGCCGCGGCGAGATAGACGAAGATGCCGATGAAGATCAGCAGAGGGTTGTAGAACAGCCCAAGGAAACCGAAGACGAAGGCCAATCCTTGCCCGATTGTGGCGGCGATCTGTGTCGCGCGCGACCAGGAGAGGCGGGCGGCGAGGGCGGCGCGCAGGATACGGCCGCCATCCATCGGGAAGGCCGGGATCATGTTGAAAAGGACCAAGAAGACATTGACCCCTGCAAGCCTGGCGAGAAAATTCGTACGCGGATCCTCGATCCCGGCCATCTGTTCGACACCCGCGGACCCGCCGAGCAGGGCGAAGATCAGCGCGGCGATCGCCACATTGACCAGCGGCCCCGCGACCGCGATCACGAACTCCTGCCCCGGCTCTTCGGGCATGCGTTCCAGCCTGGCCACACCGCCGATCGGAAAAAGTGTGATGTCCGGCGTGCTGATGCCGAAATATCGTGCGGCAGCGATGTGGCCAAACTCATGCAGCACCACGCAGGCAAAGACGGCAATGATGAAGGCAACACCTTCCCAGGCCGCTGGCGTGCCGCCGATCCGATAGTGCGTCAACCAAATCCAGACGAGCAGAAGCAGGAAGGTAAAGTGAACGCGCACGATGGTGCCTGCGATCGTCCCGAGGTTCAGCGACCAACCCAAATCTATCAACTCCGAGAGGCCCCACCTTCACCATAGGCTTTGGCAGGGCGCTTGCAATCGTTCGAGAACATCAGGCGCTGGCGCCGACGTGTCGCGGCGTCAGTCAGTGAGTAGTTTGCGAGTGCTCGCCGCCCGGCTTCGAGATGCCGCTTAAAGCCTCTCCCGCTTCTGCCGCTTCGCCATTCGTCGCGAGATCGCCAAGAGAGATGATCCCGACGAGCCTCTTGTCGCGGTTCAGAACCGGAAGCCGACGCACCTGCAGGTCGCCCATGTTCTCAAGCACATGCTCGACATCTTCGTCATCGAAGCAATATTTGACCTCCGGGCTCATGACATCACGCACCTTGGCGTCAGGTCCCTTACCCAATGCTACGCCGCGGATCGCGATATCACGATCGGTAATCATCCCGACCAGCCGGTCGTGGTCGCCTACAGGCATTACTCCAGCGTCGAGTCTTTCCATAATCTGCGCTACTTCGCGAATGGACTGTTCGGGGTTCGCGACTTGGACATTCCTCGTCATGCAGTTGCCGACTTTCATGGCAATCTCCCTTCTACTTGCAAAGCCCCGCCGCCGCTTTTGGTATTGACCTAGGAAACGAACTCTTCGGCCGTAACGTTCCCTCGAATCTGGCCCGCAGCTGGTTTTTCACCTGCAGCCGGAAGGGCTGGGAAAGCTCACATCGCCGGGATCTGGCGGTATGTCTTGATGCGAATTCGAACCACCCAACGGTCGTGCGCTCCAATGCGCCCATCGCTCAGCGACAAACGCCAATGACTGGCCAAACTGGAACCCTGATGGGCGGTACGACGTTTCAAGGAGACAGCGCAGCCAACGGAGAAGTCGAATGCAGCCCGTAGCCGCAAAATCCACCCGCCGCCCCAGCGCGCTTGCGATCACCCCGTTCAATGGAACCGTGACGGTCAGGTTTTCCGACGCGATCATTGCCTCAACCGAGCGGGCAAAAGTGCTCCATGAAGCCGGACACGATCCCGTCTTCTATATCCCTTTCGAGGACATCTATTTCGACCTTCTGGAGAAGACGAACGCTATAACGAGCAGCCCGTTGAAGGGCACGGCGAGTTACTGGCGGGTTCACGCGGTCGGCGGAGCGGCTGATGACTTCATGTGGGCCTACGAGACGCCCGACACGCCGGCGTCGGCCATCGCCCGCCATGGCGCCTTCGATCCTGACAAGGCGCGGATCGATGCCGATCCTGCCGAGGATAAGCGACATACGCCTCATATCCCCGAGTAGAGCGGCGCTTGAATTTCCACATCGGGGCGGTCACGCTGCAGACGGCGATCTTTTCCGTCAATCGGTGAACTCTTCGTCGAGGATCCGCAGGCCGGCTTCATATTTCGATGTCGAGGTGCCGACCTGCCGTGCCTGCCACAGATTGTCGGCGAGATCTGCGCGCTTCACCGGCAGCGCCAATGGGTTGGCTGCTGCTCTGCGCACGAAAGCGGGATCGTCCTCGTCCGGCCTGCGTGTCATGGCATCGACTGCCGACACGATGGAGGTTCCGAAACCAGCCGCCTCGAGCCGATCGCGATCCCAATCGTCGCTTTTCTCTAGAACGTCGTGAAGATAGGCAACGGCCTTCTGGTCGAGCGTTTCGACGGCGTCAACGACCCGGCGGCAATGTTCGATATAGGGCCCCCCGGTCTTGTCTGTCTGTCCGGCATGAGCCTGTTCGGCGATTTTTGCCGCGCGGTAAAGCACGCTCATTGCTTCGATCCTTGCTGGCCTGTGTGGTGATGCAACCGGCCTTGCTGCGATGCACGACGTCCCTCAAAAAAGCGTGTGGCACCGTAGCCCGTGTCACCGAACGCGCGACGATTGCCTGAGGTTCCAGAGCGCAGGCAGGGCTCCGGCACACTGTTGCCGACTGTTGCCGAAGGGTCTCCAGCTCGCGTCACCGAACCTGCCGTATAGCTTGCCGTCGCCGTTCTTTGGGAACACCGGGATAGGTTGCTAGCCTTGAGCGACAGGCCAGATGCGCGGTGTTCGAGGCGGCTAGCCGCCGTCGGGCGGTCCATCGACAATCCCGGAACTGGGCAGAATTCCAAAATCCTGTGACTTGGCACCTTGTGCTGCCGTCAAGAATCCGTCTGCATGGAGACCGCGCCGCAGCAACTCTCTCACGGCCGCCGACCGGCTTGGCATGCGCCTTTCAAAGCGCCAGTTTTCCAATGCAGCCAATTCGTCGGCAGTTAGCATGATCTGCAGTCGTTCGGGTCTTTCCAGGTCGGCCATTTTCGCCTCCAGCCGCTCAAAGTTAGTATTTACCTAAGAATTAGGAAAAGCCTCGCAGAACGTCAAGATCGGTTCATAGGCCGTCGGCGTGAAAGGCTGACAGTTACTGTGAGGCGTCGACCGCGCAGTCTGTGTGATATGCTAACTTATTGATTTTACGGTATAATTTTATTGATTTCCCTTGCCATTCGGATCGATATGGCACATGCTTACCACGAGGGACAAACCGCTCCTGAAAAAGAGGGTTTTCCATGAGATACAGTTATTCGGCTCATTTGTGTCAGGACGTTAACCTGCAAGTTCGGGCAGCCGCCCGGTATAAGGGAATAGTCAATGTCACTGCGGTGGCCGAGGCCGTGCGGCTGCGTAACCTCGCAGAAAACGTCGCGCTTGAAGACATCGAATGCCTGGTGCTGCAAGCGGCCCAGTTCTACGGGGCAGCCATGGAATTCGACAGCCTGAGCGTCTTTGAATTAGATAACGTCCATCGGCTTTCAGTTAATCGCGATGCTTTGCCCGGGAGAGGCAACCTCGATGTTCTGGAGGGCAGAACTGTATCGCGAGCCGGACCGAATGCAATAGGTCCGGCCGAGCGTCAGCACAATCGGTCGGAGGGGAAGGGTTTAGCTTCACGGGCGCTTTCAAACGGCCGCGTTATCCGCCACTGACGCCTGGACGAAGTGCAGCGGTGCCTCGAGCGTCCAGGTGACGCCTTGCTCATGGAACTCCAGCCGGCCGCTGCCGCTGAAAGCCTGCGGCGCCACTCGCTCGAGGACGACCATTCCGAAACCGCGCCCCCTGACAGCGTCCAGGATCGGCCCGCCCAACTCTCGCCAGACTAGTCGAAAGGTTTCGGCACCGTCGCCGGCAGGGATCAGATTCCAATCGATTTCGACACGTCCGTCGCTGCAGGACAGCGCTCCATGTTTTGCCGAATTGGTGGCGAGTTCGTGAAAGGCTATGCCGAGATACTGCACTGCGTTCGGCTGCAGCATCACCAGTGGCCCGGCCGTCGACACGCGAGGCTGCGCTGCGAAGGCCTTGAGCTGTGCCTGGATGAGCTCGCGGACCGTCGCGCCGCGCCACTCGGCATTGACTAGGAGATCATGGGATTCAGAAAGTGCCGTGATGCGCTCCCGAACCTGTCCGAGAAAAGCCTCAGGTGTGCTCGCCAGCTTGCTGGTCTCGCGGATCATCGAGATGATGACCGAGAACTGATTCTTCACCCGATGGTTGACCTCGCGCATGAGCAGACGGATGCGCCGTTCGTTCTCCTTGTGGGAGCTGATGTCGCGCGCAATCTTGGAGGCGCCGACGACCCGGCCGATGGCGTCGCGGATCGGCGAGACGGTGAGCGAGACCGAAACCAGCGTGCCGTCCTTGCGCAAGCGCATCGTCTCATAGGAGGGGACGCGTTCGCCGGCGCGGATCCGGCTGATGATCGAGACTTCCTCGTCGAGACGGTCGGGCGGAATGAGGATCGTCACCGGCCGGCCGATCGCCTCGGCAGATGTGTAGCCGAACAAGCGTTCTGCAGCATCGTTCCAACTGGTGATGATGCCGTTCATGTCCTTCGAGACGATGGCGTCCATCGACGATGCGACAATGGCGGCAAGACGCATGCGGGCTTCATCGCCCAGCGTCTGCGTGCGCAGGTCGAGCAGCGTGTTGATGGCACCGATAATATTGCCCGCTTCGTCGCGAAGCAGGCGTGGGTGAGCCTTGAACGGGACGAGTTCGCCGTCCGGCCGCTCCGCAATCGCTTGGTCCCATGAGACGTCCCGTCTTTCGCGCAGCGCCACGGCCATCGGACACTCGCCATGTGCCATATCCCGACCGTCTAGATAACGAAGTTTCCACGAGCCGCACCATAGGTCCCGGCCGATAACCGGACGATGGCCCCAGAGCTCAGCTGCGGCTTCGTTGAAGAAGGTGATGCGTCCCTGCTCGTCGACGGTATAGACGGCAACGGGCAGTGCCTGCAGCAGATCGGCAGAGGGAAGGCCCGGAACTCCGAGGCCGATATCGGCTTGTTGAACGAAGTTCACGTATGGCGCCATTCTCATGGATTTCTGGAGCGGCTATAATGCACTTGGGCAATTTCGGTTCCCCTTTGCGATTACCACATCTCCGGTTTGCCGCCAGCCGCCGCGATTCCTGGACTACCCGTCACAGGATCACCCGGCCAAGTTGTCGGTCTGGTCGTGCGGGCACTAAATGCGTCCGAGAAGGACCAGGATAATCACGATCAGCAGCACGAGACCGAGGCCGCCACCGCCATAATAGCCAGTGCCATAGAACGGCCCGCCACCCAGACCGCTGAACCCGCCAAGCAAGGCAAGGATCAAAATGATGATGAGTATGGTTCCGAGGCTCATGGTGGTTCTCCCATTCTTGCGCTGCTGCGCCATTGCGAGCGGCAGTCCGTGCGCCTGTTGATGAGGATATGAACTCTCAGAAGGGCCTCCAGTTCCACCGCAAGTAGCATTGCTATGGCTCGTCTAGCGGGAAAAGCCGGTAGGCCCACGAGAAAGCCCGCCGGCCGGGAGCCAGCGGGCGACAGGCTTTTTCAGCCCCGGACTGCCTGGAGGGACGGCGATCCAAAGCAAGAATGCATAACGTGGGCCGAAGTTGCGACGGTAAGCCAAAAAGCCCACAGCCACTGCCGAGGCTGCATCTGCAGCGAGACTGTAGTCACGGAATTCGAAGGCCTAGGGAACTCATGCGGATGTAATCCGTTCACGAATAACTGTGCGCGGCGGACGTGACCGGGAGGACGGTATAGTGAGCGCGACAGGCCTCGACGTCTTCGACAAGACGCTTCAGACAACCAACGTTTGGCTCAATGACTTGATGGAGGAGCTGGGCCCAGACAGGCAGCTCTGCTGGAAGGTGCTGTCGACAGTCCTGCAGATGCTGCGTGACCGGCTGCCTTTGGGGCTAGCGGCGCATCTCGGCGCAGAACTGCCAGTTTTGGTGCGTGGCGCCTATTACGATCAGTTCGAGCCGGCAAGGCAGCCGAGCGATTGGGATTGGGACGAGTTTGTCATCGAAGTCACGGATCGCGTGTCCGATGCACGGCTCATGGATGCCAACGATGCGGTGCGTTCTGTCTTTGCCACGCTGTCGCGGCATGTCTCGCGTGGTCAGGTCGCGAAGGTCCAAGCCACTTTGCCGGAGAAGCTGCGCACCATGTGGCGCGCGGCCGAAGAACGGGTCGTCCCACCGGACCAAAGCGCTGCCTAGACCACCGCGTCGTCAGGCGGTGCTCGCAATCAGACGGCCTTATCGCGCCTCGCATTTTCAGCAAAGACTGCAAGGCGCCACGCCGTAGTCCTCAACGACCATTCACCTTCCTTGTCGTGCCGGTCGGGTGCCGCCGCCCTTCTTTTCGGGGTCATGAGTATGGTGGCTGTCGCGTTCGCCTCCGCCGCCTGAGATCTTGCTGTGGCTGCGCAGATCGGAATCGGCTGGTGGCTTTTCTATCACCAGCGGCTCCTTGGCATTTTCGTGCGATGCGCCAGGACCGCCATGGCGGATGCTGGCAAGGGTCTTCTTCGACGTGGACATGAAATCACCTAACGGTCCTGCTGGTGGCCTTGATGGGTCGTATTGACCTTCGTGTTGCCCTGCTGGCCCTGTTTGTCGGGATTCGGGGCGGAATGGCTGTGCTGCATTTGGTCCACCGGAACCGACTTCTTGTCGCCCGGGCCCTTAGGACTCTGGTTCTCTGCCGGAACGGGTGGTGGTTTTGTGCTCATGACGGTCTCCTTTCACCAGCCAAAACAACCAGGCCCCCGAGAAGGTTCCTGATACGAACCGTGCGAGGTTGAACTCCTCACATTGCCAATTCCCGGCCTTGTCGGCGCGTCGCAGCGCAATAATTTTTTGTTAGGGCGTGGGTGCACCTATCAAAAGGAGCCGACTATGAGACACCAAACACTCGACCAACTGCAGACAATTGCAAAAGTTGAGCCCTCGGCGACATACCCGGTCATGACTCGGACGCAGCGGATCGAGCGTTGGGCAGAGCTTCTCGAACAAAATCCACGGCGCTGCCTCGGAGCGCTTTCAGGCACCGAATATCTCAGTCCTGAAGCCCGTGCTGTAGCGCGTGGCGCGGGATCGCCGATCACCGTTGCCTATGAGGATCCGGTGCTGCGCGCCATGGGTCTGAAAGATGATACCTACGGTGAGGCAAAGCGCTTTTTCGAGCTAAGTGACTGGCAGTTGCACAACATCGTCTGCCACTGCCACGTTGGTGCTACGATGCAAGCGCGATGGGCTGCCGCCAGAGTACGCCGGACAATTGTCGGGAACAGACTTCTGGCTTGGCTGAAGGCGAAGTTTGTGCATTGAGGCTAGCCCAGAACGGTGACGACAAGTCTTGGTCGTTCTCGTTACCGACTGGCCGCTAAATGCTGGTGGCATCGCCGGCAACGCAGTGGATGGTGGAGCCGACGCCGTGCTTTCAGAGCGGCCGGGTGAAGAGCTCATGCTCGCCCGGTCGGGTCCACTGTCGGCGAGCATAGAGAAGCAATCGGAGCGCCCATTTCAAGTGAACACGGCCCGCGCTCATACGATCCATGCCACCACATATGCATCATCGGAGGAACAATAGCCGGTTGTGGTTGTTGGGATGTTTGATGGAGAGAAGGCCGCGACGGGCGGGCCCGAAGCGTCTGTTTCGACCGAGTCCAGCCGGAGCAAGAAAGAAAGTGATGGCGTTCACTTTGACCAGTCCCGCCTTTAAGAACGGCCAGCCCATTCCGGATCGTCATGCCCGGCGCGGCGATAATCTCTCCCCGTTTCTAGAATGGAACGATCCGCCGCCGGGCACTCGGAGCTACGTGCTCGTCATGGAAGATACGGATGCACCGTCACAAGCGTCCCGTCATTGGGTCGTGTACGACATCGGCGGCGACCGGCGTCATTTGGCCGAAGGACGCAGTTCCAAAGCGCGAACCGAGGACCTGCCTCACGGCTTCAATGATTTCGGCAATTTAGACTATGACGGACCCGATCAGCATCCGGGTGATAAACCACACACCTTCCGCTTCAGGCTCGCCGCCCTTGGCATTGCCAACCTTCCCATCGGCCCGGAACCCGATGCCCTGGTCGTGTGGCAGGCTGCCCGTGAAAACATGCTGGGCGAGGCGGAATTAATCGGCACTTACGGATGAATCGCGCCAAGCAGGTTCATTCTTCTGCTCATAATGGCTGAATGCGGTCCGCAGGCCGTTGAGAACCTCGGCGGCGGTTTCGAACATCGCCTTCAACTGGGGTTCGTCCACCTTCTCGACATCTTCGCGGAGATGGTCAATGGTTTCCTGCAAGCGGGCTTTCATCTTCGTGGTGTGATGACGCGGATCACGATCTGCTTCGCTGGCCATAATGCAATCTCCTGTTCTTAGCTGCCTGTCGGCGCCACGCCCCGATCACCTCCTGAACGGCGTGCCCGCAGAATCGGTTCACGCTCAACTTCGGGCATTCCGGTCTCACGCGGCCACCTGCAGCACGATCTTGCCGCGCGTATGTTCCCTCTCCAGCCGTTCCTCGGCCTTGGCGACTTCCTCCAAAGGATAAGTTGCCTGCACGAACGGAGTTACCTTGCCGGCGTCGATGAGGCCGCTGATCCTCGCAAGCTGCGCCGCATTTGGCTCGGCCAGATAGGAAACGCCACGCGCCTGATGCAGACGTGCCTGTTCGGCCGAGGGCTCAGAAACGGAGGAAACAAGTAGCCCGCCGGGCTTCAGTACGTTCCAGGAGCGGTCCTGTGCGTCGCCCGCGACCAGGTCGAAAACCATATCGATGTCTTCGACCTCGTCCTCGAAGCGCTGGTTCTTGTAGTCGACGGCCTGGTCGGCGCCAAGCTTGCGGACGAAATCGAAATCCTCGGCAGCGACCGTCGTCGCGACAAACGCGCCCGCAGCCTTGGCAAACTGGATCGCCAGATGGCCGACACCGCCGGCGCCGCCATGGATGAGAACCCGCTGCCCGGATTTGAGGTCGCCATGGTCGAAAAGGCCCTGCCACGCTGTAATGCCGGCAAGCGGCACGGCGGCGGCTTGCGCGTGGGTAAGACGTTCCGGTTTTGCTGCCGCCTCCGTCGCCTTGACGACGACGTATTCGGCATTGCCGCCCCGGCCATGACCAAGCATGGCAAACGTCGGATCGCCCTTCTTCAACGTATGAGCCCGCGTGCCGCACAGCTCCACCACGCCGGATACGTCGCGGCCGAGCGTAACGGGCAGATCCCCGCCCGCAGATCCTTCTCGGGTCTTGTAGTCGACAGGATTGACGCTTGCTGCGCAGACCTTGAGCGTGACCTCGTCGTCACGGGGCTGAGGCATGGGGACGTCGTCCAGCGAAAGGACCTCTGGCCCGCCAAAAGTGTGAATGCGAACTGCTTTCATGGTCGCCATGGGTTTCCTCCTCGTTTCGGGGTCAAGCGCAGGTCCGGAAACAGGACGAGCATCGGGTGACTGGGATACCCCTGCGATCCTGGCAGTCGAGCGCGGATTTCCACCAAGCCCTGGGGACATCATCTTCCACCAATCCGCTTCAAATCCTTGCCCACCTAACCGGATTGCGGGCTGGAAGTTCCAATGAACTTCCGGGGTCGGTTGTGGCATTCGCCGACCAAAACGGCCTCCGCGCGGGCGACGTGATCGTTTCGGCCAACAATCAGAACGTAAGCCAGCCGTCCGACATCGAAGCGGAGTGGACGAAATCCCGTCAACAGAACAAGCCCATCTTGTTCCGCATCAACAGGCAAGGGCAAACGCTTTTCGTTGCCGTGGCTATGGCCAAATCTTGACGGGCAAATCTTGACAGGAACGCACGGAGCGTAAGCTTGGCCGGATGATCACACGCTTTTGCGGGCGAGGGTGTTTACGCTACGCTGGGCAACGGGAACAACACCCGACCACGGTCGTTTCGCCCATTGAGTCATTCAAACGAAAAAGGAGGCTTCGATGAGCGCCACCGGACTCGACGTGTTCGACAAGACGCTGCAGACCACAAACATCTGGCTCGACGAGATCATGGCCGAGATCGGACCGGATCGGCAGATCGCATGGCATGTTCTTGGGGCGGTGCTCCACGCCCTGCGGGATCGTATGCAGCCGGATCTCGCAGCCCACCTCGGCTCGCAGCTGCCGATCCTCGTGCGCGGCGCCTATTACGACCAATACCAGCCTTCCAAAACTCCCGAGAAGTTGCGGTCGCTCGACGAGTTTCTGGCCAAAATCAAGGCGGAGCTGGAGTTTACCCGACCGGTCGACTCCAAGGATGCATTCAGGGTCGTATCCAAGGTGCTCGCTCACCACGTGGGAGAGGGGCAGATGATCAAGGTTTGGGAATCCTTGCCAGGAGAAATCAGGCGCGTCGCGGAGGCTCAGCAAACGGCGTGAAATGGCGCAGGACTCTCGACGATCTCGACGATCTCGACGATCTCGGCCGTGACGCCGGGCCGTGACAGTCGCTTTTCTACAGCGCGGCCGGGGCAAGCGGTTTTCGAGCCGGGCCGTGGATGACCGAACCGTCGGCGGCGAAAATCGAGCCATGGCAAGGACAGTCCCAGGTGTTGTCCGCGTTGTTCCAGGTCACGGTGCAGCCCTTGTGCGTGCAGGTCGCTGAAACGGGATGGAGCACCCCTTCAGTGTCTCTCCACGCCGCGATCTTTTCGTCACCCCTGACGATCACACCGCCCATGCCGGGCGCAATGTCGTCGATGCTTGAGACAACCGATTGGCTGCGGCTATTCTTGTGAAAGTCCTCGGGATAAGAACGCGCCGGATCATAGAGCTTTTGCCATGGGCTCGGCCGAGCGCAGATCAAATCCGCAATCATCATGCCCGCGGCGGTTCCGTTGGTGATGCCCCAGGCGTTGAATCCTGTGGCAATATGAAAACCGGAGGCTTTGTCCGGATCGGGCTCGCCGGCATACGGAACCCTGTCGGCCGTGTCATAGTCCTCATTGCACCAGCGCCACGCGACGTCTCCAACTGGAAGGTTCCCTCTTGCCCATTGTTCCAGCTCGACAAACCGTTTCGCCACGTCGCCGTCCTGGCCCGTATCGAATTTGGGGCCAAGCGCGACCAGCAGCGGGCCTTCGGCATCGCGGCCCGTGCGGATGGAATGCGTCGGATCGTCGATGCCGATAAACATGCCGTCGACAGCAAGCGGGTCATCGATCCGAAACGCCATGGCAGTGTGGCAGCGCGGCCGGGTCCGGTTCGCCATACCGATGGGGCTCTTCACTGTCATGTTGGTGGCGACGACCACATGCTCGGCGTGAACTGTGCCGCTCTCGGTGACGACGCGCCAGCGGCTTGCTTCGCCAATTGAGATCGCGCGGCTGTTTTCGAAAATCCGTCCGCCACGGGCCGTTACCGCTTGAGCCAGGCCAACCAGATACATCGCCGGATTGAACTGCGCCTGGTCGGAAAAACGCAGAGCGGCGGCCGTTTCGAAAGGCAGCGGCGCGCGCTCGAGAATATCCGCGTTCAGCCTGACCTGGCGTGCGGCCTCTGCCTCGGATGCGATCTCCGCGCGCCGGCTTGTGTCGCAGGTATAGGTATAGGCGTCCTTGGTCTCGAGATCGCAGGGGATGGCATAGTTGCGAACCCAGTCCCGGATCTGGACGGCGCCGGCGGAATTCGCGTCGGCATAGGTCTGCGCGAGGTCCCGCCCGAAAGTGTCGATGAGATGGCGATAGATCAGCGCGTGCTGCGTCGTGATCTTGGCCGTCGAACGGCCGGTCACCTGGCCGCCTGTCCGCAAGCCTTCGACGACGATCACCGATCGACCGGCCTCGCAAAGGCAAAGCGCCGTCGTCAGCCCGACAATCCCGGCGCCCACGACAACGGTCTCCGCATGGATCGAGCCCTCGAGCGGGGGATAGTTCGTGGCGGTGGCGGCAGCCACCCAACAGCTTCCCGGTTTTCCCGAAAGAATGGCCATTTCACCCGCGTCCCTTGCGTTTCGATGTACTTGTCATCGAGAACCCGCGCCGGAGTGAGAACGTTCCCGGGATTTGCCGCTTTCAATCGTTCTTTGGCTGTCCGGAAGCTACAAACGCCCCGGGAAGATGCGAAGTGCAAGCCATCACCCAGGTGATCGCCTCGCGATCGTATTCATCGCCGGAGCGCCAATCCTCGAAGAAAGCGTTCAGCCTCTCGACACGCTCCGGCCAGATGCCGGCGGCCTGCAGGCCTAGCGCCACGCCGTAATTGGTGAAGGCGAACTTCGTATCGCGCAGCCACGGCGCGCGACCGAAATAACCCGGCGGGTCGACCCACATTGTTTC